>JAITEL010000100.1 GCA_031282065.1 Treponema sp.
CTTTCGTCATTGCGGGAGCGCAGTGAACCCGTCATTGCGAGGGGCGCAGCCCCGAAGCAATCCAGACAGGAAAGTCCCCGTTCTGACCCCCAGGGCTGCGGGTTAGAACCCCGGCGCTGGAACTTCGGCTGCCGGCGTTGCGAGTCAGATGACCGGAGTTGCCAGTCAGATGACCGGAGTTGCCAGTCAGATGACCGGAGTTGCCAGTCAGATGACCAGAGCTTCCAGTCAGATGACCGGAGTTTCCAGTCAGATGACCAGAGTTTCCAGTCAGATGACCAGAGCTTCCAGTCAGATGGCCGAGGCTTCCAGTCAGATGACCGGAGCTTCCAGTCAGATGACCGGCCTAAGAAGAAAGGAGGAAAGCCATGGACCTCAGTACCCAAAGCCTGCAAGAGTTTACCCGCTTGCTCGCTTCTGCCGCCCCCACCCCCGGAGGCGGCTCCAGCGCCGCACTGGAAGCCGCCCTGGGAACGGGGCTTATCCGCAAGGTGGCGCTCATAAGCGCGGATAAAGCCGCGTATGCGCACCGGAAAGACCTGATGAGCCGCACCGCGGCCACCGCCGAGGCCTTGGCCCGGGATTTTCTGCGCTGGGTAGCGGAAGACAGCGCCGCGTATGAGGCCTTCCTTGCGGCCAAACACCTGCCCCGGTACGGTGAGGAAGCGCACTCCCGCTATCGGCAGGCCCTGGACCAGACCCTCAGGGAGTGTATCCTCATTCCTTACCAGATCCTCCAGGCTGCGGTCCAGGCCCTCCGCCTGGGAAGGGACCTGGCCCCGGACTACTACACCGGTACGGCCAGCGACCTGGGCCTGGCTGCCTTGAGCTTACAGACCGCTGCTCAGGGGGCTCACCTCACCATCCTTATGAACATCAGGGCCCGGAACACCCTGGTTCTTCCCCAGTGGGACGGGCCGGAGGAGCCATCCGGCGGGCGGTATCAAGCCCTGCTGAAGGACGCCGAGACCCTGGCCCAGGGGATCTACGCCCAGGTGCGAAAGACCCTCTCGTGAGGAGCAGCGGAAATGCCCAAGATCGATATGCATGTGCATGTAACGCCTCCGGAAATCCGCAGCCGGGTGCAGCGCTATGCTGTGAAGGAACCCTATTTTGCCCTGCTGTGTGCCAGTCCTGCCAATAGATTCGCCACGGCCGATGAGGTGGTACAGGAACTGGATCGCCGCGGCTTTGACCAGGCGGTGATCTTCGGCTTCAGCTTCCGGGATATGGGGCTTTGCCGGGCAGTCAACGACTACGTCATTGCCCAGGTGCAGCGGTATCCCCGGCGTCTCATCGGGTATATGGCCCTGGTGCCGAACCACAGGGACATGGAGCAGGAACTGGACCGCTGTCATGCTGCCGGGCTTAGGGGCATAGGGGAGCTTTTCCCCGAAGGCCAGGGCTTTTGTATTGAGGAAGCCGCGGATACCCGGCGTTTTGCAGGAGCGTGTATTGAGCGGGGCTTGCCGGTCCTGGTCCACGCCAACGAGCCGGTGGGGCATTACTACCCCGGCAAGACCCGGACCACCTTGACCCAGTTGGACAGCTTCGTGGAACACAACCCGGAACTGATCATCATCTTTGCCCACTGGGGAGGGGGCTTGCTCTTCTACGAAGCCATGCCTGAGCAAAGGAAGAAATACCGGCATGTGTACTACGATACTGCCGCCTCGCCCTTCCTCTATGATGCGGGCATCTACCGCGCGGCCTGCGCCCTGGGCCTCCAGGACAAGATCCTCTTCGGCAGCGATTTCCCCCTCCTTCCCCTCTCCCGGTATATGCCCGGCATAGCAGAGAGCGGTATTTCCCCGGCCCAGAGGGCCCTCCTCCTGGGCAGTAATGCCGAACAGCTCTTGCTCCGCCCGGGGAATGCCCCTTAAAGATGCCCGTCCTTGGGCCTGAGCTTGACCTCTATTTGTCCTTGCCGGTTTCAGAACAGACCTTTCCCCGGGGATTTTGCTGTTGAGGATGAATAGAGGAACCCTTACGGAACATCTGGCGAATTGCCGCCTCTTATCCGGGCGTAGGGACACGGGGAAGCGGGAAGAAGAACAGAAAAGCGCTTTGGGCCTCCGCTTCCCTATAAAAGGGTCTGACCCCCATATCCACTCTGCCCCCCACGTCCTCCCCCGCAAGCTTCGCTTCAGGCGGCTCCCCGTCGAGTATCACAGACCTATACCGGTCTCCCCAGATATGCCCTTCCCTCCCCTGGGCCCGGTTGTACCGCTGGGCAAACACCTGTTTCAGCCATTTCATGATAGCCGGAAGTTCCAGGCCCTGGGCGGGTTTGATATAAAACTGAAGCCTATCCTCCCCAAGACGCAGCCCCCGAATCTCGAAAACGAAGCGCACTCTTGTCTCCTGGAAGATCTGTGCAAACAGGCTCAGTGCCCTAGGGGTACGGAAGAGGGGTTCCCGATTGTTGATACGGGTATGGATTTCGTACCAGACTCCTTGTTTGAGAGAACGCAAAGGTCTCATGGAATAGAGTAGGGATGGAGCGGCGCTGTTGCTTTATCCGACTTGGTTGGAAGATGAGCATTTGTGAAGCCCTGGGTCTTAAATACGGCTTAGCATTTTTACGGGTCAAGTTTAGAGCGTAATGGGGGCCGCGGGATCCCCGTTCAAGGTCGCGGACAGTGCCAGCAGCGCGAATGCAATTCTTTTCTTCATGTTTTTCATGCTTTTCTCCTCTGCGAGGCGGTTCCCCGTACAGTTTTCAATATAGTCGCTCCCGCGTGCGGGGCTTAGACTGCCAGATCAACCCCATAGCCTATGGTTCGGGGTTCTTGTAACAACGACCCGCCGACGGAAAATCGCGTGATTATCCGCGCCCTAGGTAGGTGCGTCAGCACAGCCTAGTTGAGTGCGTCTCACACACCCTAGGTAGGTGCGTCCCACACACCCTAGTTGAGTGTGTCCCACACACCCTAGTTGAGTGTGTCCCTCACACCCTGGTTGGTGTGTCCCTCACACCCTAGTTAGGTGTGTCTCCCACACTCTAGTTAGGTGTGTCTCCCACACCCTAGTTGAGTGTGTCTCTCACACCCTGGTTAGGTGTGTCCGGGCGCCCTGGTTAGGCGCGCCAGCGTGTTCACGAAACGGCGTGGTTAACCTCGTAATCTATGTGCCGGGGTTCTTTTAAGAGGGCGCTGCCCGCGGAGAATTGGGTGATCACCCGTACGCGGTAGGTTCCGGCGGCCAGGTTCCTTGCGTATATGCCGTTATACGGGATGCTTCCCCGTACATTCCAGTACTCGTTCATCCCGCCTGCCGGGAAAAAAGGCCGCCGGAACGCAGAGTCATACCAGGACAGGGATCTTTTTTTTACTTACCACACCAAGGGGTATTCCTTGTTCTTCATAAAGAACTGACGGGTCCGTTCCTGCCGGGGATGGCTGAAGATCTCCTCCGGCGTTCCATCTTCTACCTGTATGCCGGCGTCAAAAAAGATCACCCGGGATGAAACTTCCCTGACAAAGAGCATCTCGTGGGATACCAGGATCATGGTCATCCCCGCCAGGGCTATCCGTTTTATCACCTCCAGCACTTCCGACACCCACTCAGGATCCAGGGCACTGGTCGGTTCGTCAAAAAGCATCACCGCAGGATCCACTGCCAGCGCCCGGGCTATACCGGCCCGCTGCTGCTGCCCGCCGGAAAGCCGGGAGGGATACTCATCGGCCTTGTCCACAAGCCCGATAGAGGAAAGGATGGTCATTGCTTTCTCCTTAGCCAGGGCTTTCGGCTGTTTCTTGACCACTATGAGGCTTTCGGTAACATTCTGTAACACCGTTTTATTCTTAAAAAGATTGTAATGCTGAAAGACCATAGACGACTTGGAACGCAGCCGGTATACATCGCGCTTTTTCACTGCTGCGGCGTTCACCCTGACGTCATCGATACTAATACTACCGGAGTCTGGCTTTTCCAGCCAGTTGAAGGTCCGCAGCAGTGTGGTTTTTCCGGCTCCGCTCGGCCCGATGATTGAAACAATTTCTCCCTTAGTAATGGAAAGACTTACATCCCGCAGTACCTGATTGCCGCCAAAGGACTTGCTGATATGTTCAAGCCGTATCATAGGGCTATGCTTCTTTCGTATTTACGGGCCCGTTTTTCTGCCATTCCCAGAAGCCGGCCTACCAAGGTACAGAGGACCCAGTAGATAACCGAAACTACCACGTAGATTTCAAAAAAACGGTAGCCCCGGGCGCCAACGATACGGGCACGGGCCATGAGGTCGATAATCGAAATGGTAAAGACCAGGGAGGTTTCCTTGATAAGGGATACCAGCGTGTTTGCCAGGGGCGGCAGGGCGATGCCGAATGCCTGGGGAGCCACGATCCGTATCATGGCCTGCCGCACGTTCATGTTGACGCTGTAGGCCGCCTCAAGCTGCCCTGCGTCTACTGCAAGGAGGGCGCTGCGAAGCGTCTCAGACATATACGCTCCCGCGTTAAAGGACAAGGCGACAATAGCGAAGACCATGCGGGGTACGCCGTTTACATTGAAGGTAGTCCCCAAATATTCGTTCAAGCCCCGCAGGATAAGGGGTATACCGAAGTAGACCAGCATGATCTGAACCAGTGCCGGGGTACCGCGGATATAGGACACATACACTTTGCACAAGCCGGAAAGAAAGCGCACATTGAAATACCGTACGAGGGCTACCCCAAAGGCGATGATAAATCCTATACTCCCTGCGATAAAGGCGAGGAACAGGGTTACCGGCAACGCCGTGAGGATCTCCGGCGTTGATTGGAGCATAAAGCTAGGATCAAAGATTCTTCCCATCGTTACGCTCCGACCTTAACTCGGTTATACACCGGCTTCAAGCGCCTCTCTGGTGGTATAGTCCCTGCCAAAAAGATATTCCCGTGAAAGTTCCCGCAGCTTGCCGTTAGAGAGGAGCTGCCTCAAGGCCCCATCGAACTGATCCCGGAGGGTCTTGCCCTTTTCAGTTTTCGGGAACAACAGATGGATGGATATGACCGACCACCCTTCTTCGGTAAGGGGAAGCGAATCGATCCTATACCCCAGGGTGTTGGCGGTGAGCTGGGTGGTAATCGTTGAGTTGATGGTGGCATCCACCCGGTCGGTGTCGATCTCTGTCAAGGCGTTAGCGATATTGCCGTCGGTATAGACAATTTCGATGTTTGCCCCGGTCTGTTTGATATATTCTTCAAGCAAGGTGGTAGAGGCCGTTCCTACCCCACTGGCTACTTTTTTGCCTTCCAAATCCTTCAGGGAACGGATATCGGTGCGCCCTTCCTTGAATACCAAGCTGTAACCGCTCCAGAGATAGGGCACTGTGGATAGATAATACTTCTCTTCCCGCTCTTTACGCCAGCCGAGATAGCTGGCGAGCAGATCGAATTCACCCCCTTCCAGGGCTACGAAAATACCATCCCAGGCGGTAGGTACGAATTCGACCTGGTATTCCGGCAAAAGCGCAACAATGGCCTTTACCACCGCTATATCATACCCTGCGGCTTCCCCTTGTTCAGTCACGTAGTTATAGGGCGGCATGGCTCCTTCGGTACCAACCCGAATAGTAGTAACCGCACTACTCTCTTTTTTACCACTTGCAAACAATGCCGCTCCCGTCAGAAACAGCGCCACAACCATAAAAAACCACTTTGTTTTCATAGTCCTACTCCTTAAAAATAGTTAATACGTATATTTACTTTGTGATAATACCAAACACGCCTTGCCATGTCAATTGTTTCCTTAGCCGTGCGGAACGATTTCCCGACTACCTTGCAGTAACCGCTCTCTTGACAGTACCATTCCCAATCGCAATACTTCTTTCCAGAAGTTTTACCCCTATGAGACGTTTATGCCCATCAGGGTGCAGGGTACAGACAGACCGGCCTGCACCATACAAAGGAATACCCCATGAGTCAATCTCCAGATTTTCACGCTAAGTACCAGGGTATGCAGGTCCTCGTCATGGGCCTGGGGCTTCATGGAGGCGGATTAGCATCGGTCCGCTATCTTGCAAGGGAGGGAGCGCAGATCACGGTTACGGATCTCCGGGACGAGAAGACCTTGGCCCCTTCCCTGGAACCACTTAAGAACCTCCCGTCTATCCGCTATAGATTAGGACAGCACGACCCAGAGGATTTTAAGAAGGCCGATATGGTGATAAAAAATCCCGGGGTAAGGCCGGATTCTCCCTACTTAGCCCTCAGCCGGCGCATAGAAACAGACCTTTCCCTGTTCTTAGCCCATTCCCCTGCCCGGCTTATAGGGATTAGCGGTTCCAAGGGTAAATCCAGCACGGCCTCGGCCCTTCATTGGGTGCTCAACGCGGCGCAAACCCAGGGACTCATTCCCGGCAAAGCCTATCTGGGGGGTAATATTACCGCTTCCCCCCTGGATTTCTTAGATGCCCTGACTGCTGAAGATACGGTGGTTCTGGAACTGTCAAGCTGGCAGCTTGGGGATCTCCGAGGCCGCTTACAGGAGGGGAACTATCCAAAGGGAACACCTCAGGCCCTCCTCAAACCTCATGTAGCGGTATATACCGCCCTATTGCCGGATCACCTGGATCGCTACGGTACTATGGAAGCCTATATGGAGGATAAGCGCGTCCTCTACCAGGGACAAGATGCCCAAGACCTGACCATCGCACCGGATGATCCTTGGGGAAGGAGCTTCCTTGCGGAAACTCAGGCTAGGCCCCAGGTCTATAGTGAAAGGCCCCTCCCCGATGCAGAGGCTGGTGGCTGGCTCACCGGTCCTGCAGGTCCGGGCCTTGCCCGGCTTAAGGGAGCTTCCCCGCTACCGGTGGAAGTACTTCCCTCCCAGCTACGCATTCCCGGGTATCACCAGAAGAAAAACCTCCTAGCCGCGGCTCTGGCCCTCTTGGATCTGGGGCTTCCTGCGGGGTTTATTCGGGATGCCCTGGGGAGTTTTCCGGGGATTGAACACCGGCTGGAATGGTTTCATGAAGCCGGGGGCATTCGTTTCTATAACGATACGGCGGCCACCATTCCTGATGCTGCCGCAGCAGCGGTGAGGGCCTTTAGCGCGCCGGTGGTACTGGTAACCGGAGGAACCGACAAGAAGCTGGACTTTAGCCCCCTGGTACAGGCTGCAAGCCAGGCTAAGGCGGTGATCCTCCTTGGGGGAAGCGGCAGCGATAGGCTCAAGCCCCTGCTGGATGGCGCGTGCTGTTCTTACCAGGGGCCCTTTGATTCGGTGGATCAGGCAGTAAGCGCCAGTTTGGACGTGGCCTGCAGGGGGGATGTGGTCGTGCTTTCTCCGGGGTGCGCTTCTTTCGGCATGTTCTTAAACGAGTTCCACCGGGGCCGCCAATGGAAGGAGGCGGTACGCCGCCTTACGGGACCGGGTACCCATGGATAGAGAGCTGCTCTGGACCCGAGCCCAGATTATACGGCAAACCCGTACCTTTTTTGACCGCCGGGGCTACCTTGAGGTGGACACCCCTCTCTTGGCTCCGAACCTCATCCCTGAATCATGCCTGGAGGTCTTTGAAACTGCCTATCTCCCGCCGCCTTTAAGTACGCGAAGGCAAGCCAAAGCCTATTGGCTCATCCCTTCCCCGGAAATCTGGATGAAGAAGCTCATTGCCGAGCACGGGGTATCCCTGTACCAGATATGCAAGTCTTTCCGTAACAGCGAATCCCTGGGCCGCCTGCATAGCCCGGAGTTTACCCTGCTGGAATACTACACCATGGATGGGGATTATACGGATTCCCTCTCGGTAACCGAGGACCTGTTTCAGTTTCTCCTTACTGAGCTGGACGAAGAGGGCCGGGATCGTTCAGCCTTGCATCCCCCGTTTATGCGGATCCCTATGGAAGAAGCCTTTTGCCGTTGGGCAGGATTCAGCCTCTTTGATGCGGTAGCCCAAGGGACCTTGGAAGAAGCCGCCCGGGAGCTTGGCCTTGAGCCTCCTCAAGGCATGGATCTGGCGGACTTGTATAACCTCATCTTTGTCCATGCAGTGGAGCCGCGGCTTCCTCAAGACAAGCCGGTGGCGCTCATGGATTACCCTGCTTTTGTCCCGTGCCTGGCCAAGAAAGACCGCCCGGGAAGAACCGTGGAACGGTGGGAACTCTATGTCCAGGGTATAGAGCTGGCCAACTGTTACACCGAGGAAGGGGATCCGCAAAAAGTACGGGAGTATTTTACGGAAGAAGGGGCCCGCAAGGCTCGGACCGCCCTGGTCCCTCATAGGATAGATGAGGAGTACTGGAAGGTCTTCCGGCCCCGCAAGGGCAAGCCCTTTCCTCTCTGCTCTGGAGTAGCCCTGGGCCTGGATAGGCTCATCATGGCCCTCACCGGCAGATCCAGCATTGACGGGGTCCTTCCTTTTCCTATGGAAGCTCAGGCTTGAGGGTCTCCCCTCTGGGCTTGCAGCATCCGCTCGTACAAGGCGTCTCCCACGCATTGCCGTGCATAGTTACACCAACGGATACAGTGCTGGGTGTCGTTGTAGGCGATGAATCCGCAGTTCTCGCAGCGTGCATGGGTATCAATGGAGAAAAGGTCAATCTCACCGCCGCATTGCGGACATAGCTTCGTGGTCAAGCTCGGTGTACCGCTCAGATGTGCTGCACCGGGACATCGATTCATAATAGGTTCCTCCTTTGCTTACTCGCCTCCTGCATACGCTCCGCATCCTATCAGTGCTTCACAAGGCGCGTGTCCTCGGTAAGAGCAGAGCCTGCTCCTCAGTAGCACTCAGGGAGCGTATAGGCTATATTATAATACTACCATGCTGAACCGGTAGAATCAGTTGTTTTTACAACAAGCAGCGTACTTTGGGATAAGAGTAATGAAGAAAACACCCCCCCTCATGGACATACTCAAGGCTTGTTCCCTGTTTATGGGTATCGACGAAACGGATGTGGCGGCTATTCTGGAGTGCTTAGGCGCATGGCAGAAGCACTATGAAAAAAACACGTTCGTCTTTATAGCCGATACGCCCCTCTCTGCGGCTATCCCGGTGGGCATACTCCTTTCCGGGAAGCTTCACCTGATTCAGGATGATTTTTGGGGAAACCGCAGCATTATCGCCCAGGTTAGCCCGGGAGGATTAGTGGGAGAGGCCTTTGCCTGTGGGGAACTCCGCCGGCTGCCGGTGAGTGCTTTCACGACGGAAGCATCGGATATACTCTTGGTGGATTATAAACGGATCGTTACCCTCTGCTCGTCGGTATGTGTGTTTCATGCAAGGCTGATACGCAATATGATCCGTATTCTGGCGGAACACAACCACAGGCTTATCCAAAAGATTGACCATCTCTCCCGCCGTACGACCCGGGAGAAACTACGCTCCTATCTTTCACAAGAGGCCCAAAAGGCCGGTACCGGTGACTTTGCTATCCCCTTTAACCGGCAGGAATTGGCAGATTACCTTGGGGTTGACCGAAGCGCCTTGTCTCAGGAACTGGGCAAGATGCGCAATGAGGGCTTACTCAGCTTCGACCGTAATCGTTTTTCCCTTTTTCACCACTCCCTGAAGGCCGGACTCCTCGGTCCCCTGGATTAGCTTCGCAGGAGCAACAAGCCTTCCTGAGGGATGCCCAACCATGGGGGTATATCCTGGAATTGGTATTTGCTGTATTTCCACCATAGTTCCCCCTGTTCCCGGGGGCTCTTGGCGTCCCCATTGGTAAAGAGCAGGACCTGTTCAAAGGGCTCTTCAGAACGCCGGGTAAGGGCTATGCGGACCTGGTTGCAGCGTCCCGGTTCCGGGGCTTGCCATAATGGGGTAAAGTCATGGGCCCGGATTCCCACATGGGTTATGGAATCCTCAATAGGCACGCTGACGTGCAGGGACAGGCCCCAGTCCAGGGCATATAGGGTTTGCGGGCCGGTCCGCTGTATGGGGGAGATGTTCTTGCACCCGGTGATGCGGGCTACGGGCACTGAAGGGGGATGCTGAAACAAGACTTTGGTGGCGCCTTTGGTCAAAACCCGGCCCCTATCCATCACCACCAGGGTATCACACAGCCTATAGGCTTCGTCCCGGCTGTGGGTAACCATGATCACATCATGCCGGGACCCAAGCATGGTAAGGAGCTGGACTTGCATCTGTTCCCTCAGATGGGTATCCAGGGCAGAAAAGGGCTCATCCAAGAGGATGCACTCAGGATCCTGGATGAGCATCCTGGCCAGGGCGGTTCGCTGCTGCTGGCCCCCGGAAAGCTGCCGGGGATAACGGTCTTCCAGGTCCGTAAGCCCAAAGCGGTTCAGCCAAGACCGGGCCTTCTTGAGCTTTTCCTGCTTGGGAAGGGAGAGGGCCACGGTGATGTTTTCCAACACGGTCATGCGGGGGAAGAGCGCGTAGTTTTGAAAGAGATAGCCCACCCGGCGCTCCTGGGCTTTGAGGTTTATCTTGCGACGGGAGTCAAATAAGACCCGACCGTTCACGGCAATATGCCCTGCATCAGGGCTTTCAATACCCGCGATACATTTGAGGGTCATACTCTTCCCGCACCCCGAGGCCCCTAAGATGCCCAGGCACGCGGCATCGCTGTCGAAGTCGGTTTCCAGGGAGAAATGACGGGAGAGGCGTTTACGAATCGAGACGCGAATGCTCATAGCCGCTCCGGACTTTCATCCGGCGCCGGATCGGGGGGGCGCTCGTTTTGCAGGGTCCCGTAGTTCATCAAGGCCACCACCCCAAAGGAAAACAGCACGATAATGAGCACGTAGATATAGGCGTTCTCCATGTCTCCTGAGGCCACGCTGGAATAGATTGCCAAGGGCAAGGTCCGGGTTTTTCCCGGTATATTACCGGCGATCATCGCGGTGGCGCCAAATTCCCCTAAGCCCCGGGCAAAGGCCAAGACCCCCCCGGAGGCAACCCCCGGCAGGGCCGTAGGGAGGCTCACCTTCCAGAAGAGCTTCCATTCGGACATGCCCAGGGTTCGGGCCGCATAGATAAGGCTGGGGTCTACCTGCTCCAGGGCGCCCCGGGCGGATCGGTACATCAGGGGAAAGGAGATGGCCACTGCCGCAAGGACCGTGGCCCCCCAAGAAAAGGCAATCTTGATGTTCCAGCATGCTAAGAAGAAGCGGCCCACCGGCCCGCGTACCCCAAAGAGGTACAAGAGAAAGAAACCCGCCACGGTGGGGGGCAGGACCAGCGGCAGGGTGAGGATCCCGTCGAGGATCATCTTCCATTCCTTGCGCCGGATCCCGGCAACCCCTTTCGCTGCCAGGACCCCCAGGAAAAAGGTAACCCCAATCGCCGCAGAAGCGGTTTTTATGGAAATCAGGATAGGTGAAAGGTCCATGGCGCAGTGCTTGACGGTTTAATTGTTCGGGGAAAACCCAAAGGCTTTGAAAATCCCTAAGGCCTCAGGAGAGGCCAGGAAATTGATGAAACGCCGGGCTTCTTCCTGATGCCGGGAAGCCTCGATCATCCCCACCGGGTAGATCACCTTGGTGGCCAGGAGTCCTTCGGGGAGTTCTTGGATGCTCTCCACTTTGGCGGTAGAAGCGGCATCCGTGGCATAGACGATGCCTACTTCCGCACTTCCTTCCCCGACCCAGTTGAGGACTTCCGTTACATTGCTCCCCAGGCTCACCTTAGCGGAGACCTCCTCCCAGGTACCAAGGTTGGTAAAGGCTTCCTGTGCGTACTGCCCTGCGGGCGTAGTGGCAGGGTCCCCCAGGGCGATGATCCGGGCCTGGGTGATGTTCTCGAAGCCCGTAACCGGCGTGGTGGTTCCTGCCGGCTTAATGAGGACCAGCTTATTCTGCAAGAGGGGCTTCACCGAGGCAGGGGCGATAAGGTTCTTCTCTACCAGGGCATCCATTTGCCGGGTTGCCGCAGACATGAAGACATCCGCCTCCAGTCCCTGCTCAATCTGGGTCTGGAGCCTCCCGGAACTATCGTAGACCCCCTCCACGGTGATCTGGGAGTTGTTCTTTTGGAACAGGGGAATGAGTTCCTGCACATAGGCATTTTCAAGGCTTGCCGCAGCAGCCACCAGGAGTTTTACCTGGGCCGGCTTTGGGGCCTCGCTTGGGGCAGGACCTTGCTCCTTACGGGACGCGGAAAAGAGCGGGCTTTGGGTGAAGATGAGCACGAGGAATACCCCCAGCGCGCATCGTCCTTGAGTGGTTTTTATGAGTTTCATTATATCCTCCACAGGTGTAATGGCCTTCAGTATAGATGCCTCTCCCCATTTATGCAAGAGAGTACCCAATAAGACCGCATACCCGCGAGTCTTGAGGGACTGAGCGTAAAAGAAACCTAAGAGAACCCATAAACCCCTGCAATACAAGCCAGGTAAACCCCTCAAGCGGTGCTGGAGGATACCGGTACCAAGACATAGGTCTGCGGGAACCTTCTTAATTGCTAATACAGGGGGGAAGCGGTATGATTCTTAGTATGAGTGATATACCTGGCCCCTCTGCGGGAATACCCCCTCCTGAACGGATACAAAACTATGTGTTCGGGATCATTCTTGTTTTATTGCTTATTGTGGTCTGTAGGTTGTTTGCCCCCTTCTTTACCATATTGTTATGGTCCACCATGCTGTATGTGCTGTTAAGCCCCTTGCATAAGCGGCTTGTCCAAGGACTGGAACCCAAGAGCCCCAAGGGTATGGTTCTTAGAAACCTCTGGTCCGCGGTTTTTGCCGTGGGGACCGTGGTGATCATCCTCATCCCCCTGCTGTTTGTGGTTTTTCAGTGTCTCAAACAGATCATTGACCTTATCCGCATGGTTCGGGAGGTCTTTTATACGAGGCCCGATGTCTTAACGGACCTCTTTGAACCTATTGGGGAATTGATCCGGGATATTACGGCGGGACAGATACTGCTTACGGTGGAGGATATACAGAAACGCATCCTCTACCTGCTCAGTTCCAGCCTTCAGGATATGGTGCATATCTCCAGCGACTTGGCCTGGAATGTGGGCTCCTTTTTCTTCTCCCTGGTATTGATCATGTTCTCCCTCTTCTTCTTTTATATGGATGCCCCTTATCTCTCCCATTTGGTGCTCCATGCCATCCCCATACGGAAAAGCTACCTCAGCGCCTTGGTGGTGAAATTCATGGAGATAACCAGGAATCTTTTCTTGGGCTACATCATCGTGGCCTTTATACAGGCAGTCATGGGGTATATCATTTTCTCCATCTTCCAGGTTAAGGGGGCCTTGGTCTTTGCGGTTCTGACCTTTATCTGTGTGTTTATTCCCATGATAGGAGGGGGTCTGGTGTGGCTTCCCCTGGGGATATTCCGTATTATTGAGGGCGATGTCCTGGGAGGGGTGATCTTTCTCATCGTCTCCGGGATATTCATCTCTATCTTGGACAATTTTCTGCGCCCCATGTTTCTCCAGGACAGGATACAACTGCACCCCTTGATCATCTTCTTCGCCATCCTGGGGGGGGTGAGCGCCTTTGGCTTCAACGGCCTTATATTGGGGCCTATGGTGGTGATCCTCTTCCTCACGGTGCTGGATCTCTTCCTCACCGAGCATAAAATGGAAACCGGTTAAGCCCTCCGGGGGGGTTAAAGTCCATAGCGGGCGCCGGTGATGCGCCGGCCGGGCGCTCCTTGCCGAAGGTCCACGGTGCTTTGGTTCCGGGAGGGGCTTTACCGGATGTATGAAGAAGGCGCTTCGCCTCCTGACGGGAGTGGGGGTTCCCTTGGCCTTAGCACCCCGGCCTGCGGCTTCCTTACATTGCGGTTTGCTTTATACGGGTTGAAACCTCCCCATCAGCACGGATGAAGGACCTCCATCACCGCTTTGGACCCTTCATGCCTTTGAAAGGGACAGGGCCGCTACCGCAGCACCGAACAGGGATGCCTGCTCCACCGGGGACAGCACATAGAAACGCTTTTTTTCAGCCACCAGCAGGGTATGCAGGTAGGATTCCAGGGCGCTGCGCATTCCCCGGTAGCGCATGTAGGTGGTCCCTTCCACGGCAATACGGACCGGTGCAAGGGGATGATAGCCTCCCATCCGTTCCACCGCCGCAGCCACCATCGCCGCAGCAAACCGGGCCGCCCGCTCGGTTACCAGAGAGCTGAGGTACAGCACCGTGGCAATGGCATCCTTTTCATCTGCATCAAAGAGGCTTACCAGCGGGCCTTCCCCGCCAAAAGGATCGTGCATAAAGGCATTGAGGTCTTTCGTGGCCAAACTCGGCCATGCACGGAACTCCCCGGCCCTTCTGAAGCGAAGCAGTCCGTCTCCTATGGCCTGTTTGAGAATATGGAAGGTAAGGGGGCCCAAGTAGGCCCCGGCAGCGGCCTTTTCCAGGGTATAGGCTCCCGGGTTCTTGGTGGTGGCATCGTATTCCCGGTCGAGGATCCCCATATACCGGTGGGCAAAGGTCCCGCTTTCGCATACCACGATTTGGGGCGCCTGTGCCGAGTCAAAGCCTATCTTCGGGATGCTCTGTTCGGGGTATGCGGTATTAAAACCGGTTCCCAGGATGAGGCCCATCACCGGGCCTGGGGCATAGCCCCTCTGGGGAGGAATGGAGACATACCCCGCAAGCAGGGTCGCCACGGTATCATTGAGGAGGACAATCCCTTGAGGAGCCGGGACCTTCCGGCGAGCCAAAGCCTCCCTCAAGCCTTGGCCTATGGCCTTTCCTATCACCTCCGGGGCGTCCACTTCCTTGCTGAACCCCAGGAGTATACCGTCCGCCTCAGTGCTTATCTCCATAGGATAGGAAAAGGTGAAGCCTATGCCTTCCACCTGGGGCTCCTGTTCAAGAAGCGGGCTGACGACTTCCGCCAGGGTATCGAAAAACTGCGCCGCACTGAGCCGCCCATAGGTACCGGGCATGGGCCGTTTCTCCATGCTGTGGGCCTGGGCGTTTCCTGCCTCATCAAAACGAATCAGGGCGGCTCGCAGATTGGTTCCCCCCGCGTCCAGGGCTATCACGGTCTTTCCCCCGGGAACATGGGAAACCGGGCGTATATAGGCAGGGATCATGGGAAGGCTGGAGCTATGCCCCCCAAGCCCCCGCTCCATATCAACCAGAACATCCTCCACAAGGGCCTGCAACTCAATGCGTGTATAGTGGAAACCGTAATACCGGGCAAAGGCAGTCAATGCCTGGGGATCAAATGGCGCTGATGAACTCATGGATTACCTCGTATCTCTGTAATACTCTGTATCAAACTATACGGGATATGCGGGGTCTTTGAAAGGCGTGGGGCTTTGCCGGTGCAACTATCAGCTCATAAGCCAGATAGACCACCAATGCGCCAGGGCTCCCAGGAGGACAAATACATGCCAGATAACATGGGCGCCCCGCTGGGCGGGCCTGCTATACCAGATGACTCCCAGGGTATAGGTCAGGCCTCCTCCCACCAGGAGCATAAGGCTTGAAAGGGGGATGGCCTTTGCAAGGCGCGGCCCGACAATGACCACGGCCCAGCCCATCCCGATATAGGCCGCTCGTTCCAGTTTCTTTAAAACCCTGCAATTGACCGCATGCAGGGTGATACCGCTTATGGCCAAGGCCCATTCAACGCTGAAACAGATCCAGCCCACCGGACCCTGTAGGGCCAGCAGGCAAAAAGGGGTGTAGGTTCCTGCGATAAGCAGGTAGATCGCCGAATGATCGCAGATACGCAAGACCCGTTTTGCCCCTTCATGCCGGATGCTGTGGTACAAGGTGGAGGCAAGAAACATGGCGATCATCGTTACCATGAAGATGGTATAGGAAGCCACCGCCAGGGCGCCTCCTCCGGTCCCTCCCAGGTATCCCTTGGCCCTGAGCACCAGTAAGACCAAACCCGCGCTCGCCAAGAGCGCTCCCAAGCCGTGTAAGATGCCATTGGCAATTTCCTCTCCTGGGGTTTGAAACGGCAGGGGCTTAGCCATAGGCGCTAGGCTCTTGGCCTGCCGTGATGGCATCCCCTCATATAATGTTGTCATAATTCGATATCCTCGGTCTAGTTTGACGCTGTTCTGTCTGAGGGGTTGCATCACACGGGAACTTTCCGGGGTTCACCAGCGTATCTTTTTGTTTTATCGCATACAGGCTTGAGTCAACCGTCCCCTTGGAAATACCCAAGACCTCGGCTACTTCGCGGTTAGTAGCGTAATAATGCATAGCGGCTAATCGATTCCGCATCCGGGTATAGCGTAGGGTGGCTCGTTCCATTTGGCCTTTTATGCGTTCATACTGCCTGGTTCCTTCCATGAGGGTTTCCAACTTTTTTCTAAACACCATACACCGGTAGTATTGAGACTCTACTCGTTCCATAAGCCCGCGGCGTGCTTCGTCCCGCTCAAGTCTCCGCTTCCGCATGGCATCGATCAGATGCTGGAGATGGGCTTCTTCCATGCCGATGGCCGGAGCAATACGAGCGATACGCTCTTCGGATACAAAAAAATACGTTTTAAGCAATAATATGAGGGTCTGTCGAGGATTAGAAACCGGTTTAATCGTCTCCTGGGGCTCTAAATAGGCAGGTTCAGTTTCGCAGGGGTTCATATTCTCTGCACGGGCCTCCCAGAATGCGTATTCCGTAAGGTCATGATCCGCCTGTTGGGAACGGTATTCCCGGCACGACCAATACAGCAGGGAGGCGATATAGGCATCAAAGGATGCCCCCGTGTCCTTATAGCTGGTGATGGCGCGGCTCATACGGGGATAGAACCAGCAGAGAAAATCAACACATGCATCCTTATTCCAGGTAAAGAGATTAAACTGGCGGCGATTTTCAAGGATAAACGTAAAGATACGCCCTTCAAAATCCTTCTTGGGTAAAGCTCCTTGACTGTACTGTTCCAAGAGTTCACTCAACGACACGATTTCCTGCATAGAAAGCTCCTTTGTTGCAAAACGTATATCTATATAAAGGAAATCAAGTCCTCCTTTGATTTAATGAGTATGATGATTTTAACGCTATTTGCTGTAATATTGTAATGCCATAATGGGAGAGGCGAGGTTAGGAGCGGGAAGCGGAGCAAGCCTCTTACAAGGTTTCATACCGGCCCGTTTGAGACAGATCATAAGCTCCCAGCAGTTCCATATCTTGTTTGAACTCACCCTCTAAGACATAGGAGAGTATGGTGCTCACCGCAGGGGTCTTGAGGTCTGCAAGGCGGAATATGAGATCATACCATTCCAATTGCAGGGGAACAAAATCTACCCCTTGAATATGCTCCCTCCCCCGCTCACAGCCGCAGCCCAGGTCCGCCTCCCCTTTCGCCACGGAGTTGGCGCAGGCCAGATGGGAGGTATATTCATGGGTATACCCCTGGATATGCTCCGCCTCTATCCCCAGGCGGGCCAGCTTTTGATCCAGGAGTATCCGGGTACCGCAGCCCCGTTCCCGATTGATTATGCTCAATTCCCCCCGCGCTAAATCCTTCCAGTCCTGGATATGCAGGGGGTTTCCCTTCTTAACGTAAAAGCCCTGCATACGACCGGCAAGACGCACCACCCCTACCGCAAGCCCGGGAAGGAGATGGCGAATAAAGGGGTAATTATAGGTATCGCTTTCCCCGTCCCACAGATGGGAAGCGGCCATCGTCACCCGGCCATTATACAGGGTACATAAGCCGTTATAGCTGCCCATAAAAGAACGCAGAACCAGGTTGGTTCCGGCCCGGGAAATCCGGCTCACCAAAAGGTCAAGGCACTTATCCTGGCCACAGATAATGACAGGCCCTTGGGCAGTACCAGAAAAATCCACTAAGGGTTTATCCCCCAGGCGGCCAGCCGGCCCTTCCGTACCAAGTCCGGGCAGGGGGGCCAGGGAACCGGTCTTCCTGGACTGCAAATAGCGGTGGATATCCTCTTGAGAAACCCGAACCTGTTTCCCCACTTTGGAAGAGGGAAGTTCCCCGCGCTTAATCAGTTCATACACCGTATATTTCTTGATACGCAGTTGTTTAGCCACATCGTCTGCGGTCAGCAGGGTTGATTCCATAGGATCCTTCCTTATATAAGCAGTATAGTGAATATCCCGGATAAGCTCAATCCAAGGGCTTAGTCCTGAGGCTTTGTTTCATCTATACAAAAGACCTTGGCTGCCGGATAGGGGGCTGGGAGCAAGAGCATATTAGAAATGGATAGGGTGGCGGGGATCAGTGCGGATAACGAGGAACGGATCCACGGCTTAATGAAGGAAGTATCCAAATTCACCATAGAATAAAGCCCTTCGATTCCCCAACCGTACAGACCGCCCTGGTCCACAGGGCAAACCTTCCTCTATTGATGGCAAAGCAAGGCATACCTGCTCCTCTTTGAGGAGATACCTATACCTAGAAAAGAGCGGAGGGATTCCTGCGCCGCATGAGGGATGGGGTCATTGCTATTGCGGCTTGAACAGAGGCAATGGGTGCCCTTGACATACCAGCGCCCTTAGCGGCAAAATAAACCCTATATTATTGAGAAAGGTATCCTATGAAAACTGTATTCCTAAAGCCCGCTACGGTGGAGCGTAAATGGTTTGTGATCGATGCCGAGGGTAAAGTCCTTGGCAGAGTCGCAGCTAAGGCCGCTTCCCTGGTTCGGGGAAAAGAAAAAGCCCTGTTTGCCCCCCATCAAGAAGTGGGGGATTTTGTGGTCGTGGTCAATGCGGATAAAGTCCTGGTTACTGGCCGCAAGGCAACGCAAAAACAGTATTACCGGCACTCCGGTTATGTAGGAGGGCTTAAAGCGGTGAGTTTTGAACAGCTTCTTGCGCGGCATCCCCGTGCCCCCTTGGAAAAGGCAATCCATGGTATGCTGCCCAAGGGGCCCTTGGGACGAAAGTTGTTGAAAAACGTCAAAGTCTATGCCGGAGGGGCTCATCCTCACGCGGCCCAGCACCCGGAACCCATCAGCATATAGCGGGATATGGGTACGAGCGCAGCATACGGCAAGAAAGAAGGAAGGAGCGTTAAGGAAGTGATTAAGAATCTTGGTATAGGAACGGGAAGGCGGAAGACCGCGGTAGCCCGGGTCTATGTAAGGGACGGAGAAGGCAAGATAGTGGTGAATGGGAAGGCCTTACACCAGTATTTTCGGCAGGAGGAACATGTCGTAATGGTACACCAGCCCTTGCTGCTTACGGATCAAGAGAGCAAGGTGGACATCGTGATCAATGTGTATGGGGGCGGGATGCATGGACAGGCGGAGGCCTGCCGGCATGGTTTAGCCCGTGCGCTCTGTCATATTGATGGGGCGTATTACAAGAGCCTGAGGAGCAAGGGGTATCTGACGCGGGATTCGCGGATGGTGGAGCGGAAGAAATACGGTCAAGCCGGGGCCCGCAGGCGCTTCCAGTTCTCCAAACGCTAGGATAGTGAGGGACTTCGCCGGTTCTCTCTGTTCATGTGCCTTGGGGTTCTAGAAACGGGAGGAGCCGGTTCCAGGGTCAGCGGATCAGTTTAAGAGGAGTTCGTCGCTGGTCAGTTCCTGTTTTTTAATATCCCGGAAACGCTGGACTATCCCCTCGGCACTGAGTTGGGCCTTTTCAGTTGCCCCAATATCCAGGATGATTTCCCCCTGGTCCATCATAAGCAGGCGGTTCCCGTATTTCAAAGCATGGCCCATGTTGTGGGTAATCATCATCACCGTCAAATGATACTCTTGGGCAAAGCGGAGGGTCAGGTCCATGATCAGCTCTGCATTGCGGGGATCCAGGGCCGCCGTATGCTCGTCGAGGAGCAAGAGGCTCGGCCGGGACATCACCGTCATAAGGAGGGTCAGGGCTTGGCGCTGGCCTCCGGAAAAAAGCTCCACATTGTCGTTTAAGCGGTTTTCCAATCCCATGCCCAAGACCCGAAGCTGCTCCCGGAAGGTTTCCCGCATACTTTTAGTGAGGCTGATCCTCAGTCCTTTATAGCCCTTTTTATAGCAGAGCATCATATTGTCTGCAAGGCTCATCTTACCTGCGGTTCCCAGCAGAGGATTCTGAAATATCCTGCCTATATACCGGGCCCGCAGGTATTCCGCTTCACGGGTGATCTCCCGCTCCTGCGTTCTGCCCTCTTCATAGATGAAGATCCGGCCTGAACTGGGCATACAGGAACCGGCGATCACGTTGTACAGGGTGGTTTTGCCTGCTCCATTGGAACCAATCAGGGTGATAAAATCCCCCTGGGCTACGGTGAGGTTGAGGTGGTTCAGCGCGGTATGTTCATCCAGGGTTCCCAGGCCAAACACCATATCCAGGTTTTCCAGACGTATCATGGCCGGCTCCGTTTAACCCGAGGCTTGCTTCGGAAGCCGGTCTTGGAAACGATGATACAGAGGATAATGAGGATCCCCGTGATGAACTTCAGGTCATTAGCGGTCATGTGCAGGTAATACCCGTAATTCCGCGCCAGGTACATGAGGGCCCGGTAGAGGATAGACCCCAGCATGACCCGCAGGGTCAAGGAACTTATCTTATTGGAACGGATGAGAAATTCCCCGATCATGAGGGAGGCGAGCCCTGAAACGATCATGCCGCTGCCCAGGTTCACATCGGCAAAGCCCTGGTACATCGCGGTAAAAGCCCCGGACACCCCCACCATACCATTGGCAAGGCAGATTCCGCTCATCTTAATCATATCAGGGTTCATCCCCTGGGAGATGATAAGCTGGGGATTGGCCCCCAGCGCGCCCATAGATATGCCATAATCCGTATGGAAAAAAAGATCCAAGAGGATCTTGCCGGCCAACACCACCAGGGCGCAGTAGATCACTATAGCCCCCTGGGAGGGCATAAAGCTCCCGGCCCAGTCGCTTATTCTGGTAAAGAGAGTGGGAACCCGCAGGAGGGAAAGATTCGCCCGGTTAGACATGATCCGCAAGTTTATCGAATAGAGCATGGTCATGGTGAGGATGCCTGAGAGGAGGTCCGGGATTTTAAGCCGGGTATGGATGAGGGAGGTGAGGAGCCCCGCGGCAGCGCCTCCGGCAAAGGCCAGGGCCAGAGCCAGCAAAGGAGGGGCCCCTTTCACCAGGAACACCGCCATAATAGCCGCTCCCAGGGGGAAGGAACCATCCACGGTCATGTCCGCAAAGTTTAATACCCTGAAGGTAATAAACACCCCCCATACCATGATTCCGTAAATGAATCCCTCGATCAGAATGCCTTCTATCACCACATGCCCTCAATCACAAAAAATCTTCCCTTACTTGGAACTCAGGGTTCCGTTCTCAAAAATATAGTTCGCCACCGAAAGATACCGTTCCGGGATGCTGATACCGCAGTTTTTTGCTTCATCCAGGTCAAAGAGCAGGTCTGATTCGGAGGGATCCGTGAGGAATTTCACCGGAATATCTCCGGGCTTCTTTCCAGAAAGGATATCCGCTACGATATTCCCGGTGGCAAGCCCTGCCTTATAGTAATTGAACCCTGAAGCTATCAGACAGCCCCCGGATAAGGCCCCGGTTACATCTCCGGAGAAGATGGGCTTCTTGGCCCCGTTGAATACCTGCACCAAAGCCGGCAACGCGGAGTACACCGTATTATCCGTGGTGAGATAAATACCGTCCACCCGGTTCACAATAGCTTCTGCGGCCTGGCGCAGTTCCGCGGAAGTGCTGATGGCCTGGGTAACCAGGCCTATCCCCTGGGCTTTACAGGCTTCTTCAACCAGGGCCAGGGCGGAAATCGAGTTGGCCTCGGAACTGGTGTAAATATACCCCAAACTGGCGATACCGGCGATCTCCTTGAAAAGGGCGATATGCTCTCCCGTGGGTATGGCATCGGAAAGGCCGGTAACGTTTCCAGAACCATTTGTCAGGGATGAAACCAGGTTTGCCCCCACCGGATCGGTTACCGCGGAGAATACCACCGGGATATCCTTGAAGGTATTGGCCAAGGCTACCGCAATGGGGGTGGCGATCCCCACCGCCACATGCACCTTATCCGCTTTGAATTTGGCGGCGATCTGGGAGGCGGTGTTCATATCCCCGTTGGCGTTCTGTAAATCAATGACCGCATTGACTCCCCGGGCCTTGAGGCTGTCCTGGATACCCTGTTCACAGGCATCCAGGGCTTCATGCTGGACGATTTTGGCAATACCAATGCGGATCCGGGCTTGGTCCTTTGCCGGCTGATCCCTCCCTCCGGCGGACATGAAGAGCATCGCCGTAACAGCCAATCCTATAGCCGTAAACATCTTTTTCATCATTCGTAACTCCTTATCCATAATATTCAATGGTGTAGGTACTATAACGGGAATCCCCGGCCCTTT
>JAITEL010000133.1 GCA_031282065.1 Treponema sp.
CCTCCCGACACTCAGGCAGTTTCTCCGCCGCCTTATCAAGATACCCGATAAAGGGTTTAAGTATTCTCCGTCCCATGCCTTATTTTAGGCATCTTTTTTTGAATTTGGAATTGCTGCCCTGGACCCGTTCCCCCTTGACGAAGCCCTCCCTTTTTTATAGGATAACATACCTCTTTGTCCATCTCTAAGATGGATCATTTTTTTAGTCCGTAAGGAGGACCCATGCGTCGGTATGAGCTTACCGTCATTTTTCCTTTAGAAGAAGACCAACACAAGGCTGGCAGAGAACAAGTATTGCTAGACCTTGCTGCCCAGGGAGCGCAGATCGAAAAAACCGATGAAGTCGGTGATAAAGATCTCGCCTATGAAATTAAAAAAAGAAGGCGGGGGAAGTATGTTCTCTTCACCCTTATCCTGGATCCTGTAAAAGTTGCGGTCCTTGACCGAATATTCAAACTTAATGTCCATATCCTTAAATACCTCTTCGTAAAGATCGAGGAATAAGGAGGAATCAATGGCTGATCTAAACCATGTCGTTTTAATCGGGAGGCTGACCAGAGATGCAGAACTCAAGTATACTGCCAGTGGTCAGGCAGTATGTAAATTTTCCATTGCCGTGAATCGCCGCCGCAAGAACGGCGACCTGTGGGTGGACGAGGCAAATTTCTTTGATATCGTCCTCTGGGGCAGGCAAGGGGAATCACTCAGCCAATACCTGGTTAAAGGTAAACTGGTGGGAGTTGATGGAGAGCTTCGTCAGGACCGCTGGGAACAGGATGGCCAAAACCGGTCAAAAGTAGAAATTGTTGCCGCTAATTTACAGCTCCTCGGCGGCGGGCCGGGGAGCGTCCCGGGAGCCGGCGCTGGTTCTTATGGACAGAGTACTTACCAGGAGCCTAAGGGAGAGGTTTTCCCTGAGCGAAGACCTCCGGTTCGGGAGCCCCAGGACGGGTTTACCGATGATATTCCTTTTTAACCCATTACTCATAACTCTAAGGAGATAATCATGTCGGATGAAAAAAACAATGAAACAGAACGTCCTCCTCGGCCGGATCGGGGAGACGTCCCTATGGAAGGCCGGGAAGGGGATGAGCGTGTCCTCCGAGGCGCTAAGGGCAAGGTCTTTTTTAAGAAGAAGGTCTGCAAATTCTGCCTCCAAAAGCTCAAGATCGAATATAAGGATGCAGATGTGCTTCGCCGCTTTATTACCGAGCGGGGGAAGATCCTGCCGCGGCGTATTACCGGTACCTGTGCAAAACACCAGCGGGCCTTGGCAGTGGCTATTAAGCGGGCCCGGGTTCTTGCCTTGCTTCCCTTTGTAGCTGAATAGGCAGCGTCCTGTGCCCATGGTGCGTACTCCTCAAGCCCCAGTACCTATACCCAAGCCTAAGAAGAAGCGGATGCCTCTGGTTTTTCTTGGCGTTGCCTTGGTCCCTGCCTTGTTGAGCGCAGGTATTTCCCTCGCGGCCATCCATAGCGGGGTTCTCATCTTTTTCTTTCTTGTTCCCCTGGGGTTTGTGGCCTATGGGTATAATTACCGCTCTGCATGGGTGAGTGCCCTGCTTGGCGTAGGAGGGAACGGTATCTTGTTTCTGGTCTTGCCGGGTACTGCCGCATGGTTGAATATGTTCTATTTTACCATGCTGCTGCTGGTCTTTACGTGGATAGTGGCTCCGCCCTTCCAGGCTGCTCCTTTTTCTCAAAAGTACGTGCTGCTATCCCTGTCAACCGCATACCGGCTCATCATAGGCTCGGTGATCGCTGCCTTGACCTGCTGGTGTATTATAGATATAAGCCAGGATACCCAGGGCTTTAAGGACTTTCTGCTATCCCAAGCGGAGGTGTTTCGTTCCCTGTCCCTCACTTCCGTGGGAAGCGATGTGGTCCGGCGCTCCCTTTTGGAACAACAGGCTGCCCCTGAGGTTCTCATTGCCCGGCTCGGGGCAGTGGCCCTGCGGGGCGGCGCCTTAGCGGCCTGCGGGCTGGCCTTTTTCATCAACCGGCAGTTCAGCCTGGTATGGGTCAAGCTTATCCGTTGCAGGCAGGTGGGGAGCAGCATGATCCATTTTCATACCGCTCCGGGGCTTATTTGGGTCTTCTCCCTATCCCTTTTGGGGGTTTTAGTGGGGACTATCATGAATATAGGTCCCCTGGAGTTAGGCGCATGGAATATGCTTACGATATGTGCCCTGTTGTACCTGGCTCAAGGCGGGGGCATACTGCTGTATGTCTTATCCCGGATGAGCTTACCCCCTTTGATACGGGTGGGCCTTAATATACTGCTTATCGTCCTGGTATGCAGTCCCAACATTAACCTGCTTGCCTTGGGATGCCTAGGACTCCTGGGCATTGCAGAACATTGGCTGCCCTTTCGGGTGCCGAAATCTAACGGATCATCCTCTACTCCGGGGATGTGATCATGGCGTGTTCATGACGTATGTCCGTGCGAATACACAAGGAGCTTGTAGTATGAAAGTTATTTTGAATAAGGATCTTTCGCCCCTGGGAGAAGAAGGGGACATAAAAGAAGTAGCTAAGGGCTATGCCCGGAATTACCTCTTCCCCCGGTCCATTGCGTTTCCCTATACGGAACGTACCATTGCGCGCCTGGAAGCCCGGCGAGGCGAAATCGAGGCTCGCAAGGCAGATAAACGAAAAGATGCCGCCAGCATCAAGGACAAACTCGAAGGCCTTGACCTGGTGATAACCATGCCGGCAGGGGCTAACGGTAAACTCTACGGTGCGGTTACCAATCAGACCGTAGCAGACGAGCTGGGTAAGCTGGGCTTCTCTATCGAGCGGAAACGCATAGAACTTGCGGGAAATACCTTTAAAAGTGTGGGCAAGTATAAGGTTACGATTAAACTCTACGAAGGCGCATCTGCAGAAGTCAACATTACGGTTCAGGGGCAGGTGCTTAAAACTGAGACCAAAACATCTGCAAGGAAAGGCAATGCCCGCCATCGCAGGCATGAGGACCCAGTGGCAGCGCAGAATCCCCCAGATCAAAGCGCCCAAGAGCCTGCGGTCGCCGAACCCTCACCAGAGCAGGCTCCAGACGCATAATGGTATATGGCTGATTGTCCCGATTAACCCATGGCTCCAGGACTGAAAGACAAGATCCCCCCTCACGATACTATGGCAGAGCAGGCAACCCTAGGAGCCTTGTTGTTGGATGGGGACGCCATAGCCACGGCCATACAGTATCTGAGGCCGGATGATTTTTACTCCCATGCCAATAGCAAGGTCTATGATGCTATCTTGCAGTTGTTTAACAAGGGGCTTACCGCGGATATCCTTACGGTGTCTGAAGAGCTGCGCCAAAACGGTAAGCTTGAGGAAGCGGGCGGCCATGCCTATGTAGCGTCTTTAACCAATGGCGTGCCCTCAAGCGCCAACATTGAATATTATGCCCAAACCGTCCAGAGCTATGCCCTGCGGCGGGCTCTGCTGCGGGTTTCCAACGAGGTAATCGCCAAAACCTTTGATACCTCTCAGGAATCCCGGAGTATCCTGGAAGAGACCCAGCAGCAGATTTTTGAACTCAACGACAAGCGCCAGACCTTTAGCTTTAGAGATACCCGGGAAATTCTGAAACAGACCATTGAAGTCATTGACCGGCTCTACAAGTTAAAGAAGAACATCACCGGGATACCTTCAGGCTTTGAGGAACTTGATAAGCTCACCGCGGGCTTCCAAGCCTCTGAACTCATCATCATTGGTGCCCGTCCTTCTGTGGGAAAGACCGCGCTGGCGCTCACCATGGCCTCCCATATCGCCATACGGAACAAGATCCCCACCGCCTTTTTTACCTTGGAAATGTCGGATCTGGCCCTGATGCTCCGGCTCATCTCCAGTGAAGCCATGATCCATGCCAATGCCATCAGGACCGGCTTTCTCACCTCTGCTGATTTCAACCATCTCTTGGAAGCGGCCAGTAATATCTATGACGCGCCTTTGTACATTGTGGATATGCCGAATATGAAGCTCCTGGATCTCCGGGCCCAGGCAAGACGATTGCGGGCCCAGCAGCGGGTGGAAATCATCTTCATCGACTATCTCACCTTGATAAGCTCTGAGAATGCACGGCTTCAGCGGCATGAACAGATAGCGGAGATTTCCCGTTCCCTGAAAAGTCTTGCACGGGAACTGAAGATCCCCATCGTGGCCCTTTCCCAGCTCACCCGGGAAGCGGAGAAGGACAAGCCCAACCTATCGAGTATCAGGGAATCCGGTTCCATTGAGCAGGATGCGGATGTGGTTATGTTCCTCCATAGGGAACGGGATTCGGACCAGAAGCCCAATGATATGGATGCGGGGAAGAAGACGAATCTTATCCTGGCAAAACAGCGTAATGGGCCGGTGGGCACCATTGAACTGCTCTTTATGGCAAAATACACCAAATTTGTATCACCCGCCGAGAACAGTTATAATCAATGAGAAGTTTGTACTTATACTTATGCTTCATGAAACCAGAGAATAGAACCGTAAGGGTAGAGAATAATGGCATTAACCGATCAGTATAATTTTGAACTTTTGCAAAACCAAGCGGAACCCTTAGTTTTTGATGAACTTGAACGGCAGCTTGCAGCCTTTGAAGGGGATCTGTGCCGTTGTAATGACTGCGTGGTGGATATGGCCACCCTGGCTTTGAATAGGGTAAAGCCCCTGTACCGTTTTTCCCTGTTAGGGACCCTCTATGCGGCCCAGGCTATGGCTGATGAAGCGTATGCTGCCAGTGTGCGGGAGGCGGTTACTGCGGCTATTGAAAAGATACAGGCCAATCCTTCCCATGATTGAGCCCTCAGGGCTAAGGGGGCTCATTGCTTAACCCTCTATCCCCCATCTCCCTTTGCCCGCTTAAATACTCTTGCCGTCAGCATGTGGCGGTTATAGTCCTGCTGCCAGGAGGCTTAGGTAAACTCACGGTAAAGGCCGTGCCCCAGGAGCCTATGACCAGTAAGCCGGGCATAATGCTTTTAAGATGCCGGCCCTGGAGAAATGCCTTAACTGTTCTTGGGTTTCCGCATGGAGAGCGGCTACGAGAGCGCGCTTCTCTTAGCGGAGGTATTTCTTCAGCATATTCAGGACCGTACCAAAGTCCAGGGGCTTGCTCAGATGGTCGTTCATACCTGCTTCAAGGCAGCGTTCCACGTCCTCCCGGAACACATGGGCAGTCATCGCGATAATCGGGACAGCCTGGGCGCGGGGATCATCCAGAGAGCGGATGCGCCGCGCGGTTTCGTAGCCGTCCATTTCAGGCATCTGCACATCCATAAAAATAATGTCGTATGTTCCGGGGCTTTCTTGGTACTGTTTCAGCGCCTGGACGCCATTTTCCACCCAGTCCACTGTAATTCCCGTGGAGGACAGCAGTTCCATGACAATCTCACGGTTTATCTCCACGTCCTCGGCAAGCAAGACCCGGTATTCCCTGAGATCCTCCGGAGCCCCGGGGAGAGCTTCGTCTTGCTTGCCCGGCGGAGCGGAAAGCTCCCCTTCTTTGAGCGGCACCGAGAAGGAGAATTTCGATCCCTTACCCAACTCGGATTCAACCGACATCCTGCCGCCCATCATCTCCACGATGCTTTTGGAAATCGCAAGTCCAAGCCCCGTTCCCCCATAGGTACGGTACGTATCGCCTTCGGCCTGCTGAAAGTGCGTGAAAAGCCGGGCCTGCTGCTTCCGGCTTATGCCAATACCGCTATCCGACACGGTGAAGCCTAGGGAATACGCGCCCTTTTCACCGCTCAAAAGCCCCGCCTCTAGGGTGATGGAACCCCCTTCCGGCGTGAATTTCACCGCGTTAGACAGCAGATTGGTAATCACCTGGGACAGCCGCTGAGCGTCACCAGTAAGCCCACGGGGGATATTGGGAGCCACCTTCACGGTCAAGGTCTGGTGTTTTTCTTCGCTGTTGAAACGGACCATGTCCAACGTACTTTGAAGCATCGTATCAAAGTCGAATACGTCTTCGTATAGTTCCAACTTGCTCGCCTCAATTTTGTTTATATCCAGAATATCGTTTATAATGCCCAAGAGGTGCCGTGAGGCAATCCCTATCTGGTCAAAGGCATGATCTTTCTTCTCTATGCCGCAGGCGGCTTTACCGATGCCGGTCATGCCGATGACCGTGTTGAGGGGTGTCCGTATCTCATGGGACATGTGGGACAAAAAGTCACTCTTACTGCGATTTGCCCTGTCCGCGTGTATTTTGGCTATACCCAGATGGATAACCAAAAAACCCATGAGCGCAACTACGGCGGCGCTCCCCGCGATGACGGCAAGCAGTTTCATCATGACCACGTCGTATTGCTCAACGGAAACGTCCGCTCCCACTAAGCCGATGAACTTTCCCGTAGTAGTGTCAAACACCGGCGCATAGGCCGACATGACAGTACCCCATACCGTAGTAACAAAGTCGCCGGAACAGGCGCTTTGGGTATCATAAGCGCGCCGCCGCGTAACCGTGAGCGGCTCCCTAAGTCCGGGAGCGGCAAAGGTGGGCGTCCCTTCTTTTTCACCGTCAAAGAGATACATCATCGTATTTTCTGAAACACGGATTTCCGCGTATAAAAAGGCGATATTATCTATGTTGTCAAAGCGAATTTCTTCTATCAACTTCTTGGTTTTCACATAGTACTCGCTCGTGGTGTCCAGGGTATGGATAAAATTCCGGTATTCCCTGGGATATATCTCCAGGAGCGCCGCAACCGCGGATGCAAGACCGAGGCATTTGTTGCCCATCTGCTGTTTCATGATATGAGCGGTAACCGAATAGACCACAACGCCAAACATGATTACCGTAAAGACGAGAAAACTTACGGCATAGACATAGGTACGGACAGATTCAGCTTTTTTATAGGCATGTTTTTTTCTTTCCATGGCTTTCACCTTTATGGCGGTAGTAAGGTACCTTCAACCCTTACTATGCCCTTATGTGTACGCCGTTCATGTGCGTACCCCATATCCGTCATACCTATGCTTGTGTTCCATAGCGCCCTTCCTGCTCTCTATATTCGTCCGTCTCCTACGGAATAATCCCGCTGAAAATAGCACTCCAGGGGGCTTCGGGTCGCAAAGGCTGAGTGAAGCAGGTCCTGTATCTTCTCAGGGGGGGCGTCCGCTATAGCCCGCAGGCATTCAAGCCCGTGGACAAACTCAGGCTTTCCCCAGCGTTTACTGCGCTCATGGCGGAACCTGATCCGTAAGGTCCGCGGGTGGGGCATAGAGATCCTGTCGTAAATCGGGATGCCCCGCTCAAGGCAGAAGAAGTATATCCAGAGAAATAGCGGGTATTCCCTCTGGCGCCCCAGGAATAAGCCTAAGGGGGCATGATAGCACATAACAAGAAGCTCCTCCGTTTATAGGTACCCGTGCATAAGTGCTATAGGTGATGTCAATGTAACAAATCGAATACGGAAAATCAATAGGAAGCCAGGGGCTTTAAAGCCCCTGGGGGGGGATGTATACTAATGCTTATCATTAAAGCCTCGAGCTTTCAAATAACCCAGTGAGGAGTCAGTATGTCGGAAGCAGTAACCGAGTATCAAGGAAAAGCAAGTATGGAGAAGATCACGTCCCTGGCCAAGCGGCGTGGTTTTGTGTTTCAATCATCCGAAATCTACGGGGGCCAGAGCGGTGCTTGGGATTACGGGCCCCTGGGAGTCGAATTGAAAAACCGCATCGCCCAGAATTGGTGGAAGGAGATGACCCAACTCAACGAGTCCATTGTGGGGCTTGATGCGGCCATCTTGATGCACCCCCGTGTATGGGAGGCTTCAGGGCATGTGGAGAACTTTACGGATCCTCTGGTGGACTGCAAGCAATGCAAGGCGCGCTTTCGGGCCGATCAGATCCCTGAGGCGAACCTTGCCAAGAAGCAATGCCCCGAATGTGGAGGCGATCTTACAGATACCCGCAGGTTTAACCTCATGTTCAAGACCAACATAGGCCCGCTGGAAGATGCGGCCAATACCATCTACCTTCGCCCTGAAACCGCCCAGGGGATCTACGTCAACTATAAGAACATCATCCAATCCAACCGCATGAAGATCCCCTTTGGCATCGCCCAGATCGGCAAGGCATTCAGAAACGAGATCGTTACCAAGAATTTCATCTTCCGGACCTGCGAATTCGAGCAGATGGAGATGCAGTACTTTGTCAAACCCGGTACGGACGAGGAATGGTTTAATGAATGGAGAAGGCGGCGCTGGGCCTATTACGAAAAGATCGGCATCCGGATGGATCACCTGCGCTGGCACCGTCACGGCCCTGGGGAGCTTGCCCACTATGCCAAGGACGCCTATGACATCGAGTACCTCTTCCCTATGGGCTGGAAGGAGCTTGAAGGCATCCACAACCGGTCCAGCTACGACCTGAGCCGGCATACGGAATACTCAGGCAAAGATTTACAGTACATCGATCAGGACAATCATCTTGAGGGAACGCCCCGGTTCATTCCCTTCATCATTGAGACCTCTGCGGGGCTCACCCGGACCCTCCTCATGGTACTCTGCGATGCCTATGACGAAGAAAAGGTCGGTGCCCAGGGAAGCCCTGAGGAGATGCGGACCGTGCTCCGCTTCCACCCGAATCTGGCGCCTATTACCGTGGCGGTCTTGCCCTTGATGAAGAAGGACGGCCTTGCGGAACTGGCCCAGGATATACGCAAGGAACTCAAGGAGGACTTTGCCACTGACTACGATCAAAGCGGGGCCATAGGCCGGCGTTACCGGCGGCAGGACGAGGCAGGGACCCCCTTCTGCGTTACTGTTGACTATGAATCTAAGGAGAAGGGTACGGTTACCCTCCGTTTCCGGGACTCTATGGAACAGGTCAGGGTGAGCCGCTCGGACTTAGCCCAGCGGATACGCAGCGAGATCAAGGGCTATACCCGGGTCTCCGGCTAGGGGCCTTCGGCTTTTGTGTATGGGGGGCCGAAGGGCCCCCCAAGCCCCCCGGATGTGCATCCAGCCTATCGCTCAGCTTCAGGCAAGGGGCGCTTCGCTCCCTAATCACCACTGCCCGTCATGGGCTTTAAACCCCCTGGGGGGCCCCCCGGAAGTGCGTCCAGATCACCCCAGGCAAGAAGCAAGGGGCGCTTAGCTGCCTAATCACCACTGCCCGTCATGGGCTTTAAACCCCCTGGGGGGCCCCCGGGAGTGCGTCCAGATCACCCCAGGTAAGAAGCAAGGGGCGCTTAGTTGCCTAATCGCCACTGCCCGTCATGGGCTTTAAACCCCCTGGGGGGGACTTGGGGGCTAAGCCCTGTAAGACCGCTTCCAGCAGTTCAGGGACTTCGATTTCCCGGTTCAATATGCGGTAAAGACCGGTGCAAATGGGCATCTTGAGCTTGAGCTTTTCCGCCAGGATCTTCACATACTTTGCCGCAGCCACTCCTTCAGGTAAATACCCGATTTCATGGATCCGTTTCAGCAGTTCCTCCAGGTTTGCAAAGGGGCTCAAGATCTGCTTTTCGATGATTTCCCGGCCAAAGCGGCGGTTCCGGCCAAAGACGGAGCGGCAGGTAACATCCAGATCCCCCACCCCGGAAATGGAGGTAAAGGTTTCCGCATGAGTCGCGCCCATAGCACGGCCCAGGGTCTGAATTTCGTTTAAGCCGGCGGCGAGCAAGAGGGATTCCGTACCGTCACCGAAGCGGATACCCTGGCGCTCAAGCTCAGGAGCGCGGGCGGTCCCGAGCTTAAGGGCCTCCAGAATGCCGAAGGCAATGGCAATCACGTTCTTGGCGGCTGCGGATACTTGGACGCCCCTAATGTCAAAAGAAGAGAACACCATAAGCTGCCTGCTTCTGAGCAGATCCCTAAAGCGAATGGAGTTTTTGGCGTTTTCACTGGCCGCAATAAGGCCGGTAATCTTCTTTTGAACCACTTCTTCCGCATGACTGGGCCCGGCAATATACACCAGGGCATGCTGGTAAAAGCCCGGCAGGTAATCTTCAAGGGTTTCCAGGATAAGCCGGGGGCCTTTGGAGGAGGGGAGAAAGCCCTTGGTAAGCACGGCTATAGCGGTTTCTCCTTCCCGGATAGAAGGAACCAGGAGGATCTTTTTTACCGTTTCTATGAGGTACAGGGAAGGAATCGCCAGGATAAGGAATTCCTTGTCCGAGGCCACTTCGATAATATCCGTGCTTGCCCGGATATTGGGGGGCAGGACAAGGTCCGGTAAATACGGGGCATTGAGATGCCGGGTATTGATGGCCTCTGCCAGGGCTGCACCCCGGCTCCAAAGGCTTACTTCCTTACCCTTGTCGGCAATAACCTTGGCTATGGCAGTACCCCAGGCTCCTGCCCCTAAAACCGCAATCGAGGAATGCATAGGCCTCTCTCCCTCTTATGGAGAAACCCCAGGCTAGGGTCCTCCTTTTGATACTTTCAGGCAGTATACCCTAGCCTGGGGTATGCTGCAAGCAAGCCCCCGGAAAGGGCGGGCCGTTCCTTTGGAACGAGCCGGACAGCTCCGGGCCTTCGGCTTTTGTGTATGGGGGGCCGAAGGGCCCCCCACGCCCCCCGGAAAGGGCGGTTTCCTAATCAGCCCTGCCCTTCGGGGAGAAACGCGGCTAAGACCCGGCGGGTGGAATCAAAGGCCACATCCTCCAGACGCAGATCAGAAGGCCTTATAAAACAAATCCCCCCTATCTCCTCGGTATCCAGGCGCAAATCCTCCCTTCTGAGGCCCGGAGCATGCAGCGTAAAAAAAAGATCGCAGGTCTTGTACGTTATCCCCTTGTAGGGATAGGTATTGGGGAAAGACGCAAAAAAGGAAAAGCCCGTCCCCGGATCCCAGCCGAGCTCCTCCCGGCACTCCCGGCGAAGCCCTGCTATGGCCCCTTCGTCCGGCTCTACAAAGCCCCCGGGAAGATCCAGCTTGCCTTTGGCAGGCTCCTTAGCCCGCACCAAGAAGAGTATGCCCTGGGCAGCGGTAATGATACAGCCGGTGGCGGCAGCCACATTGTGGTAATACACAAAGCCGCAATCCGGGCATCTGAACAGCCTGTGCGCTTCAAAGCGTATCCGGGGAGAGGCACAGGACGGACAAAAGTGAAACATAAGGGAACTCCCACATACCCCAGGGGCTTATGAACTCCAGGGACGGTAAAGAAATTGTACAATTCCTGCCCCTATGGTATAGTAAACCCTATGGTTTGTGAATGTACCTTGGTGGTCCGCACCTATGAATGTGATGCCTATGGCCATGTCAATAACGCCCATTACCTCCATTATCTTGAGTACGCCCGCTACGAATTCCTTAAGACTATTGGCTTTGATTACCCCGCAGCGATTCGTGCAGGCTACGGCGTGTATGTGGCACGGGTTGAGATCGATTACAAGAAATCCGCAGTGCCCGATGATGTACTGCTGATTCGTTCCTGGCCGGTAAAGAAAGGGGCGGTGAGCGGTATCATTGCCCAGGAAATACTCCGGGGAGAGGAGCTGATTGTACAGGCCCAGGTAACCTGGGCCTTTGTGGATGCCTCAGGCGTGCCCAGGCGGATTCCTAAAGCATGGGACATGCCGGGGCTGAAACCTGAAGCCTCCCCAGACCGGCCAGGGGCAGGGTCCTAGGCAGCGCTGAGGACCCCTGCTTTAAGGCAATAGAGATGCTTCCCGTAGCGAAGAGGAGCGCGGTCATGGGTAACCACCAAAAGCGCGGCCCCCTCCCGGGCAAGCCGGGAAAAGAGCTGCATCACCTCCTGGGTATTCCCCTCGTCCAGATCACCGGTGGGCTCATCGGCAATCACTAAACGCGGGGAAAGCAGCAGGGAGCGGGCAATGGCAGCCCGCCGCAGCTCACCCCCGGAAAGCTCCGCCGGGTATTGGGAAGCCAGGGGAAGCATACCCACCTGTTCAAGCAACAGGGAGGCCCGCTCCACTGGGGGATCTGCGCTTCTTTTCAGGGGGGGCAGCAGATAATAGGGAAGGAGCACGTTCTGGAGCACCGTAAAATTGGGAAGCAGGCTCGGTCCCTGCATGATGTACCCTATGCCCTGGTTGCGTACTACCGAGCGCTCCTCATCACTCTGGCAGCGGTAGTCCTGTCCCTGAAAACAGACCTGCCCCTGTGTGGGGGACACCAGCCCCGCGGCCATGCCCAGGAGGGTGCTCTTTCCGCTTCCCGAAGGCCCGGCAATGCAGACAAAGTCCCCGGCATCCAGGCGTAAGGACACATCCTTCACCGCAAAAAACGGACTTTTCCCCCGATCATAGGCCTTACTGAGGCCGGTCATTTCCAGGATCATAAGCCGTTTCTCCTCACCGTGGCATACACCTCCATACGGCTTATCTTCAGCGCGGGGTAGAGGGAAGCCAGGGGGCCTATGAGAGCGGACAGGGACAGGCTCAAAAGGAGGAGCAGTCCCAGGGTGCCCAGGGAGGGCAGCACATAGGGCATCTGGATAGTCTCCCCTATGAGGGTCCTGAAGGGGAGCATGACAAGCAGGGAGGCGAAGATACCCGTGAGGCTGCCTGCAAGGCTCACCAGGGCGGATTCACCCAGGATAAGCAGGAGGAGCCGCTTTTTCGTGATGCCTATGACCCGGAATAGCCCGAATTCCTGAAGCCGTTCCCCCAGGCTCAGGGAGAAAAGGAGGCCTGCCATGAGTGTGGCCCCTATCCAGAGCATGAGCCCTAAGAGGATGATAAAGCCTATGAGGCTTTGCAGGCCGCCGGCCACCCGGTGAATGATATTTTTAGAAAGGACCGGTACTATGCCGCTGTTTCCATAGCCGAAGGTCTCTTGAATCCGGTCATACACCTGCCGGGGGGACCGGTCGGGAGCAGCGGATACCAGTATGGAGGACACCGACTGTTCCAGGGGGGGAAGGGAACCGCCCTGGGACCGGTAATCTTCGGCGGCTCTTCGGGCGCCGGGCATGGTCATAAATACCGAGGCGTCAAAGCCCATGCCGGTCCGGTCCAGCCGCGCGGCCACCCGGTAGTCCCGGTTAAAGAAGGTGATGGACGAGCCCACCGGGCCTGCTATGGCAGAGCCTATGACGATTTCCCCGTCCCCCAAGCCGCGTTTGAGGGCGCTTTGTACCCAGGGGCCGACCACAAAATCCGTGGCGGCCTCAAAGCCAATCAGTTGTACCGGCATGGCACAGCAGGAGGCGTTAAGGGAGCTGATAAAGAGCTGGGGGGATACCCCATGAACCCCGTCGATGGCCGCGATTTTCCGCACCCATGCTTCGTCCATATAAAAGCTGCCTCCCTCACTGCGAAGGAGTATGCCCTCAAGGGTCTTATCATAGCCTTGAGGAACGATTAAGAGGTCCGCTCCCAGGCGTTTTGCCATGCTGTCCACACCCTTAAGGAGGCTCAGTCCGATGAGGGAGCCGCCGAACAGTACAAAGCCCAGGATGGCCACCAGGGTAAAGATGCACAGAGAACGAAAGGGCCGGGCATAGAGGTTGGTCCGGGCAATTTCAAAGAGGCTCAAGGGGGCTATGCTGTTCATGGCCTTTCCTTTTTGGCGCGGCGAAACAGGTAGAGGCTGTTCATGGCAGCGCCGGCAATGACAAGCACACTGCACAGGTAGAGAGCGGGAAAGCTGACTTTCCGGCAGGCCATGGTTTCCATCATGCAGCCTCCTATAAGGGTACTGGGAAAGAGCAGGCTGAGGATGCCCGAAAGGCACAGGGCCATAGTCAATCCCAGCCTCACCCGGGCGGAAGGGCAGCCCAGCAGGGAAGCGCCCAGGAGCACTATTAAGAAACCCGCGCCGATTTCCGCCCGGCCGGTCCAATGGCAGCGCATCCAACTGCCCTGTGCATTAGGAGGGCAGAGTTTAAAGAGCAGCTGGGGCCCTAAGGATATAAAAAGCCCCAGGATGACCGCGGCCGTACCGCTTATGATACGATTTTTCACAAGAATCTCCTCGTTTTTCAGTTAGCTCATACTAACTAAAAGGAGAACCAGGGTCAATAGGGTATGGCAGGGAAATAGCGCTAAAGCCCGGCACAGGGCGCGCTCCGGCCCCCTAAGCTCACCCTTCCTTCCATACGCTTTACAAGTGGGAAAACAGGCGCTTTACGGGGCGTAAACCGGGCGCTTTACGAGTCGTCATAAACCCGCTTTACGAGTGGGAAAACGGCCGCTTTACGGGTAGGAAAACGGCCGCTTTACGGGTGGAAAAACGACCGCTTTACGGGTGGAAAAACAGGCGCTTTACGGGTGGGAAAACGACCGCTTTACAAGTGGGAAAACGACCGCTTTACAAGTGGGAAAACGGCCGCTTTACGGGGCGTAAAACGGGTGCTTTACAAGTGGGAAAATGGTCGCTTTACGAGTGGGAAAACGGCCGCTTTACGGGTGGGAAAACGGTCGCTTTACAAGTGGGAAAACGGCCGCTTTACAAGTGGAAAAACGGTCGCTTTACGAGTGGGAAAAAGAGCGCTTTACGGGTGGGAAAATGGTCGCTTTACGGGTGGGAAAATGGTCGCTTTACGGGTGGGAAAACGGCCGCTTTACGAGTGGGAAAACGAGCGCTTTACAAGTGGAAAAACGGCCGCTTTACGAGTGGAAAACCAGGGGCTTTACGCCTCGTAAACAGCAGGCTTTACGGAGCGTAAAGGATAGGCTCTGGATTGCTTCGGGGCTGCGCCCCTCGCAATGACGGGTTCACTGCGCTTCCCGCAATGACGAAAGCCACCGCCACCCCCACATTCGGGAGACCCTAGCCCCGTCATTGCGAGCACAGCGAAGCAATCCACTCCCGCAGCGCCGGGGGTCAGCACAGGGACTTTCCTATTTGGGGTGATTCAGGGAGCGGGAGCAGGTCCGAGGGGAAGAGCGTCGGCGATAACCGTGAAGACGCTTTACGGGTGGGAAAACGGGCGCTTTACGAGTGGGAAACCGGCCGCTTTACAAGTGGGAAACCGGCCGCTTTACGAGTGGGAAAACGGGCGCTTTACGAGTGGGAAACCGGCCGCTTTACAAGTGGGAAACCGGCCGCTTTACAAGTGGGAAACCGGGCGCTTTACGAGTGGGAAACCGGCCGC
>JAITEL010000021.1 GCA_031282065.1 Treponema sp.
ACCACCACCCCCACCCCCAACCCCACCCCACCACCCCCCCCCCCCCCCCGCGCCGCCGGCCGCGGCGGGGCCCGCCCCCCCCCCCACTAATTTATTGTAACACAAAGATTTACAAGTCATTTTCACAACACTAATACTACCTTTCTATAACAGCATACCGCCGTTTTTATGTACTGCATCATACCCGGCATCAGCCGGCTCATCTGCACCCCGGATTTTACGAACTTTTTTCAATATCCATAAAAATCACTTGTATTGATCTATAGCACACTTATTTTGGTTTGTCTAGAGTATTTTTAAGAAAATGAGAAAAAATGAAAAACAATGTGGATCTGCCGGTATAGTCATTCCTACACAAGCATGAGGTCTTTTGCGGGGGAACTTGAGGAACGGGCCTCTGTCCTCGGTTGAGGGCTGATTCTGCATAACCTGAGCCTACCCCCTTATATCTTTTCATACAGGGTGCTATACTCATTCTACATGTCGGAATACAGAACTGAACGGGTAGGGCGGCTTATCCAAGAGAAAATCGGCGCCCTTATCGTAGAGGGTAAAATCAAAGATCCCCGGGTACACCCTTTTCTTACCATTACCCGGGTCTCAGTATCCAGGGATTTTGCCTGGGCTGAGGTGTATGTTTCCCACTGTAAGCCCCAGGGGAACCTGGGCAAAGGGGTAGCCGGGCTCCAAAGCGCCGCAGGGTTCATCCAAAGTCAGCTTGCAGGACAGATGCATATACGCCAAACCCCGCGGCTTCGCTTTCATGAGGATTCGAGCATCCAGGAAGGGTTTGGATTAATCCAGAAGCTCGAAGCCCTGCACCGCGCTGAAAACCCGGATGGCCATGAGGAAGGGTAAGTACGGGGCAGGGGAAACATCGGGCTGCCTGTTGCTTTCTAAAAGACCGGGACTCACCTCCTTTGAAGCCTTGGAAGGGGTGAAGCAAGCCTTTGCCACGAATAAGGTTGGTCATACCGGGACCTTGGATAAATTCGCCTCAGGCCTGCTCCTGGTGTTGGTGGGCAGGGCGGTAAAACTCTCCTCCTGGTTTTCCGGGATGGACAAGCAGTATGAAGGCACCATCTGTTTTGGTAGGGAAACCGATACCCTGGACAGCGAAGGAGCCCTGGTGGCTGAGGGGAGGATTCCTTCCCGGGAAGAGATTGAAGCCGTGTTTCCCCAATTCCAGGGGGATCTACTCCAAGCCCCGCCTGCATATTCGGCGATCCATGTACAGGGGTTGCGCTCCTCCCAGCTTGCCCGCAGGGGTACACCGGCGGCGCTGCAAAAACGGCCCATATCGGTGTATGCCCTGGAGCTCACGGCTTATGAAGTTCCCAGCGGGAAGGGCTGTGCCTATGCCCAGATCCGGGTACACTGTTCAAAGGGTACCTATATCCGCGCCCTGGCTCGGGATATTGCCCTGGCAGTGGGGTCCCGGGGGCACCTCACGGCCTTGCATCGTACCTGGATTGCGGGGTTTCAGGTCTCCCAGGGGGTGGATCTCAGGGCTGACTCGCCTGAGCCGCTCCTTAAGGAGGCGCTTCGGCCTCTTGACCAATCGGTCCTGGAGGCTTTAGGGATCCCCTATATAGTGGTAAGCCCTGAGGCGGTCTTGCCCATGATCCAGGGTAAGCCTTTGGATGGTCTTATTGATGAAGATACCCTGCACCCCCCTTCCCGCAGGGGCGCTGCGCTTCTTTATGCAGGGGTGGTAGATGAAACAGGGAACTTAGTCGCCATTATAGAAAAGACAGAAAAGAAAAAGAACTGGAGTTATGGATATGTCTATGCGCGTCCTTGACTGGCAGGCATTGGTAGAAGGCGCGCTCGGTATCCATGAGCAGACCGCTATGACCATCGGGGTTTTTGATGGGGTACATCGGGGACACCAGGCCCTTATAGCCAAGATCCTCCATCAGGGCTTCATTCCTACGGTGATCACCTTCAGGCAGAACCCTAAACGGATCCTCAGCCCTGAAACCTATGGGGGGGATATCCTGAGTCTTCCCCAAAAGCTGGCCATTTTTGAAGACTTGGGGGTTTCCCAAACGATTCTCATTGACTTTTCAGAGAATTTCAGTACACTAAAAGGACAGGAATTTATTGATGCCTTGATCCGGTGGGGGAAGCTCGCGTATCTCGTCATTGGTAGTAATTTCCGTTGCGGGTACCGGCTTGATACGGATGCAACCCTCATACGCGGGATGAATGCAGCGCGGGGAATTACCACCGAGGTGGTCCCTCCGGTGGAAGACGGAGCCTTACCGGTAAGTTCGAGCAGGATCCGGGCCGCCATAGTAGCCGGGGATTTTACCCGGGCCAGGGCAGCCCTGGGCAGAAATGTGGCCATTGATTTGGAGGGGCTCCCTCCCCTGCCGGGAACAGGAGGCGTTATTTTTGATCTTGTTTCCTCCTACCGGGTTATTCCCCCTGAAGGCCGATATAGGGTTGTAGTATACGAGCAGGGGAAACACAATGCGGAGAAGGGCCGAGTCGTGGAAATTTCCCTTAGGGAAGGAAAAATCTGCATCCCTTTAGATGGCACGGCACCCTGGCATGGAGGATACATAGAATTTGTAAGCCAAGAGGCCTTTCCACAACCGTCGTTTTGGGGAAAGCAGCCTTAGTCTATTTGAAGGTATTCAAGGAGTGTAATTAAGAATGGCATTAAACAAGGAACAGGTAATCTCCATCGTGCAGAAGTTCGGTAAAAATGAGCACGATACCGGCGCCTCGGAGGTTCAGGTTGCTCTGCTGACTGAGCGGATAAATCAGCTCACCGAGCACTGCAAGCAATTTAAAAAAGACAAATCCAGTCAACGGGGTTTATTGATTCTGGTTGGTCAACGTCGGCGTATGTTGAAATATGTGCAGCGTAAGGATCTGGAAAAGTACCGATCGCTTATTAAGGCCCTGGGACTCCGCAAATAAGGAAATTATGGTTCATAGCGTAACATACGAAATAGACGGAAAAGAACTGATTCTTGAAACAGGACGAATCGCCAAACAGGCCAATGGTGCGGTCTTTGCCCGGTACGAAGGTTCAGCGGTCATCGCCACGGTTTGTTGTTCAGAAAATGCGGTGGAAGGGCTTGATTATGTCCCGGTAACCGTGGATTACAACGAAAAATACTATGCTGCAGGAAAGATCCCCGGGGGCTTTATCAAGCGGGAAGGTCGTCCCAAGGATAAGGAAATCCTCGTATCCCGGCTCATAGACCGGCCCATGCGGCCCCTCTTTGAAAAGCGCTTTGGCCGGGAGATTCAGATAGTCCCTACTACGGTATCCACGGATCAGGTTAATCCTCCAGATATCCTGGCCATCATCGCCTCCTCTGCCGCAGTGCACCTTTCAGATATTCCCTTTAATGGTCCCATTGCAGGAGTGCGGATTTGCCTGGTGAAAGACGAGCTTGTGGTCAACCCTACCTACGATCAGATCGAGAAATCAAGCCTTGAAATCGTCGTGGCGGGGACCCGGGCGGGTATCACCATGGTGGAGGGAGGGGCTGCGGAAGTGAGCGAAGAGTTCATGATCCGTGCCCTGGAAAAGGCCCAGGAGGTGATCCTGGAACTGTGCACCTTACAAGAAAAGCTGCGGGGACTGGCAGGAAAAGAAAAGCTTCCCCTCACAGAGCATACGGCGGAACTGGAAAACCAGGAGACCCTTCGCAGCCTGGCCTATCCCCGATTGGAAAGGGCCTGTTTTCTGAAAAGCAAACAGGAACGCCACGAGGCCATCCATCAGGTTAAAGAGGACTTCAGGAAACAATACGCAGAACAGTTGAGCGATGAAACCCAGAAAAAACTCTTTGATGCCCTTTTTGAGGAGATGGAATATAAGATTCTTCGTTCTGCTATTCTGGATAAAGGACTGCGGGTGGACGGCCGGGGGCTCGAAGACATCAGGAACATACACTGCGAGGTGGGGGTCCTCAAGCGGACCCACGGGTCGGCTCTGTTTACCCGGGGTGAAACCCAGGCTTTGGTGGTTACCACCTTGGGTACGGTTTTTGATGAACAGGTCTACGATGACATTGAAGGGGATAAGCGGGAGAATTTCATCCTCCATTATAATTTCCCCCCCTATTCAGTGGGCGAAGTGGGCCGTTTGGGCACAGGCCGCCGGGAAATAGGGCACGGAAACCTGGCCCGGCGTTCCCTTGAACCCATGATTCCCTCCAAAGAGGCCTTCCCTTATACGGTCCGGGTGGTCTCGGAGATTCTGGAATCCAACGGCTCCTCTTCTATGGCTTCGGTCTGCGGCGGGACCCTCGCCTTGCTCCATGCAGGGGTGCCCATGAAGAAACCGGTGGCAGGTATTGCTATGGGGCTCATCACCGAAGGAGAGCGCTATGCCGTGCTCTCAGACATCCTGGGCGAAGAGGATCATCTGGGGGACATGGACTTTAAGGTGGCAGGGACCGAAGAAGGCATCACGGGCTTCCAGATGGACATTAAGATCGCCGGGGTAAGCCCGCAGATCATGCGGAAGGCCCTGGAGCAGGCCAAGCGAGGCAGGTTCCATATCCTCAAGGTTATGCAGGAGACCATCAGCAAGCCTACCGCGCAGATCAGCGAGTATGCCCCCAAGATCCTAAGCCTCAAGATCGAGGTGGATAAGATAGGCGCCCTCATCGGGCCGGGAGGCAAAAACGTCAAAGCCCTCTGCGAACAATACGGGGTGAGTATCAATACTGAAAATGACGGAACCGTTACGATTTATGGGAAAAACGCTTCTGCCGCAGAGGAAGCCAAGGTTGCGGTCTTAGGTATCGTATCGGACCCGGAAACCGGACGAATTTACCAGGGTACGGTTAAACGGATCGCGGAGTATGGCGCATTTGTGGAGATACTCCCGGGTAAGGAAGGGCTGGTGCATATTTCCAAACTTTCCCGGCAGCGTATCCTGGCAGTGACGGATGTGATCAAAGAAGGGCAGGAAATCCCGGTAAAGCTCCTTGAAGTGGATAAGGTGGGGCGATTGAACCTTTCGTATATCGACGCGATTGATCCGGGCGGAGATGAAGGTCCCCGCCGTGAGCCCAGTCATAGGGATGAACGGCCCCGCCGCCGCTAAGTAATCATGGCAGTGGCGGATCTGGAAATACCCATATATAAACAAAGGCCGGATATAGGGCTTCCCCGGTATGAGACTCCGGGAGCCGCGGGCATGGATATTCGGGCCTTCCTTGAGCAGGACCGGTGTATCTCCCCTTTAGAGCGGGTGCGCATTCCCACGGGGCTCATCTTCGAGATCCCCCAAGGCTATGAAGCCCAGGTGAGACCCCGCTCAGGCTTGGCCTTTCGGCATGGCATCACGGTTTTAAATGCGCCGGGAACCATAGATTCGGATTACCGGGGCGCCTTAGAAATCATCTTAATCAATCTGGGAACCGAGCCGTTTACGATCAAGAACGGCGACCGGATAGCCCAGTTGGTCATTGTCCCGGTGAGCAGGGCCTTACTGCGGGAAACCGATTCGGTATCGGTAAGCATCCGTGGAGCAGGAGGGTTCGGGTCCACGGGAGTCTGAATGAGTAGCCGCCGTGCGCTATCCTGGACCCTGATCAAGTATATTATTTCAGAAGCGGTGTTTTCCTTTGTGGTGGCTTTTCTTTTTTTCTTCATCATCTTTTTTGTGAATCAGCTGCTCCTTATGGCCCAGGAAATATTAGCCAAGAAGGTGCCCTTCCAGCAGGTGGCCCTCTTGGTGCTCTATTCCCTGCCCCAGGTCATTGCCCTGTCCGCTCCCTTTGCCTCACTGGTGGGAACCTTGATGACCATAGGGCGGCTCACCTCGGATAATGAGATCCTGGTGATGCTTTCCTCAGGGCTTTCCTACAGCAACATCTTTACCCCGGCGCTGGCCGTGGGTTTGCTTATCTCCATACTTTCGCTCATTGCCAATGACATACTCCTGCCCGCGGGAACCGTGCAGTTTTACCGGCTCTACCGGAGCATCCTCACCTCCACGCCTGCCCTGGAATTGGGGGCCAATTCGGTGAAGCGTTTCAAGGATACGGTGATCGTTACTGGGGATGTAAAGGGGAATGCCATTACGGATGTGTTCATTCTGGACAGGACCAGCGATGGGGAGCGGCGGCTCATCATGGCCAAGGATGCGGAACTCAAAGACGCGGGGAAGGAGGGGCTCAGCCTGGATCTCTCACAGGCCTTTGTGCAGTCCTCCAAGGAGCTCCAGCGCCAGGACTACGACTATGCGTCCAGCGGATTTCTGCGCTACTGGGTGCCCCAGGAGGATATGATCCAGGCGGTTTCCTCCATAGGGCCGAGCCAGATGAGTTCCACCGATGTGGGAAAGGAAATTAAAAACAAAGAGGTGAGCCTGCAAGGGAAGCTGGACGAACGGTACAACAAGGTCCTGGTTCAGGCCCTGGCCTTGGAAGACAGCCTGCGTAAGGGCCCGCAGAACGAGGCGTGGAACCGCCGGGCAGCGTATCTTTCCAGCTTCCTCAACGAGACCCAGGCTGCATCGGCCCTTAAAAAAGACCGAAGCCTCCATATTTACCGGGTGGAGTATTACAAGAAGTTTTCCATCCCCTTTGGCGCCCTGTCTCTGGTGTTTCTCGGGGTTCCCCTGGGGCTGTTTGCCAAAAAAAGCGGGCAAGCGGTGGGCTTCATCTTCGGGCTCATCATCTCGGTGATCTATTGGACCTTGCTGTTTGGAGGGCAAACCATGGGCTTACGCCTGGGCTATCCGCCCTTCTGGTCTATGTGGCTGCCGAACATCTTAGCGGTCTCTATAGGGCTTTGCATGAGTATCTTCAGGATCCGGCAATGAGCGTCTTAAGGAGGGGGAAGGCATGATCTTGGATAGGTATTTGATGAAGCAATTCCTCCCCATCTTCCTGGTGGCCATCTCCATGTTTGTGCTGCTCCTCTCCCTCATCGATCTCTTTGCCAATCTGTGGCGCTACCTCAATTATGAGGTCCCCTTACAGCAGATTCTCAAAGTCTGCCTCTATTATGTACCGAAAAGTTTTTCCTATGCCCTGCCTATCTCCCTGCTCTTTGCCGCGGCCTATACCCTGGGGGATCTCTACAGCAGGAATGAGCTCACCTCTATATTTTCTTCGGGGATACCCTTTTGGCGTTTTAGCCTGTCCCTGCTGGGTATCGGCTTAGCAGCCTCCTTCCTGTCCTTTCATTTTGAGGATAGGGTGGTGATCCCCACCTTTAAGGTCAAAAACGATCTCTCCCGGGTGCTGCTGCATCAGTCCCGGACCGAGAACAATTCGGACATTGTTATCAAGGCCAAGAACGGCAGGCTCATTTATGCGGTGGATTATTACGATGCCCATGGCCAGATATTAAACGGGCTGAGTATCATTGAACAGGCGGAGAGCGGAACCTTCCTGTCCCTGGTTCGTTCTCCCCAGGCGTCGTGGACCGGAACCCACTGGGCCCTTTCCAATGCCCTGGAGTATGCCTGGGAGGAGGGCTTATTACGGGCCAGGCCCCTGGGGGATACGGATATGTACCGGGAACATCCTGATACCTTCAGGAGGAATTCCATGCAGGCAGAGGATCTGCCTGCCCGGGAAGCGGCATTGATGGTGGAAGATCTCAAGGCCGCAGGGCTTCCCTTTATGAATGCCCTGGCCGACTATTATCACCGCTATTCTTTTGCCTCGGTGTCCTTTGTGGTGATGATCCTGTCTATTTCCATGGGGGGGCGCTTTAGAAAGAACATACTCCTTATGAGCCTCATTTCCAGTCTCTTCGTGGCGGTGGTCTTTTACGTGATGGAGATGCTCAGCATGATGATGGCCCGGCTGGGGTATATCCCCCCCCTTCTGGGGGCCTGGTTTCCCGTGGGCTTTTTCGTGGGCCTGGGGCTCCTGCTCCTGCAAAGCGCCAAAACCTAAGCTCCCCTGCTGCGCGCCGTTTTTTGGCGCAGTCAGTGCCCTTTCTTATGTACCTTTTCCTTTGTATCTTGTATCTTTTAGGTGAATCATGGAGGTGTTATGTCGGTAATTGATGATGACGTGCTCAAGGTGCACAACACGGATGTGATGCTCTACGAGAGCCACCTTGAGGGTCATAAGGGCAAGTTATTTGCGCGGACGGTGAACGACAAGGTGCTCACCGATGATGATGTCTGCGTATCGGCGAAGGAGCGGGGCGGCTATACGGGCAGTCTCGACGATTTGAAGGAGCATGTCACCATCTTCCTGCGGGAGATGGCGCACCTGCTCCGGGACGGCTACGGGGTGAACATTGGCGGCATCCTCGAAGCCCGTCTCAATGTGGGCGGGTGGTTTGCCGGCGAGTTTGCCCCGGCGGACAAGGATTTGAACAAGGTCACTGTCCGCGTTATGACGCTTCCGGGGGCGCGGCGCTTATGCGAGGGCGTGCATGTGGTAAACAAGGGCATGGCCCCTGTCCAGAGCTACATCACGGATATAATTGATGCGGAGACGGGCCTGGTGAACGAGGTTCTTAGCAAGGACGGCATCTTCACGCTGAACGGCAACCGGATCAAGATAGCCGGGGAGGACAGCCGGGCGGGGGTGTTCTTCATCCTGCCCGGTACGCCCGACCAGGAGATCGGGGTAACGGCCAAGCTGGCGGTGAACGAGCCGTCGAAGCTAGTCGGCAAGGCGCCTGAACTTTCGCCTGACAAGGACTGGTATGTTGAGGTGCGCACCTACTTCTCCGGCAATTCCGCGAAACCGCTGAAGGAGCTGCGCACGATACGGAGCAAGTTCACGGTGCGGCAGGCATAGTCGACAGGTACAACCAGCTGGTTGCGACAGGTACAACCAGCTAGTATCGAGTCTCTATTTAAACTGTGGATATAGGCGTTTCAGTTTAATGCGGGCGTCAGCTGTGGTAAACCGCCAGTTGATTTTACGCGCTTCTTGGTTGCGCCTTCTATTCCATG
>JAITEL010000056.1 GCA_031282065.1 Treponema sp.
ATCCTTCGTGAGTGTTACCTTGTATTTCTTCTGTGGCATAAATCCCCTCCCCTTTGGTTTCTATGTCGCCCATTATAAAACAGGTCATCCCACAATTACAATCATGTCTGAATACTAGGTGTGTTCGGCTGCAAGAAGGAGAAGCCATGTTTATAGGTGCAGATCGAAAGGGAACTAAAGTCATTTTATCTCCTGAAGGACGGTTCGATACCATGTCCGCTCCTGAACTGGAAAGAAAAGTCTGGCGCTTGGACGGGGATATTAAGGTAGTAGTGTTGAATTTTCAATGGTAACGTATATATCCAGTTCAGGATTGCGGGTCTTATTGCAGATTCAGAAAATTATGAAAGAACGCCAGGGGAAGGTGTTTATCAAAAATATAAACCAGTCGATCAAACCCATATTTGAGATGACCGGTTTTATGACCCTGCTGGTGCAGGAAGAAAAAATGGTACTCATACGAAAAGAGAAGACTAAAACCAAATTGTTCCTATCCCTTTCGGGAGAAGTGGACGATGAAAGTGCCCCATCGCTGGAGAAAGAACTGTATCAAGAGGGAAATGAGTTTAACACGATATATCTCGATTGTGCGCAATTGAACAGTATATCCAGCCGGGGATTTGAGGTCTTGCTCAAGATACAAAGAATCATGACCAAGAAAAATGGCAGCTTAGTCTTGCAACATATCAGTGAAGCGGTACAGGCTATGATTGAAACCGCAGGGCTCAGCGGTGTGCTTGTTCAAGAAGGAAACCTGCTCATACAAAAGGATACCGTGCACAATGACGTTCTGTTATCCTTTATCGGACGTCTGGATACCGAAACCCTTCCGGTCTTGCAGCAGGAAATAATGCAGATGGGACCGGTTACTACGAAAGTAACCCTGGATTTTAGCCAGTTGACCTATATATCCAAAGAAGGCTTCCGTATCTTCTTACAGCTTCAAGCGGATATGCAGCAGAAGGGTATAGAGTTAGAGATAAAACTGTAAGGCAAGGCTAGGAGCGCCATAGGAAGCACACTCACGCAAGCCTGCCGTTCCGATTAGGTTACCGGGGAGATTTTTGTTATGACAAACGATACAGGACTACAGGTTATGACCCTTCCTGCGGATATAAGCCAGTTAAAAAAAGCCCTTGAGTTTATTCGTACCATAGCGGAAAGAGCTGGCTGTCCCCATGAAATAGAACAGTCTATCGAAATTGCATCAGAGGAAATTTTTGTCAATATAGCTAGTTATGCATACCCTAAGACAGAAGCCGGAGAAGTACGGATCGGATGCAAAGTGGAGCGGAATGTGAAAAATTCCAAATTTCTTGTTGTCTTTACCGATCGCGGTAAGCAATACAACCCTCTGGAACATCCTGATCCGGATATTACCGTACCTATTGACGAACGGCCCATAGGGGGCCTTGGCTTATTAATGGTAAAACGTATGATGGATACCGTGCAATACAAGCATAGTAATGGCTGGAATCATCTTATCATCATAAAATCCTGGTAGAACAAGCATAAGCGCGCGGATGCGTGCTCGTTTTGTGTTTATGCAATCCTTGGATAAGAGGGGGAGAGGTAATCCTGCTCTCCCGGGAACAGGGGCTCTTGTGACCCATGAGCAAACCGCCTTCCCGCCACGGACGGCGGGAAGGCGTGGGGGTCTGTTGCGCAGCAACTGGCCCCGTCTAGTTCAGCGTATCCAAACCAGCCGAATTTTTATCGCCACCTGTTTGAGCACCTGCCGAGCCGTTTATGGTCATGGTGCTGGTACAACTGCTTTCTACGGTTGAATTATCGTAGATATATCCAGCTATTTTTCCGACCAGATCGGTGCAACCTCCGGTAATGCTGCCGGAAGTCGAGCTGTTTGTAACCTTAAAAGCATTTGGAGCGGCCAAAAATTCATACCCCGGCATTGAAGACATAAAAGCAAACATACCGGAATAGAACCCACTGCCGACCAGGCCCCCGACCCTTTCCGCGCTGGCAGGAACGGTAATGTCCGCCCTCACCGTACAAGCGCTGATTGCCGTAGGAGCATCGGGAGCATATCTGCCGGTATAACCGAGAAGTCCTCCGATCATTATGCAATTTTCAGCTTGGACAGTAATAGTAACATCAGCCGTGCAATCAGTAATTTCCGCCGCATTTTGACCGCAAGCGGCCAAACCGCCTATTCCGATCATGGCCCCGCTTCCAACGGTTACGCTGCCTGTCGCACTACATGAAATAAACGAGCCGTCCTCCATACCACCCGCAAGAATGCCCCCCATGCCAATGGAGCCGTTCAGAATAACAGCAGCGTTTGCGCTACAATTTTTAATGTCCCCAAAACCACCGCCTACCATGCCGCCTACCATGCCGTTTTCCAGATTATTGCCGGTAATTGTATTTATTCCCCGTAAGGTGATCTTCTCGATGAGGTTGCCAGATTGCGCATAACCTATTACGCCGCCTACCAGCATAGTTCCGGTAACGGTTGCATTCTCAACCACAAGGTTTTTTACCACGCCGTTGTCACCGGCCACGCAGCCAAAAAGTCCCACACCCAGCTCTGTTTGATCCGAAATAACGACATTGGAAATCTTGTGGCCGTTTCCGTCAAAAATACCGGTAAACGCCAATTCCAATTTCGGCGTTTCCTGATCCTCCGGCTCGTCTGACAGTGGTACAAACTGCCCGATGGGTTCCCAGTTTGTATAAGAGGCAAGGTTAATATCCGCCTCCAGGACATAATGCCCGCCCAGATTATCTCTGATGGCATCCAGTTGTGCCGCCGTTCTGATTTTTATGGTGTCGTCGTCATTACCACTATCAGTAGGGCAAGCAACCAACGTCAAAAAAAATACCAGCACTACAACCGGTAAACCGATAAACGGTATTTTCTTCATAATACAGCTTCCTTTGCGGTCTTTCCCGCCGTCAAATTGTATGTTCTCCGCTCAAGCGGCTAACACCTTTGTCAGGGTATCAATGCCGATACCAGCGGCCCCCAGGGGCCTTTCTTTCCTTCGTTCTCTACCTGCACGGCACAATAGGCCCTTGTTGGAGCTGTCGGCGGGGTTGCCGGTAAGGTAGCCGAGCTTTACGCCCAGTTCATGCCGTCCCACAAGGCAGGTTTCCACCATTACCTGCACCGTGGGCGTTCCGCTTGCCGTGGGGCTCCTGTCGCGGGGCTTGAGACCGAGGGCGTCTGCAGCACTTCCCGTGAGGCTGGTACGTTCCGTTAGGGCCGGATTGGGGATATTCCCGTGGGTTTGCCTGGCGGTACATAGTGAAATCCAGTTACCGGCCATTGCCCGTTATCCTTCCCGGCTTGCCGGGAGCCAGTCTCTTGTGCTTGACATTATGGTTTCTCCTTGTTTTACAGGGGGCAGAAGGGATCCCGTTCGAGCCGGAAGGGATCCCGTTTAAGTCGAAAGGGATCCCGTTCAAGCCGGAAGGGATCCCGTTCAAACCGAAAGGGATCCCGGTCAAGCCGAAAGGGATCCCGTTCAAGTCAGAAGGGATCCCGTTCAAGCCGGAAGGGATCCCGGCCACCCTGTACGGGAAAAAATCCTCTGGGGCTGTGTCGTATTTCAGGGGGAAAAGGAATACACAAAAAGAGCGCTTAGACGCTACGCATTTGACACCGTCGAATTCGGCCCCATAATGGCCTTCTGCCTGGGATGAGAAGTCTGCGCTTATGGCCGGCATGGTCAATAACATGTTAGTATCATATTACTTTTAATTACCACGGTCAAGCGCTTGGGGCGGCGGGCGGCACGAGACCATAGATGCTCCCGGTGAGCCTTTGGCATTTCTTTGCAGCGCTCGTTATTACCTTTTGGTTTTTTCAGAGAATCAGCAGGTAAACCCCATCTTTGGACCGCTGCCGTTATACAGGGGCTTTAAACCCCCTTCGGGGAACCTACGAGGAGCTGGTACGCCTCTTGAGTATTATTCACCTTGAGTAAAGCGGTACGCAGGTTAGCGTTTTTTAAGCGGGCGCTGAAAAAAGAAAGGGTTTGCAGATAGTAAACATGTTGATTCGCCGCCGCAGCGATCATGAATAAAAGCCGTACCGGTTCATCATCCAAGGCTTGAAAATCAATAATATCCTTCCTGCTTATCCCCACGGAGATCACCAGGTCCGTAACCGACGAAAGCCGGACATGGGGAATGGCAATACCCCTCCCAATGGCCGTACTCATAAGCTCTTCCCGTTTCAGGATCTCCGCGGATAATTCTTCCCGGTTTTTTATTTGGGGAGCAGTGGCGATATTATCTGCCAAGGCTAAAAGAGCCTCCCGTTTGGCCGAATAGTCGAAAATCAAAATCCTATCCTGAGAAATAATGGACTCCATATGAATACTCCCGCTATGGGGAATCACCGTATTTACCGAAAGCCTATCATTGACCCATTTCTCTAACTCTGACTTCTTAAATCGCCACACCGTACCGATTTTCCCTGCAGGAATTTCCCCTTTCTGCGCCCAGTCATAAACCGTCCGTTCCGAGACCCGTAAATATTTGGCAACCTCATCTATGGTAAGAATATCCCCTTCGATCATTATCGCTCCTTATGCCTTTCATATGACATACTTTAACTATAGCATTAAACCGCAGCGTATGTCAAGTAATTACATTAAACGATAACCAATATACTGTGGTGGAGCCGCCCTCCGGGCTATACTGGACCGGCTAAATCGTGAAGCGAATCATAAGGGTACAGGAACCCAATGGTGGTATCCACCCGCTCTTCCCCACTGCCTCCAAATCGTACCGGGGCTTCAGGCCCCATAAATTCGCTTAAAACCTGCCTGCAAGCCCCGCAAGGCCCTACCGGGCTCACCGAATCCAGACTTGCAATGGCTATGGCAATAAAAGTCCGCTTCCCCTTACTCACCCCCTGAACCAGCGCGCTCCGTTCCGCACAGAGGGAAAGCCCAAAAGAACGATTCTCCACATTACACCCTGTATAGACGCTTCCGTCTTCCGCAAGCAACGCAGCCCCTACTCGAAATCGGGAATAGGGGGCATAGGCCCCATAAGCCGCCTTTTGGGCTTCCTCAAATAGGGCATCCATGATGATCTCCGCCATACCACTCCTCCAAAGTCCCCGCTAAAACCCCTTAGGTTTTATGAACAATTACCCGAAAGCCATTGATCAATGAGGTAGCGGGACACCGAACCCAGACCAGGAAGATCCGGCAGGCAGTCCCTATCAAACCAGCGGGCATCTTCAATCTCCACCCCATCCGCCTGTATGCTTCCCCCTGCATACCGGGCCCTAAATCCCAGCATGAGAGAATAGGGAAAAGGCCAGGGTTGGGAACGTACATACCGTATATCCCGTACCCTAAGGCCCACCTCTTCCTGGATTTCTCGATCTATGGTAGTTTCTAAGGTCTCCCCGGCCTCGTTGAAACCTGCTATGAGGCTATAGACCCCGGGAAGGAACTGTTTGTTATGGGCTAAAAGGGCCTGATCCTGGTCATTGATGATGATGACGATAATGGCCGGGGCTATACGGGGGTATTCTATCCTGCCACAGGCAGGACAAAGCCTAGCCAGCTCCTGGGGAGCGTCCTGGTTGGGACTGCCGCAGGAACCGCAGAAACGGGATTCCCGCCTCCATTGGATAACATGATAGGCGCGAAAGATCGGGTCTGTAGGCCCGCTCCGGTTCGAGGCGCTTCCCTGACTTATGAGCGCGATGACATGACGCAGGGGGATCTTCCGCCACTTCGGCGGAATCGGGAACCGGGGGGCTAGATCCACGCCGTCTATAGGCAGATTTCCGCTGAGGCAAGGGATGCGTATAGGTTCAAGGGCCTCCATATCCTGTATGACTTCAGGGGGAAGGGGCTCATGGAGCTTTGACTCGGGAATGGTTTCAGGTACCACAAGGGTATTTCCTTGAAACAGATACACCCCTTTGGTTTTCTCGATATGCAAGCCGGATCTCCTTATATGTATAGTAAACACCTTAGGTTGAGTTAGGGCCTTCCATAAGGTACCGCAGCTTCACCCATCAAAGGCTTCTTATAATACTAAGCACTTCACCCTGAACAATCAACGGATTATTGCATCCGCTACACCTTCATGCTATAGTTATACCTGAGGAGCAATCCATGAGTATCACCAGCTATCTTGAATTATTACCCCTTAATAAAATCGTCCGATACACCGACAGTTCCGCTAAACAGGGAATTCCTTTTATCGGATATCCGCGGCAGCATCCGGCAGAGAAAAACAAGCTTATTCTCGTGTATGATCCTTTGGGAATCAATCCCAAGGTAATGGAATTGAAGATTGATGATATCCTTGGTGTAGAAGAGGTCCATTCTGCGGTTACTGAAACCGGAGAGGCAGCGCCGTTGATACGGCTCTGGATCCGTAAAGGCGCGCATGGAGTTATGCTGGAACCTTTTGAGGTGGATAATCCTATCAAAATGGTTACAAGATCTAAAGAGGTCCCAGAAAGGCTCTTGGCTGATATGGAAAAAAACTGCGGTATCTAGCGGTACGCGATGCCCCAAAGCCGGTATTTCACCGCCCTTCCTGAAGCTACACTGCAATGCCTGCTCTGTCCCCGCGGTTGTCTTATCCCCGAAGGAGGCCGGGGCCGTTGCGGGGTTAGGGGAAACCGGGAGGGAGCAGGGGAGCTTCCTTATTACGGCGCCATTACCGCTCTGCAGGTAGACCCTATCGAAAAAAAGCCCCTCTACCATTACCATCCTGGTTCATCCATCCTCTCCGTGGGTTTTCTCGGCTGCAATTTACACTGCCCCTTCTGTCAAAACTGGCATATTTCTCAGCTTCCCTCCAAGGGGGGGCCTTCTATTCCAAGCCGCTTGTATGCTCCACAAGCTATTGTACACGCGGCACAGGCAGAAGGTTCAGGGCAGATCGCCTATACCTATTCAGAACCCTTGGTGCACCTTGAGTTTCTCTTGGACTGTATGACTTGTGCCCGGGAAGCAGGACTTGCCAATATCCTCGTCAGTAACGGCTGCATAAACCCTGAGGCTGCACAAGCCATCCTCAGCCTCACCGATGCAGCCAATATTGACTTAAAATGCTTTTCGCAAGCTACCTACACCCGTATACTCGGCGGGGATCTCGCTACGGTACTGGCTTTCATTACCCAAGCCTGGAAAACCGGAGTACACCTGGAAGTTACTACCCTGGTGGTTCCTGAACTGAACGATCAGGAGGCTGAAATCGACCGGTGTATCGACTTTTTGGCCTCCCTCTCTCCTGATATACCCTGGCACCTTTGTGCCTACCATCCTGCCTATACCTGGAAGATCCGCCCCACGGATCCTGAACACTTAGTCGCTCTTGCGTATCGGGCACGGAAAACCCTTTCCTATGTGTATACCGGTAATATATCCAGTCCCTTGCAGGACACGGTCTGCCCCCATTGTGGGCATCTGCTGATACGCCGCCGGGGCTACCGGATCGATACCCGCGGCCTGAGCCTTGAAACGATGCAAAACACCTGTCACTGTAGGCATTGCGGAACTGCCCTGCCTATTTTTTCGGGACCCTTGAGTATATAGCCCTGCACCCGCGTCTAGGAGGCCGAGAGCGAAGGATGAGCGATCCCCCTTTGATGAGGGTCCTGTAATACAGGGGGAACTCCATACGTACCCTCTCCAATCAGCCGAGCAGCGATATTGAGCGAAGCAGCGATACGTTTACCGGCCTGCTGTACATCCACTGTACGCTCATGCACATCCTGGGAAATATCCTTCAAATGCTCAATCACCTTATGTATTACCCTACTCGCCTTTTGTAGCTCTTCGGTACCCCTTCGAACCTGTTCCGTCTTCTCCTGTAAAATCCTCAAGGCGTCCAATACCTCACTCCCATCGGACGCCTGTACGTCTACCGCCTTATTCACCCTATGAAATGACCTTTGCATATCCCGGACTTCCCTAAACATCCGGTTCAGCGTCTCGGTGGTTTCCGCAGTTACCTGCCGTATCTGGGCTATACCCCGTTGCATCTCTTTTATTTCCTGGGAAATTGAGGTGGATTCCTGGTTCGATGATTCCGCTAACTTCCGTACCTCCCCGGCATGTGCCGTATCAAGGCCCTGAACCATGGGTTCGATAGATTCGGAGGAGCGGGCGATTCGTTCTACCTGGGTGGATACGGCGTTTTCGCGGTGATGGATCTGGGTGATGATATTATCCACGGAGGAGGCGGTCTGCATGACCGAGTCCATCTGAACATTGGTTTTCGTTTGGACGGCATCTATATTCTGGGTAATTACCTCCAGTCTATCGGAAGATTTGGTAATGGAGTGTTTCACGTTCGCCAAAGCGGTTGCGGCGTGCACGATACTGGTAATGGGCTTTATGAGGGTAGGCCGTAAGACGCTGAGCAGGAGTATAATCGCCATAAGCAGGGACCCTGCGGCAAATAGGCTGGTATCGAGCAGCAGTTGGTGTATCTCAGCAAAAAGCTCTTGTTTTTCTACCGTCATGATTAACATCCAGTCGGTATCCAGACCGGGGTAGCGATACCGACTAAGGTTTTCCCATTATAGGTGTGCTCTTTCATAGCGGCTTCCCCGTTGAGGACCTGGGTAATATAGCCTGCCAAGGATGCAAGGGAGGAATCCGACTGCACTGCTTGCGTGGAGGTAAACTGCTGTTAAACCAAGTCCTTGTTAGGGTGGCAAATAACAGTACCGTGCGAATTGATGAGGTATATATACCCGGTTTCCCCGAAACCAATGTCTTTAGTCATATTGGTTAACACCGCGCCATCTCTGCGGCCTATCAAGACACCGGTTATGCTTCCATCCAGCATGATGGGTATGGCAAACATAAGGACCGGCTGCTGGGTAACTCGGCTTATGAGTACATCGGAAATCACCTGCCTTCCTGCCAAGGCTTTTTGTATATACTCCCGGTCGCTCAAGTCTCGGTGCTTTGGTACACAATCCTGGTGGATATCGTGACCATACCAAGAGTGATGAAAAGCACTAAGCTCCCCATTAATAAGGATATTTTAAGCGATAATTTCATACCATCCTCTTCAAATAGCAATCGAAGCAAAGAGGTAACACAAAACACAGCTCACCAGGAAACCCAAGACCATAGGCTTTCCTGGATGTATAACATGGGGAGGAGAGTACTTTACAGCAAAAACCGCAAACCATAAACCGATCGGCTTTTCACGTCTCGTATCAAAAAAAATCGCCATTTCCCACTTCTCTCTCCTTATTTACAACGAAATACGATCACCTCATGACGCTAGACGATTCCTTTTTTTTAATCATATTCCAACGATATTCTCGTCGTATAAATCAGAAACCCCAGGCTTCTTTAAAGGTAAAAAATACCACTACCAGGGTTCCTATCAGGGCTAAACCCGTAACTATGTAGACCCACAGGGGTAAGGATTCGCTTTCCTGCTCATAGTGCAGGATTTGAGCAGGCGCCCCTGGGGAGGGCGCCCTTTTTCCCGATGCCCCTTCGCCAGGAGCCGAATACCCACAAACGGGACAACAATCCTTAAAGCAATCCAAAGACCCATTGAAACCACAGGCAGGGCACCGTACCGAAACAAAAGACTTACCGCAGCGGGGACACCCTTGCGCCTCTCGGGCCACCTCTATACCACAGTTATCGCAAAAAAAACGAAGCTTCTCTTGAACAGGAAGCTCTGATTTTTGGAATTGAACCGGGGGTTTCATGGGTGGTTTACTTTCGCTTTAACCAGCAATTTTCTTCTCAAGACCACTGTCGATCGGGGGTTTCTTTATAGCTGCCTTGCTGCTCTCTCCGGCATGTTCCGAAGGCACCGCAGGGGTCTTGGTATCCCCATGAGGCGGCGTTCCTTCTCCCTGGGCAGGTTTACCCCCACCGCCAGTACTGGCGCCTCCTCCTTGCTTATCGGTTACATAAAAACCAGAACCCTTGAAGATGACGCCGCTTCCGCCATTAATGAGCCGTCTCAGGGCTTGACCACATTGAGGACAGGTCGTAAGGGGTGCATCACTCATACGTTGAAACACATCAAAGGTATGGCCGCAACTTTTACATTCATATTCATAGGTCGGCATGACTATTCCTCTGTATTGACAATCTTATCGTAGGATCGTATCGGTATGATCCAGGTTACCTGTATCGTTACCCTCAAATTAGTTAGAATATAACGAGAACATACTAAAAAGTAAAGCTACGCCCTGGGCATCCAGGGGGCCGGTCTGGAGATTCAATGAAGCTCCATCCTGGACCGGCGCATGGGTGAAGAAGACCCCCACCCCTTCTTTGGTATCCAGGTTTGCCATAAAAAGACGGGCCAGGGAAAAAAGACCTACTACGGCTTTGGCCTGAGTTACCGAAGGAGTTTCAATACGGATCATCCCTTGGTAATGGCCTTCCGATTGCTGAAGGCAAAACAAGACCTGCTCCGCAGGAACCTGGAGGGGTATTTTTAAGGAAGATAAGCATTGATTGAGGAACATCCCTCCTTCGGTAAGCCAGCCTGCCAGCACGGCATCCTCAGCAAATGAGGCGAAGGCTTCAGGGCGTTGGGGAAAAGAGGCCTCCGGAACCGGGAGGGGATCACCGTCTGAAATAAAGGCGTGCTGGGGGCCAAGAAAGACCGAAATCTTGTCTTGAGCGGAATACCAGTAGGAAGCACCGCTTTCAGAGCGGCGTTTCTTCCAAGCCGGGCTCAAGGCAAAGGACAGGGATGCCCGGAAACTGGGGTAGCGGCCCTGGGCTGCCACCAAAAAATGCCGGGGGGCACCTGGAGGATACCAAGCCGCCACTGCCGAGCTGGTTTTGTCTAACGCCGCGGCAACCGCCTTTTGGTTTCCCCCCATACGCTCCAGAGGCAGGGCATCCAGGATGGGCCGGGCCTTAACCGTATCCACGTACAGGTACACCAGCGCCCCTGAAGGGAAAGCAGCGAAGGGCTCTGCTTCCGGGAGAACCTGGGTCTTTGGACTACTCGCACAGGAGGCAACCATGAGGGCTATGCCCAGCAAGGCAAGCACCCGCACCCCGCCACAGGGCACCCTTAGCTTAGAGCTTCTCAAGCTGCACCTGCCAGGTTTCTTCTCCCGCTTCTATCCTATGCATCGCCGCTCCTTCAGCCCAGTGCACTTCCTGGGCCAGGGTTTCCGTGGCCAGGTAATCGGCAAAGGCGGCAAAGGCCGCGTGGAGGCGCGGAGAACCAAAGAGCTGCAACCGTATGCGGTCGGTAACCGCAAGACCCGCTTCCTTTCGCAGGTTCTGCACCCCGCGGATGAGATCCCGCACATCCCCTTCTTGGGCAAGTTCTGGAGAAATCTCCGTGTCCAAGGCAACCGTGAGGGTTCCCTCATTTACCACTTTGAGGTGGGCTTTCTCAATACGCCGGATATCCAGCTTATCCGAGGTGATCTCTACCACCTGGTGCTGGAGATCAAGGGCACCGGGTATTTCCAGGGAAAGGGTGGCCCCTTCTAAAAGCCCCTGGATTTCGTTTTGACTCAAGGCCTCAATGCGGGCAGCCGCAGCCTTCATATCCTTGCCCAGGGTTTTCCCCAGGATACGGAAGTTGGCCTTGACCTCGTAACGCACCAGGGCTTCTTCATTATCCTGGAAAAGCACCTCCTTCACATTAAGCTCTTCCCGGATACTATCTTCCATTTCCAGGAGCACCTTCTTCTCCTCGCGGTTGCGGGTTACCAGTTCCACCCGCCGCAGGGGCTGGCGAATCTTAATATTATGCTGGGAACGGAGGGAACGGCCCAGGGAGACCGCGTGCTGCACCGCGGCCATCTTGTATTCCAGATGCAGGTCCCGCCGGTCTCGCCGCGGCCGGGGAAAGTCCGAAAGGTGTACCGACTCAGGCTCCCCGGCAAGGCGAAGGTTCCCCCAAATCGCCTCGGTGGTAAAAGGCATGAAGGGGGCAGCCACGGTAATCAGGGTTTTAAGCACATCGTAGAGCGAGGCGTAGGCTTCGCTCTTGTCGGTGTCCGCAGCACCTTCGCTAAAACCCCGCCAGAAACGCCGCCGTGAGCGGCGGATGTACCAGTTGTTAAGGAGGTCAATGAACTCAAGGATGGGATCCACTGCCCGGGATAGGTCATACCCGTCCAGGGCCGTGCCTACCTTCTCCACAAGGCGCTCTGCTGCGGAGAGTATCCACCTGTCCAGGGGATTGGCAGGGTTCAAAGGAGCGGCTTCAGGGCGTACCCTATCAATATTCGCATAGGTTACGAAGAAGCTGTAGGCGTTCCACAGGGGAATAAGGATGCTCTTCATCACCTCCCGTACGCCCTCGTCGCTGTAGCGCAAATCGTCGGCTTTGACGACCCCGGAGTGCACCAGGAAGAGCCGCAGCGCGTCGGCCCCGAAGCGGTTCACCACTTCCATAGGGTCGGTGTAGTTCCGCAGGTGCTTGCTCATCTTTTTGCCGTCCTGGGCTAACACCAGGCCGCTTACGATGCAGTTCTTGAAAGCCGGCTTCTTGAAAAGCGCCGCGGAGAGGATGGTCAGGGTGTAGAACCAGCCCCTGGTCTGATCCAGCCCTTCGTTGATGAAGTCCGCGGGGAAATGGCTCTCAAAGAAGCGGGCATGCTCAAAGGGGTAATGCTGCTGGCCGTACGGCATGGCTCCAGACTCAAACCAGCAATCCAGGACCTCAGGGATCCGGCTCATCCGGCCCCCGCAGGTGCAGGGAATGGTAATGGCATCCACAAAGTGCTTATGCAGGTCCTCCGGGTCCTGGCCGGAAAGGGCTTTAAGTTCTGCCCGGCTGCCCACGCATAAAGACCTGCCGCAATCCGGGCATTTCCAGATAGGCAGGGGATTGCCCCAGTACCGGTTACGGCTTATGGCCCAGTCCCGGGCGCCTTCCAGCCATTTCCCGAAACGCCCGCTCTTGATATGTTCCGGGACCCAGGATATCTCTGCGTTGGCATCCAGCATATCTTGTTTAATCCGCTCCACATGAACAAACCAAGAGCCCACGGCCCGGTAGATGAGGGGACTGCCGCAGCGCCAGCAGTGGGGATAGGCGTGGAGTATCTGCTCCCGCCTCAAGAGCTTCCCCTCGGCTTTGAGCCGCTCCATGATGGGCTTATCCGCGGCTTTGACAAAGAGCCCCTGGTAATCCGGCACCTCTCCGGTGAAACGGCACTCGGCATCCACCGGACAGATGACCGGAATCCCCGTGCCCTTCAAGACCCGCTGGTCATCTTCACCAAAGCCCGGTGCGGTATGCACGATGCCCGTACCATCGCCGGTGCTCACAAAATCCCCGGCATAGGTTCTAAACGCCTGGGGCGTATCCTTGAAATAGGGAAAGAGGGGCTCGTAGGCAAGGGCCAGCAGTTCCTTGCCCTTTTTCTTCCACACCAAGGCATAGTCTTGGGGGTTCTTATAATAGGCGGCAAGCCGCGCTTCTGCCAGGATGTACCGGGCCTGCCCGTCCTCCACCAGCGCATAGTCGATATCCGGTCCCAAGGTGAGGGCCATATTGGAAGGCAGGGTCCAGGGGGTGGTAGTCCAGGCCAAAAGATAGGCGGGCTTTGCCGAAGGAGCCGTCCCCGGCAGCGGGCTTGTTACCTTGAAACGCACGGTAATAGCCGGATCATGGACATCCTGGTAGCCTCCCAGGTTCAGCTCGTGGTTGGAAAGCACCGTCGCGCAGCGCGGGCAATAGGGCAGAATGTAGTGGCCTTCATAGAGGAGCCCCTTGTCCCACAGGGAGCGCATGACCCACCAGATGGTCTCCATGTAATCCCGGTCCATGGTCTTGTAGTCGTGGTCAAAATCAACCCAGCGGCCCAATCGGGTGATGATCTCCCGCCATTCTTTGACGTAGCGCAGCACCGAGGAGCGGCACGCTTCGTTAAAGGCCGCAAGCCCGTAGCGTTCAATGTCGCTCTTGGAATTGAGGCCCAGCTCTTTTTCCATGAGGTTTTCCACGGGCAGGCCGTGGCAGTCCCAGCCAAAACGGCGCTCCACCTTCTTGCCTTTCATGGTCATGTAGCGGGGGATAATATCCTTAATGGTATTGGGCACAAAATGGCCGAAGTGGGGAAGGCCGGTGGCAAAGGGGGGGCCGTCATAGAACACGTACTCTTCGGCGCCCTCCCGCCGCTGAATGGACCGTTCAAAAATGCGTTGCTCTTTCCAAAACGCCAAGACGCGCTCTTCCAAGCGGGGAAAATCTACTTTAGGGTCAACACTGGTATACACGAAGATACTGCTCCTTTACGCAGAGTATGCCACAGGAAAGAGGAGCCGCGCAAGAAGTCCTCAAGGCCGGATGCAGGGCGCGCTGAAATCTCACTGGGTTTTTGGAAAATCTCACGGCGTTTTCAGAAAATCTCACTGGTTTTTTAGAAAATCTCACGGCGTTTTTAAAACATGCCCCGTGTACTTTGGGAGTATACCCCATCCCCTTAAACCGCTTATACTCGGAAGGTCATGCAGTATACGAAACCAATACGGTATATAGACCCCCTCAAGGATCTGGGAAAAGGCTTGTTACAGGTGGAAAAACCCGGCCGCTATGTGGGAGGGGAATACGGGCGCCTGGCAAAACCCGCAGCGGATCTGCGGCTGCTCATCGCCTTCCCCGACCTGTACGAGATAGGTATGAGTAATCAGGCCTTGAAGATACTCTATAACCGCTTGAATGAGCTTGCCGGGGTGTCCTGTGACCGGGCCTTTGCGCCGGCCCCGGATTTTGAGGCGCTCCTGCGCAGCCGGGGCCTCCCCCTGTACGGTCTTGATACGGGTATATGCCTGGGAGACCTGGACCTGCTCTTGTTTACCCTGGGGTATGAGCTGGGGATCACCGGGGTCCTCTCCATGCTGGAGGCCGGGGCCATCCCCCTGCGGGCCTCCGCACGAACCGAAGAGCACCCCGTGGTGATCATGGGAGGCCCCTGTGTTTCCAATCCCCTTCCCTATGCTCCTTTCATTGATGCCTTCTGGATAGGAGAAGCAGAAGGGGGCTTTTTCAGCCTGGTCCAAAGCCTTTGCGCCTTAAAAAAGACAGGACTCAAGCGCTCCGCCTTACTGGAGCAGCTCTGCGGCCATCCTGCGGTCTGGACCCCCGGCAAGGGGAAGGCAAAGCGGGCCCTGGACCGGGCCTTTTCCTTTCGGGAGGCAAGCCCGGCGCTGTTCCCGGTTCCCAGTATGAAGGTGGTCCAGCACCACGGGGCCGTGGAAATCATGCGGGGCTGCCCCCACGGCTGCCGCTTTTGCCATGCCGGCTACTGGTACCGGCCCATGCGCCAGAAAAGCGCGGAAACCATAGAGGCCGAGGTGGACGCCTGTATTCGCCGGGGAGGATACCGGGAGATAAGCCTGAGCTCCCTTTCTTCAGGGGATTATCAGTACCTTGAGCAGCTGGTGGACGCCCTGCATAGCGCCTACGGCCCCGAGCAGGTCTCCTTCCAGCTCCCCTCCCTGAGGGTATCCACCTTTTCCCTGCCCCTTTTGGAAAAAATTGCCGCGGTCCGCAAGAGCGGCCTCACCTTTGCCGTGGAAACCCCGGTGGATGCCTGGCAGCTTTCCATAAACAAGGAAGTGTCCCGGGATACGGTAGCGGCCATCATCCAGGAAGCCCGGCAACGGGGCTGGCGGGGGGCAAAGTTTTATTTTATGATAGGCCTGCCCATCGGAAAGCCCCGCTCCCTTGAAATAGAGGAGGAAGTGGCCATTGTGGATGCTATCCGGGACATTGCCCGGCGTACGGGGATGCACTTCACCATCAACGTAGGCACCTTTGTCCCCAAACCCCATACTCCCTATCAAGGGGCATCTCAAATGGACGAAGATACGGCCCGCCGCAAACTGGACTATATCCGCTCACGGCTCAAAGGAGAAGGCCATAAGGTAGGCGTGCAAGACCCCTTTATGTCCACCCTGGAAGGGCTCATAAGCCGGGGGGATGAGCGGGTAGGCGGCCTCATTGAAGAAGCCTACACCAGAGGCTGCCGCCTGGACGCGTGGAATGAGCATATACGGCAGGATATTTGGCGCGCGCTTTTTGAGGAGCACTCCGCCCTCATACAGGAAATACAGCGCCCTCAAAGGGCCCTGCCCCTGCCCTGGCACGGTATTGAGAGCGGGGTTGCCCCTCCCTACATGAACCGGGAATTGCGCCAGGGAGAAAGCTGCAAGGCTACCGCGCCCTGCAGCGAAGCATGTACTCACCCGTGCGGAATATGCGATACGGACACGGCTATTAGCAAAAACCAGCGAGTTCCTGAGCGCCTGCCTCATCCCAAGGGGCCTCCCAAAACCCAGGAGGGTCCCACCTGGCGTATCCTTTTTGCCTTTAGCAAGCAGGGCACCGCGGTTTTTCACCCTTATTTGGCCCTGCGGGAGGTCTTTGCTATGGCTATGACCCGTGCAGGGATCCCGGTGCTGTATTCGCAGGGCTTTAATCCCCAGCCAAAACTGGAAATTGCCGCTCCCCTGGCGGTGGGCATCCAGGGGGACGCTGAAATCGCGGCCATTGATACCGCGTCTTTTTTCAGCGCCCAAGCCTTCACACAAGCCCTGTCTCCCCAGCTTCCCGAGGGCCTGAGCCTGGGTGAGGCCATACATATCCTCATCCCTTGGGGGGTAAAGAAGCATTCTCTGGCTTCTTTGCTCTGGGGGTACACCTATCAGGCCCCGCAAGGGGATATAGACCAGGTAAAAGCCGGAGAAGAGAAACAATACCGTCTCAACCGGGAAGGGGATTTGTGGGGATTACGACGCCGGGGCGTATGGGCCAAGGGACGAACAGACCCCCAAAGCCCTGCATCCTACTTCACGGTGTACCGCGAAGTCTATCGTTTTTGAGCGCATGGTCTTAGATCTGTTCCGGAAGCCTAAGTACCGCTATAAACGTGGGCGCGCTATAAATCGGTGAAAAATTAGGGTCTATCCCGGCGGCTACTATGTACAAGGCTACATAGGTGTAGCGGACATCCGCAGTGCTACCAGAGGGCAAGGCAGCCACATCCGTGTTTATCGAAGCAGGCGTGGCAGTGGTCTTGGTATTCAATTCCGGCGTGTTAAGAAAATACCTGTCCTCGGGTATAGGGTTAAAAAGCCCGTTACCTGTGGAACGCTGGAGCCTATACGAGGTATTATCGATAATTAACACCGGAATCGTTCCCGGACTCTGGATAAAATCCAAGGTAATGGTCTTATTGCGGGAATTGGGGGATAAGAGGTCCTCTATATCGGCTTCTTCCACGGTAAGGGTATAGTAGTTGTGATTTCTAAACAGACTACCCACAGAGGTACTGATCGTGCTATCCGTATTGGAAGTATACGGCAGAAAGGCGCTATAATCACTGGCCAAGCTGGTATTTAAAGTACTGAGGTCCCCTTGACTTATAGACCCGAGCAGAGGAACCGCGCTGATATAGATACGATAATACAGGGCAAAATGGGTAAAATACTCGCTTGCCTCGGCGATAGACAGGGTAATAGTAGTCTTAGAATTTAATTCAACCTCAATGCGACCGGATACAGGATAGAGAAAAGCATAATCCTCAATACCGCATGAACTAAGCCCCGTAAGGAGGCATGCCAGAAGGCAACGGTAAAGAGCCTGTCTGCCTCCCCCCATAGACTTTTTACCGGGATTTGAGGAATAAGATCCTGCTTTGGGCAAGGCTCGTCCACACCGTATCAGTAGGCCAGGTATTGAGCAGCTCCTGATATGCTTCGATAGCCGCTTCCGGGTGATTCTGTACCTCTTCAAGCCGTCCTATGGAAAACTGAGCACGCGCCGCTGCGGGGAAGGTATCCTTGAGGGATACGCTCTGGCGATACAGCTCAATGGCCCCCAGGATATTCCCCCCTTCCTCTGCGGCAAAGGCCGCGTTACTTAAGGACACCGCCGCAAGATAGGTCTTTGCCCCGGCTTTAGCTGCATGGGTCCAGGCTTTTTCCGCATCTTCCCAGGCTTTCTTATCCGCGTATATGCTTCCTAACATGGCATAGCTCCGAGCACCGGCATATCCGCTCTGCTTGGAGGCAAAGAGGGAAAGCTCATCCACCAGAGCCTGCACATCCGCTGCCTTAGAAGGTTCATTGAGGTCCACTCTGAGGAGATCATAGCGCTGATTAAAGGCTTCAAGCTGACTGAAAGACCGCTTCTGAAGCAGTTCCCTGATACTTACCGTGGCAATAAAGCCTATCAAAAATATGAAAATACCCAGGGCCCCGAAGATAATCGGTTTTCGGTTACGCTGTATAAACCGATTAAGCCCTTCACCAATACTAAGCGATTCACCGGCTTGCGGTAGGGCTTCAGGGTTCGAAGGTTTTACCAATTGTGTCACTTGTTCCCTTCCTCAAGGTTCTTGCTGAGGCTTTTTTGTACCCTCTGTTCTGTACTTGCTCCCATGATACGAGCTCCTTACGATTAATACAAGCGGTACTGCCCCGGTACCCCTTGCCTTAGCTTACACGAATACGTAATTCTTTAATAAGCTTTGATAAATAGGTTCTTTGTATGTCCAATGCCTTAGCGGTTTCCGTTTGATTCCCACGATGTTCTTCCAGTACCGTCTGAATGAAATACGCCTTAAACGCCGTCATGGCACTTTTTAAATCCCGGCTTCCTCCTGCTTGGAATGATGGGCTGGTGGTCTTTTTAAGGAAAAGATCTTCCTCTTGTATCCACTTGTTTTTGCCAATCACACAGGCCCGCTCAATGCAATTTTCCAGTTCCCGGATATTACCCGGCCAAGAGTAGGCAAGCATGGCGTCCATAGCTCTCTGGGAAAACCCGGTAAACTGCTTTTTCGTCTCCTGCATACCCCGGGAAAGAAAGAATGCCGCTAACTCCGGGATATCCTCAGGCCGTTGCCGAAGGGGCGGAATATAGAGGGGTAAGACATTCAACCGGTAATACAGATCGTTTCTAAACTCCCCTTTGGCTACCAAGGCTTCGATATCCTTGTTAGTAGCCGCTAAAATACGCACATTCACCGTGATTGATGTTTCAGAACCGACCCTTTCAAAGGTTCTTTCTTGGATGACCCGAAGCAACTTAGCCTGCAAAGGCAACGCGAGATCACCAATTTCGTCCAGGAAAATAGTCCCCCCTTCAGCCAGCTCAAAACGGCCCCTCCGATCTGCAATCGCACTGGTAAAGGCCCCCTTCACATGGCCAAAGAGTTCACTCTCCAGGAGCCCCTCAGGGAGAACTGCGCAATTTACCCGTATAAGGGGTTTAGTACTCCGCAGGCTGCGCAGGTGTATCTGTTCGGCAAACAGCTCTTTCCCTACCCCGCTCTCCCCCAGGATCAGTACCGATGAATCGGTTTTGGCAATCCTATCCACTACCTCAAGCTTTTCGGTCATAAGCGGACTCTTGGCTACCATGGTATGATACCCTTGGTCCTTTTTAATCTGATCCTGTAAGTGCTGAATCTCGTTTCGAACTTTTTCAATACTTTGGACATTGACAATAGCCAAGGCCGCTTGATTGGCGAATATTTCAAGCCATTCCAGATCATCCTGGCCAAAAGATTTGGCGTTTTTCTTATTAATAAGCTCAATAACCCCGATACACTGTTCCTTAACCCGCATGGGTACAGCCATCATAGTTCGGGAAGGATAATCGATCTGCTGGGCAATACTCTGCAGATGACGCTTATCGTTAAGTACATCATTGATGATGACCGGTTTATTATGCCGAACAACCCAACCGGCAATCCCTTCTTCCAGTCTTACGGTGAAGCGCTTGACTTCGGCACTCTTGGAACCCAAGGCAATATCAAAGTACAACTCTCCGGTCTCCTTATCCAGCAAGAGTAAACTCGAAGCCTCACATTCACACAGCCGGGTTGCAGAATCAAGAATTTGGGTTACTAAGGAATGAGCGTCCTGATAATTAGAATTAATGAGGGTATTAATCTCAATCAGGGTATTAAACTTCTGGACCTCAATCTGGGACAACATACTAGGATGGTTTTCTAAGACCTGCCCTTAGATCGCAAGAAATCTCCCAAGGTAAACGTGGAACCATCCGATTCCTCTGCGGCAATATACCGGGAAAGCTCTTCCCTCTGCACCTTCTTCTGGTAATCCCGAATGGAAAAAGCCACCTTTTGCTTATCCGGCTGCAATTCCAGCACCACTGCCTTGATCTTATCCCCTACATGGTATTTCTTGAGCGCCTCATCAGCACTCTCTTCCCGGTTTTCCGGAAGGTTGGTTTTATGTATGAGTCCTTCAATACCTCCGGGAACCCGCACAAAAATCCCGAAATCGGTAACCGAAGATACATCCCCTTCCACCAGAGAACCCGGCTTATATGCCTTAGCAAAACTCTGCCAGGGGTCTTCAGTAAGCTGCTTGATCCCCAGTCTAATGTTCCGGTTTTCCCGGTCAATACCGATCACCATGATCTCCACCTCCTGGCCCACCTGCAGTTCACTACCCGGATGCTTTACCTTTTTAGTCCAGGAAATATCATCCCCCAAGAGGAGCCCGTCAATCCCTTCTTCCAGTTCAATAAAGGCGCCTCCATTGGTGAGTTTTACCACCTTTCTGGTTAAACGGGTTCCTACCGCGTAGCGATCCTCAAAATTGTTCCAAGGATTAGCAGCAACCTGTTTCAAACCCAGAGAGACCCTTCCGGCCTGGAGATCGTACCCGAGGATCATACATTCCACTTCATCCCCGATATTAACCACTTCATCAGGTCGCTGAATTTTCTTGATCCAAGAAAACTCAGAAATGTGGGCCAAGCCTTCGATTCCTTCCTCCAATTCGATAAAGGCACCGAAGTCAGTAAGTTTCGTAACCTTTCCACGGACAATATCATTTACACGGTACTTATCTTCAAAATGAACCCAGGGATCATCTGTAAAGTGTTTCAAGGACAGGTTAATACGCTTCTCAAGCGGATCAAGGCGGATCACTTTAAGGCAGATCTCCTGGCCTTTCCGTACAAAATCTTTGGGTCGGGTTACATGACCCCAACTCATATCGTTGATATGTAAGAGTCCATCGAAACCGCCAAGATCAATAAAAGCCCCAAAGGAGGTAAAACTCTTGACCGTACCGATAACATCAGCCCCGATAGGGGTGTTTTCAAAGAAGTCGTTCCGTTTCTGCTCAATTTCTTCTTCAAGCCATTTGCGGCGATTTACCACAATATTGACCTTCCCGTCAGAATAAAGACGCTCCACATAGCACAAAATCGTCATACCCAGGAGTTTTTCCGGTTTATCCACTTTTTGGGCATCAGACTGACTAATGGGGAGGAATGCATGGACCCCTCCGCCTAGATTGACATCATACCCGCCCTTGACGAGCTTTTCAATGCTTCCCTCCACTGGCGTATGATCCTGAAAGGCCTGCCTGAGATTTCTCCAAAACAGTTTGACATCCGCTTTCTGCTTGGAAACAATCACTTCTCCGTGTTTATTCTCTTTGGTAATGAGAATAACCGGTACGACATCCCCTACTTGGGGAATTTCCGTAAACTCCGTAATCGGGATCTTACCTTCCGATTTGTAGCCTACGTCAACAAACACCTGATCTTGGGTAACCTGAATAACGTTTCCCTCAACGATCTGCCCCTCTTCTAACTGTTCAAGGGATTTAAGATACTCTTCCTGCAATTGGGTTTGGATGTTGTCGGCGGAGTTATTCGACTCATCCATCGGACTCGTGTCCGATTCCACTTCCATCTGGGCCATGGTTGATCCTTCTATGGTAATATTCTCTATTAATTTGTCATAAACTTGTTCAAGGGTCAAGTGCGATGTATCCAAAACAATGACTCCCGGAGCAATTTTCAGGCTTCCTTCGACTTTATGTTGGTCAATGGTATCCCGCCGGGCTATGGATTCCCGGATCTCTTCGAGGCTAAGCTCTGATACACCCTGTTCATAGCGCCGCTTAGCCCGCTCCTCCATGGAGGCATCTAAATAGAACCGATGTTCTGCATGAGGGAAGACCACGGTGGTCATGTCCCGTCCTTCCACCACCACATCCAAGGTTCCGGCAATCTTTCGGATAAGGTCGTTTACTACATGGCGGATAGGCACAATCCCCGAGAGGGGAGCAGTACCCTGATCAATAGGATCCGTATGGAGAAGGGCCGAGACCTCTTCTCCCTCAAGGAAAACTACTCCATTTTGATAGGTAATGGTCGCCTGTTTTGCGTAATTCAGGGCAGCTTCAGGGTCGGTGGGGTCGATATGGTTCCGCAGGCAGCCCAGCGTAATGGTCCGGTAGAGGTTCCCTGAGTTTACATAGGTATACCCCAACCGTTCCGCTAAAAGCCTAGCAATAGTGCTTTTTCCTGAACCCGCAGGGCCATCAATAGCAATCACCATGGGCTTCTTCTCCCACATCGTGGAGCTGTTATGATTAATGTCATCAATAAACCTTAAAACTGAGCATACCCTAATCAGCATAGTACGTCAAGTACCCGTGTTACCGTATCAGCAATTCCAAATTCAAAAAAAGATGCCTAAAATAAGGCATGGGACGGAGAATACTTAAACCCTTTATCGGGTATCTTGATAAGGCGGCGGAGAAACTGCCTGAGTGTCGGGAGGC
>JAITEL010000076.1 GCA_031282065.1 Treponema sp.
TACTGGAGGTTTTGGCACATTTGAACGAGATAACCCAGTATGTACGCAGCGGGTCAATGGAGATGTTGGCGGGGAGCAAAGAGATCATCAAGGAGAGCCGGAATTTAGAGCGGGTAACCAGTGAGGTATCGGATGCGATCAATGAGATGTCTGGTGGGACGGAAGAGGTGAACCGGGCGGTGAACCGGGTAAGCGATCTGAGTGTGGATAACAAACAGCATATTAATACCCTGGTGAATGAAATTTCCAAGTTTAAGGTGGACTAAAGACAGCAACACCGATGTCCCTAGGAGAACTGCTAAAGATTAAACCCTATTGACAATCAGAGTAGTCGGTCATTATACTTTACTGCAGAGAATAAAGTATAAATTCTATAGGGCATAAGGAGATTTGGAATGAAGAAGATCATGGGTATTCTAGTGCTATTAGTTATAGCTACTGGATTTGCGGCGGCTCAAGCGGCAGTTACGCAGGAGAACTGTACGATTGAATGGGCAAACGGAACGACTATTCGTATTACCAACAGCAATGAGCAGGCTGCGAATATTCAGTATTCGGTTGCAGGAAAAGACAATTTAACCGCTGCAGTAGCAGCAGGCGAAACCAAAGAGTTCCCTTATAAGGGGAAAAATGCAAATGGGGCGTTTAAGGTTACCCGAATCCAGCTTGTGGCTGATGCTAAAGCTGCTCCGGCGGCAGCTAAGGCTGCTCCTGCAGCTAAGAGTGATGCCCAGGCCGCTCCTGCAGCTAAGAGCGATGCCCAGGCTGCTCCTGCAGCTAAGAGCGATGCCAAAGCCGCTCCGGCAGCTAAGAGCGATGCTAAAGCCGCTCCTGCTAAGAAAAAATAAGAGACGAGCTGATAGCTATCCTGTATTAACCACCGGTCATCCGGTGGTTTTATTTTGTCCCTTCCTTTAGAAACCGGAACGGACAAGACGGAAACCCCGATTGCTATACCGGTACGAAGGCATATTGTAGTTGCGAATGGCTGAGCGCAGATACTTGGCATAACTACTCCAGCTTCCCCCCCGGTTGACCCGGGAGGAGCCCGTGGATGGTCCTAAAGGGTTATTGTGGTCTTCCGTATGATAAGGTCCATACCAATCCCAACACCATTCATTGACATTTCCATGCATATCATACAAGCCCCAGGGATTCGGAGCAAAACTCCCCACAGGGGTGGTCTTTTCCCGGTAGATCCCGGGGGCATTTTGATTATAGGGATAATTCCCATTATAATTAGCCTGGCTCGTGGCGATGTCATTCCCCGTACTAAAAGGAGTCATGGTCCCTGCGCGGGCAGCATATTCCCATTCCGCTTCGGTGGGTAAACGATACCCATCGGCAAGAGGATTCCAGGTTACCTTTTCTCCATTTACGCTATAGGCAGGGGTGAGGCCTTCTTTTTGACTCCTGATGTTGCAATAGGCCACCGCATCAAACCAGCTTACCTGTTCTACCGGCAACTGTGCCCCTTTGAAACGACTGGGATTACCCCCCATCACCGCGTCATACTCCCGCTGGCTTACTTCATATTTCCCTATATAAAAGGAATTCACCCTGACCTGATGGGGAAGTTCATCCTGTTCTCGGTAACGCTCTGTATCAGGGCTTCCCATGGTGAAGGTACCTCCCGGAATCTGGACGAAATCATCGGGAATGGGCCGCTTTACCACCACGCTGACCATCTCTCCTGGCCGGACCAATACGGTTTGGGGGGCCTTGGTTATACGTCCGCTCGATTCTTTTACCGCCACTTCAGTAATCCCGGAACGAACATTCGGAATGGTTACGGTCCCCATAGCCTTGATCTGGTCTCCTGTCTCAAGGCCATCGATCACGATCATCCCCGCTCTTTCGGAAGTTATGGTGATGCTCCCCACCGCGGGGATGCCTGCCGATGGAACGGACCGGTGCTCTCCGTCAAGGTCCTGCGCAGCCAGTGGATGCACGGTGAGCGCAGCCAGACAAGCTACCAGCAGCCATGACCCGGTTAGATTTTGGTGTATTAGTCTCATGGGTAACCCCTTTGGGTTCAAGGATAACCTGCTTTTGAAACGGAGCCGCTTTCATCCCTCAACCCTTTTTGAAAACATGCATTCGAGAAATCACCTTGCATGAAGCACTGATGGGGAGGAGACCCTTAGTCAAGCCCCCAAACCTGCGGGATGTACTTCATGGGCAGCGGCTGGAACGCAGGTGATTATAACGTATATTGTATCCCTGTCCAAGGGACTGTCAATAATACTCGGCATTACGATAGGGCTTGACTTTTACCATACCATTACTGAGAATGAGAAACCATGAAACAGCAAGATCCGATGGATACGTCAGTCTCCATTGCCTCCTCAGCCGATGTGTTTGACTGGCTTTCCCGGTTCATTAATATAGAAACCGGTCAGTTCTCCACCAGCCTCCGTTTAGACCGTATGGAAGTCCTCGCCTGCCTTGCAGGGCATCCTGAACGGGCTGCTCCGGTCATTCATATAGCCGGCTCTAAAGGGAAAGGTTCAGTTACCGGCATGATTAGCGCCATTCTTGAGGCCGAAGGCTTTCGGACTGCCCGGTATACCTCACCCCATGTTACGGAATACCGGGAACGGATCACCCAGGGAAATACCTTTTTTGATGAAGCCATTTATATACAAGCCGGAAGGGAACTGGTCTCTATTGAAGCTATGCTGCGCAATACCCCTCAAAGCGGCATACGGTACTTTGATCCCCCTGCACCAGATGATACAGAGGCCAGTTTCTTTGAGCTTTTGACCCTGTATTTTTTCCTTTGCGCCCGGCTTGCCCGCTGTGATGTGATGGTCGTAGAAACCGGCCTTGGAGGCCGCTTGGACGCTACCAATATCGTGGATCCCCTGGTCTCGGTGATTACCCTTATAGAACTGGAACACACCGAATTCTTAGGGGACCACCTCGGGGCCATAGCCGGAGAAAAAGCAGGGATCATCAAAGCGGGGAAGCGGGTGATCCTCGCGGAACAGGCCCATGAAGCCTTGGAGGTTTTCAAGAAAACCGCTGCCGCCTGCCATGCCCCCCTGTACTACCTGCCTGAGGTGCTGGATCTCCAGCATATTCAGGTGAGCCCTCGGGGAACCGCCTTTCGCATAGCCGCCAAAAGCCAAGACTTGTTCCCCTCCCCGCTTGAACTGAGGATTCCCATACCCGGTGAAATCCAGGCCCGGAATGCGGCCCTCAGTCTTGCCGCGGCAAAACTCGCGTTTCCGAGGCTCAAGGCGGCATCCATCCTTCAGGGTTTACAGGATTTTAGCCTTCCTGCGCGGTTTGAGCGCATTATGGATGCGCCCATTTTCATTGTGGACGGCGCCCATACCCCGCAGAGTGTGGAAGCCTGCGTAGATACCTTCAGCACCCTCTATGGGAAGCAGGGGCTCCTCATCTTCGGTTGTGCCGCGGGTAAGGACGCGGTCTCTATGGCCAAGATACTCATTCCTCATTTTGCCCAGATTCTTATTACCACCCCGGGAACCTTCAAAGTCAGCTTTCCCCAACTGGTGTATGATACCTTTAATGCAGAAGCCCGTTTCTTGGGAAAGGGATGCCTGGTCTTGTATATACCGAATACCGGCCAGGCTATTGAAAAGGCCCTTGAACAGGGCCGGGAAAGGCATCTGCCCCTCTTGGGGACCGGTTCTTTTTACCTGGCCGCAGAGATTAGAAACAAGATACGCTCCTATGCGTGAAAGCATCAGAAGTAGGTCAGCAGTTCGTCTACGAGCCGGGCAAAGACCTTACAGGCGGCTTCCACCGGACGGGGAGAAGCCATATCAACCCCTGCCAACTGGAGGGACTCTATGGGAAAGCGGGAACCTCCTGAGCAGAGGAAGGTAAAATAATCCCTTCGCGCTTCCTCACCACCGGAAAGGACCCGTTCAGCCAAGGCCAAAGATGCGGAAATACCGGTGGCGTATTTATACACATAAAAGGCCCGGTAGAAGTGGGGGATCCGCAGACCTTCAAGGTCGCTCTGTTCCTCCAAAACCATATCCGGGCCGAAGTACTTGCTCAGCAATGCCCGGTATGTACCGCGCAGGACCTCCACGGTTAAGGGTGTGCCCCCTTCTTCCAGGGCATGGGTCTGCTGCTCAAATTCGGCAAACATGGTTTGCCGGTAGAGGGTTGCCAAAAGGTCATCTGCCCGCTTGTTGATCACATACAGGGCCAGTTCACGGGTATCTGCATGATCCCGTAAATAGCGAAACAGGAGCTCTTCATTAAAGGTACTGGCCACCTCCGCTTCAAAAATCGTATACCCATAGTGCATAAAGGGGTTAGACCGGGCCGCATAAAAGGAGTGCATGGAATGGCCCCCCTCGTGGGCCAGGGTGAACACATCCCGGATGCTGTCTTCCTTATAGTTCATAAGGATATAAGGGGCTCCCTGGTAGGAGCCCGCAGAAAAAGCACCGGACCGTTTTCCCTTGTTTTCATAGCGATCTGCCCAGCGGCCTAAGAGCCCTGCCCGCAGGACCTGTCCATATTCCGCTCCCAGCGGCGCTAAAGCCGCGCAGATCAGGTCCACTGCCTCGTTCCAGGAGGTCTTCTTTACTGCCTTGGGCACCAGGGGTACATACACATCGTAGTGGCGTAATGTATCCACGCCCAGGACCTGCTTGCGTAAACGGTAGTAGCGGTGCAGCGGGGCCAAATGAGTACTGATGGTGGCTATAAGGTTATCGTAGACTGCTTCGGGAACCGCATCAGGAAAGAGATGGGCTGCCCGGGCAGAGGGGAAGCCCCGGATCCGGGCCTTAATCACGTTTTGCTTAACCGCTCCTCCGTACAAAGCGGCCAGGGTGGTCTTATGGGCTTCAAAGGGCCGGTAAAACGCCTCATACGCCTGTTGCCGCAGGGTGCGGTCAGGGTTTTCCATAAATACCGACCAGGTAGACTGGGAGAGGGGCCGCTTCCCTTCAGGGGTATCCAGGCTGCCAAAGTCCAGGTCCACATTCGTCAGCACAGAAAAGGCCTCTGAGGGGATGTTCTCCCCCTCTGCATGGAGGGCAAGCAGCCGTTCCTCCCGGTCGCTGAGGATATAGGGCTTGTACCGCAGGAGCTTGCTGAGGTAAATCCGGTATTCCCCTAAGCGGGGGTGCTCCAGAAACCCGGCCATACGGGCGTCAGGAATGGCCTGAATCTCCGGTATGACCCAGGAAGCGGCGGCTTCTGCCTTGGCTGCGGCCATTATGAAGCGGCCGGTCATGGTCCGGCTTGCGTCGTCCCCCTCATCCTCGGTCTGCCGGAGTTCACTGTAATAGTGCAGTCTTTCCTCCAGAATCCCGAAGGCCTTGGAGAAATCCAGGTAATCCGCGAGGGTTTCTGCGGACTTTCCCAGGGTAGCACGAAACAAAGGGATACGGGCGCTTTGCTTTTCATACTCCTGGAGTGCTTCGTACCAGGCTTGGTCATGGGGGAACAGGGTGGAAAGGTCCCAGGTGTCTTGGAGCTCCGCTTCGGAACGAAGGGGGAGCCGGGGGGCTGGGGCGGTATCCTGTGCAGGTAGTAAGGCCATACAATCTCTCCTCAAGGGTTTAAACTGAAGTTTTGAAACAGGCTCAGATAATACCATGTCTCAACCCTTGGGGATAGGGCCCGTCACCCAGACCTAAACGTGACCCGTAAAAAGGGTAAGCCCTATGTGAGACCCAGGGCTTCACAAATGCTCATCTTCCAGCCAAGCCAGATAAAGCAACAGCGCCGCTCCATCCCTACTCTATTCCATGAGACCATTACGTTCTCTCAAACAAGGAGTCTGGTACGAAATCCATACCCGTATCAACAATCGGGAACCCCTCTTCCGTACCCCTAGGG
>JAITEL010000077.1 GCA_031282065.1 Treponema sp.
CCAGGTGGCTGGTATCCCAAGCACCCCTTCGTAAAATCTCTCAATGTCAAATTGCTCTTTCATCCCTCCATTCTGGCATATTTCTCCCTTTCCCACCATATGTCGCGATGAGCCAAAAGTGCCTATCCAATCCATCAATGAAAAGTTACGGACAATATCATAGTCTAACTACCTATTTATGTTATTTATTCCCAATACCTCTTCCTTAAATATGTCAATAATGATTGAACATCTTTTTCACATTCCAATGGTTTAAGTAATGCATCTGGAGAGAGAACCTTATATTTTTCTGGATTGGCTAATAATTTTTTCCACGCATCGGACATATCTTCTCCAACTAATCTCGGAGAGGTGATGGTTGATCTCAATTCTGTATTACCGCCAGAAATTATATGCAGATGAACATATTCATCACAATTATACTCACACACTTCAACCATTTTCCAACCCAATAATGTTTGGCGCATTAACTGATAATATGGTTCATAATACAATTTCTCGAAATCATCAATCTTAATGGGGCAATTTTCCTCCTGCAAGAGTGGATTGTAATTATTATACCTTTCAGGTATATACAATTTTTTTGAATCATAAGTCTCGGTGTATTTCCATTCAATTAAGACAAGAATATTTTTACCGTTACTTTTTTCACCAATCATCACTGCGTCAACTGATGTTGAATTTGCACCTCGAGTATGATATTTTTCATTGAGATAGTTATCTTTGCCAATTATTTCAAATTCAACAAAACCATTATCAACAATAGATGCCTTTACAATACGGCTGTCAATATTTTTTAATACCATTGTTGCTAAATCAATCCTTTGGCGTAAAAAATACAGATGATTTAAACATGCAACCTGTGATGATAACAAATGCCCAGTCGGTTTATCGTCATCACCTTTCCACCAAGGAATGTTATTATTCCTAAAATAATCAACAGCATCATCCCTTATTCCAGTCCACAAATTCAATACGGGATTACTTAACACAAAATCCCGATTTTTCCCTGCAAACATTCCATCTCCTGGGTCTTTAATTATTTCATCCCGTAACTTTACGGCCTTTGCCCTCTGTTCTTCCCGATAATTTGACATAATGCTGCTCCTTTATTTTTTCGTAACTATTCAACCGGAACCGGTATACTATCAAGGCAACCAAAGTGGGAAAGTTTCCCCGATAAAATCAGTTTCAGCGCCTTAGCGGGGGAACCCCCCAAAAAGCCCCGATGCTGGTCAAGCCAAGGAGGAGTTGCTGGAGCCGGATCCGCTTCTATCCCGCAGCATAGCTCCTGCTGAAATCTTGGGCAGATGGAAACGGCATGAGGATACCCTCATTCTTTGTTCAGGGCAATCCCGAGACATGTGGCCACTGCCCGTTCGTTTCCGGGAATGAACTTGTGGATAGGAGTATTCACGGTTCGAACCTTACCGTCAGGGAACTGCAGCGCCAAGGCAGTGGAGCCCCCTCCATCAAGATTAAGGCCGTCGCGGGCGCCTAATTGCTGCAATATAATACCCACCTCAGCTTCGGTAGCTCCTATACTGCTGAGCTGCCGGCCATCAATGACCAGAAGATAGAGGACGCTTCCCCCAGCAGAGACCCCCACTGCACTGCGGGGATGCCGGGCGTCTCCCCGATTACGCGCAGCTTCCAGGACTACACCCTCCCCTAGTACCGCATAAAACCCGCCGACCGCGTTCTTGATGCGGCGGAGCTGGTCCTCAGTTAAGGCCGCTTGGTTTACTATGGCGGCTTTTCCGTCATCATAAAATACCAAAGCATCAAAATGGGGGTGAGGAAGGGCCACGACGGTTCCCTGGGAAACGGTTATCCCCACAATGGTCCTATCCTCCCCTTCTTTCCCTGATACAGGACTAAAGGGGCTGGTATTTATCCCTGCAAGGCAATCATAGCGCCGGACAAAGCTGGTGATCTTGGTACTGGGAATGATGCCCTTGCGCTTAGCATCCCCATCGCTCACCACAATCCGCAAAGACGGCTCAGTCACATCCACCCGTAAAGCCCAAAATCGCAACTTGGGTTCCCGGATACTCCCCTCAAAATAGTCAATCCCCGGACAGAAGGATTCTGCAAAAGGCTGCCATTGGGGAAGGATCCCTTCAGGAGTCGCAAACTTCTCCCGATCTTTTTCAGACGGAGTGGTAAGGGGGGAAAGGGTTCTACAGGAAACCACCAGCAGAACCAGGAAGAGATAAAACACCGCCCCTAAACCATAGGGGGTTTTATGATAGGTCTTTGGCATGTGTAGTATACCTTGCACTCAGTGTATCAAGCCGCTGTCGGACTTCAATATACTTTTGTACGGTATCCCATACCACAGGGGTATTTCCTTTGCTGGTACAAAACTATATCAAAGTCCCCCAGGATCTTAGTAATCGGCTCTGCCTTTTCGGGATTTTTTGAGCAGTTTCCGCTGAATTGCCTTTTTTTTCCGGTTAAGAATGGTTGAGGGCTTTTCAAAATATTCCCGCTTTTTAAATTCCCTGATGATGCCTTCTTTTTCCACCATCCGTTTGAAACGTTTGATGGCCTTTTCCAACACCTCACTATCATCTACGATGATATGCGCCAAACAAAATCACCCCCTTTCCATTAGTATGGTAAACAGTAGTAAAACGCTTTGTACTATAAAGGCTTTTTCAAAATCATATTTTGAAAAAGCCCCATTCAGTTAATCTTAGCTAAAAGAGCCGCTTTGTCAAGGATAGGCCGGGAAACAAAGGCGTCGGGGTCGGTATTCTCCCCGGCTACCCGGATTTCCCAATGCAGATGCGGGCCTGTTGCAAGGCCCGTGGCCCCGGATTGACCGAGGAGCGTACCGCTGCTTAGCAGAGCCCCCTCTGATACCGTAATATGGTCCAGGTGGTAATACAGGGAATAGACCCCAGGCATATGCTCAAGGATCACCGAATTACCGGTAACTATCCGGGAACGGGCCAGGACCACCTTTCCCGCTGCACAGGCTCTGACCTCGGTTCCCCGGGGAACTCCGTAGTCAATACCCGCATGAATCGAAGCGGCTCGGGAACCGTCCGCATACATAAAGATGCGGCGATCCCCAAAGAAACTGGTCCGCCTCGTGGAGCTAACCGGAGCGGTAAAAGGCCCGCAGGTATACACCGCAGTCCCGGTACGGCTGAGTATGCCCCATAATGCCACGGCCTCAGCGGTTTTTTGCGGATCCTGGACGGTTCGCAGGTCGGTATTAGCCGCATCCAAGGGGATTTCTTCGGAAACAAAGGAACGGTTTGCAATGGTAAGATCGATCTTTGCGATACGCCTTCCCTCATGTTCCACATGGATAGAGGCGGACCCGGGTCTTGCGGTGCAGGGAACCGCAAGAATCGCGACCTTAAGGGGGATTGCTCCCCTATCTTGGGGGAGCGTGAAAAAAGACGCCTTGCTCAGCCGCTGCCCCTGGGCATTGATGAGGACCGCCTGGAACAGGGCTTGGGGCTTTTCCTGTTCCCCGGGGCTTTCCACCTGCATACCCAGGGTTAGGGGTTCTCCCGGCCGGGGATACTCAGGAAGAAGCGCCAGCTTTACCGGTACCTGGGCATAGAGCACGGTCGCGGCAAAGCACCGGGCCAGAACCAGCAGCAGTCCCCAGGATTTTCTTATGGTACCCTTTGTTATCATACGCATAACTGACTATAGCACGGCATGGGATCGTATAAAAGCAAACCTCCATAGAGCCCAGGATACACGCAGCGCAATTCCGAAGTGCCTAGGCTTGAGCGCGCATGGTCTTTCCCGGCCGCTGCGGGCCGGTATGAGCGTAACACCGGTCAGCATACCGGTGCCGGTAAGGGCTGCTGACGTGGCTACGTCAGGGGTGCTGACATGGCCCACGTCAGGGGTGCTGACATGGCCACGTCAGAGGTGCTGACATGGCCCACGTCAGGAGTGCTGACCCGGCCACGTCAAGAGTGCTGACATGGCCCACGTCAGAGGTGCTGACCCGGCCACGTCAGATACCCCCTTCCGGCACGGTTAAGGTACACGAAGAAGCTATCACCCGGGGCTTTTTCAGCCTGCTGGTCCCGGACCCGCTGTACTGGGTCCGTACCTCTACCTTCCATGCCCCGGCACGCAATGGGGGGATTACCCCTATCACCTTTGAGGGCGTATTCTCCGCCAGATGCCCGCTCACCTTTACCCGCTGCTTTCCATCCTCCAGGGATACGAAATACACCCCTCTTTCAGGGTCGTCCCCGCTTATTTTGATCTTGTGCCCCCCTATGCTGAAGAGCCCGCCGGGACTGAGGCGGTCGTTCACCGATTCCGTGTTTATGTCCAGGAACTCCGCGATATACCCGGATACCTGGGCCAGGCCTTCAACCTCAACGACAATATGCTTCGCCAGCGCCCGCAGAGGAGACAGGGTACGGAACCGGAAGCTTATGGGGTGTTTTTGATGCTCATGGCCCTGGGTAAGGTGGTCAAAGGTGCCGCCCACATGGGGGTGTATCGAGTAATAGCCGGTGTTCACCACAAAACCGTCGCACAGCTGATACGCGGCTTCGTCAAAGAACTGTTTCACATGCTCCACCAGGTCATCGTAATTGCCCGTGAAGCTGCCGCGGTTTTTGAGCGCCGCGCACACCTCCTCAATGGAAAGGGAGGCCTCCCGGTCGGTACGGGCGATATAGGCGCCTTCCACATTGGTGAAGTAATTGGGATAGAGCTTTACCCGGATGCGGTGTAAGACCTCGTGTATGGTGTTATTGATTGGCATAGACTTCCTCTGGTGAATAGGGCTTAGGTCGTGAAAGCAGTATACCAGAGCCCGTGAAAAAGTCAATGAAACCGCCAGGGGGGCCGAAGGGCCCCCCAAGCCCCCCGGCATTTACCCTAAACTTGACCCGTAAAAATGCTAAGCCGTATTTAAGACCCAGGGCTTCACAAATGCTCATCTTCCAGCCAAGCCGGATAAAGCATCAGCGCCGCTCCATCCCTACTCTATTCCATGAGACCATTACGTTCTCTCAAACAAGGAGTCTGGTACGAAATCCATACCCGTATCAACAATCGGGAACCCCTCTTCCGTACCCCTAGGG
>JAITEL010000079.1 GCA_031282065.1 Treponema sp.
TGGAATAGAAGGCGCAACCAAGAAGCGCGTAAAATCAACTGGCGGTTTACCACAGCTGACGCCCGCATTAAACTGAAACGCCTATATCCACAGTTTAAATAGAGACTCGATACTAGGAGGAACCGCCTGCGGTTACGGGAAGGGATGCCCAGAGGCATTACCGCCGGGAAGAGGGGAACAACCGGTACCCTGCATGAACCGTTAAAGAAAAAAAAGGGAAAAATGAAAATACAAGATATATTTGAGATTGACCTGCTGCTCTTGGCGGCAGCCGTCACACTTACCATATTCGGGGTGCTCTTTATTTATTCATCCGGCCTCAATTCCTCCGGGACCCAGAGTTCCTCCGAATATATAAAACAGATCATTTGGGGGGCCTGCGGGGTCCTGCTTGCCCTGAGCCTGGCCGTGATCGATTACCGGCGTTTGCTTACCCTCTCCCCCTATCTGTACCTGGGAACCCTGGGGCTGCTGCTCTATACCTGTCTGTTCGGTCATACGGTGAATGGGGCCAAGGCATGGATGGGCGTAGGCAACTTCGGCATACAGCCATCGGAATTCACCAAGATTACCACCATCCTGTTTCTTGCCCGGTATCTGGATGCGTCCAAACGAAAAGCCGATTCCTTTATCCGCTTTTTACTGGCCACTCTCATCGTCTTTATCCCTATGGCACTGGTGCTCATCCAGCCTGACTTTGGGACCTCCCTGGTATTCATCCCCATACTCCTGGTGATGACCTTTATCGCGGGGGTTTCCGTAAAGTACATTATTTTTCTCATTGCCTTTATTGGCTTAACCGCCGTCTTCATGGTGGTCCCCCTGTGGCAGGATTATCTTTTCAAGAACATCCTTCCCTCCCTGGAGATCCTTACCAATCTGCGGTTTATAGGGATAAGCGCCCTGGCCTTAAGCCTGATAGGGATACTCGCCTTGGTGGGCTTCCTCCTCTATAAGAAAGGGTATTTCTTCTGGATTGTCTATGGCGTAGGGATAGTGCTCTTCTCCCTGGGGGCCTCCTATATGTCCCATAGGGTGCTCAAGGATTATCAGCTCATGCGGCTCATCGTGTTTCTTAACCCGGAGGTGGATCCCCGGGGCGCGGGGTGGAACATCATCCAGTCCATTACCGCCATAGGTTCCGGGGGGCTGTGGGGCAAGGGCTACCTGGCAGGAACCCATAGCCATTACCGCTTTTTACCCCAGCAGAGCACGGATTTTATCTTCTCTATCTTTTCCGAAGAGTGGGGGCTTTTCGGGGGGATTCTGGTGTTCGGCCTGTTCCTGCTCATTTCCTTACGGCTGGTGCGGATCATGAAGATCGCCTCGGATCCCTTTGGGACCTACATTGCCGCAGGCCTATCCGCCATGTATAGCTTTCATTTTGCCGTCAACGTGGGGATGGCTATGGGGATCATGCCCATCACGGGCATCCCCTTGCTGTTCATGTCCTATGGAGGCTCTGCGCTCATCTCCGCCATGTCCGGCATAGGCCTGGCCTTGAGTATTCATGTGAGAAGGTTTATCCGCTGATACCCTATACCTGAATTTTTGGGGTCACGCAAAAGAAGGTGAAAGGCATGTGGGATCAAGAGACATATCAAAAGGCTATAGCCTTTGCGGGTTTTGCGCATAAAGACCAACTGGTTCCCGGAAAGGAATATAATTATGTGGTACACATTAGTAATGTAGCGGCGGAAATTGCCCGTACAATTACTGTCGAAAAGATAGGGGATGAAGATTTAGCTATGCAATGTGCATTATTGCATGACGTCATTGAAGATACGGAGACAAAAACCGAAGAAATACGAAAAGAATTCGGAGAGAAAGTCTTAAAGGGTGTTCTTGCCTTAACAAAGAAGACAGGATGCAAGATAGCTTAAATGAAATAAAACAAATGGGTAAAGAAATCGCATGTGTAAAGATGGCGGACAGAATAACAAATCTACAGCCGCCGCCCAATGATTGGGAAAAAGAAAGAATAAAAGAATATATGGATGAAGCGATTTTGATATATAACGAACTTCATATATATTCAGCATTTTTAGGCAACAGGCTAAAAGAAAAAATAAATGAATACAGAAAATACTTATAAAAAAACGATGGAAAGCGGGGTCTAGCTGGTCTTGCTGCGCTCCATTCCCACGGCAAAACGCCGCATACAGCCGGGGACGCCCTTGCAGCCGCTCTGTACACCATCAGCGCAGTTTCGCCCGGTTTTGGTTTTGAGGAAGCCCCCCGTTTCGGAGGGAGTACTTGACAAGCCTCCCATACCATAGTATCTTAAAAAAGATTCCTAAGCTGGGGGATGAACCCCGGGCTGCGTTTTTCCACTGGTTCATCGTATGGATCCCATGACGGGATTAAGCAGATCTATCGTGTATAGACTGTACGGAAATGAATTCCCATCACCTATTTTTACAGGAGTCTCTTATGAACAGATCCTTTCGTGTGGGCGCCGTACTGGTCCTGCTTGCCACCTCTCTTCCTGCCCATGAATTCTTTATCATGCCCCAGGAAGTCAAGGACTACCGGGCCGGGGACACGGTTCAGATCAACGCCCTTTCCACCCACTATTTCACGGTGGGAGAGGAACTGGAACCGGTAGAGGTCAATGAAGTGTACGTCGTAAAAAACGGCACTAAAGTGGGGAATGAGCTCCCCCTGAAGGCAAACCCCGATAAACTGTGGTATGAAACGAGCTATCGCTTGACCGATAGTGCCCCGGTCATTCTGGTAGGCAACCGCAAAGGGGGCTTCTACTGTCTTTTCACCAATGGGGATTACGCGGACGGTACACGGGCCGCTGTGGCCGCGGCAAACCCGGGGAAGACCATTGCCACAGTACGGTATTTTGCCAAATATTCAAAATACTACCTGAATCCGGATCCCAAGGATAGAACCTTTGATAAGCCTCTGGGGCATACCATTGAAATAATCCCCCTGGATAATCCGGCGGGCTACAAAAAAGGCTTTAAGCCCCGGTTTAGGGTCTTATACAACGGACAGCCTCTGGCCAATGGGGAGATTGCCGCCACCTATGATTATTACAACTACAAAACCCCCAATGCCTATGCCCAAACCCAGAAAACCGATGCCAAAGGGGAAGTGCGATTCACCATCACGGATCCCGGCATTTGGCTTGTCCGCATAAGCGATACCCGTAAGTCCCGGTATCCTGATACGGACGAAGATAATAACAACGCTATCCTGGTGTTTACCGTCAAATGACCGGGCCATCGGCTTTTGCTCTGCTGCTTGTCGCGGCAGGGCTCTTATGTCCCGCCCGGCTCTTTGCCCACGGTGTTGAGGTCTATGACCTAAGCGGCCATACGGATAAGCCGGTAGCTACGGTGCACTTTACCTACAGCACCGGTGAGCCTATGGCGTTCAGCAAAGTCCAGGTCTATCCCCCGTCCAACCCTGCACAGGGGATCTTGGAGAGCGTTACCGATAGAAACGGCCTGTTCAGCTTTACCCCGGATGAAGCCGGGGAATGGCGGGTAGAGGCTGCGGACGGTATGGGCCACCAAGGGAGTATCTCCCTCCAGGGCAGCGTCCAGGAGGGGCAGAGCCTTGAGCAAAAAGCCGATGGAAAGGTCCCCCTGCCGCTGCGTATCCTGGTGGGCCTCAGCCTCATACTGAATATCTTTGCGGCCTATAGTTTCGTACTCAAGGGTCTTAGCCAGGTCAGGCGGGAGCTTTCCCATGCACATAAGTGAAGGGGTCCTGGCTGTACCCGTTCTTGCCCTAGGCTGGGGAAGCGCCGTGGCGGGTATAGGTATAGGCTTACGGAAAACCCCGCCAGAAGCGCTTCCCAAGACCGCCCTGGTTTCAGGGGTCTTGTTCTTAGTATCCCTGGTCCACGTCCCGGTGGGGCCTTCCAGCGTACACCTCACCTGTTTGGGGCTCTCCGGTATGCTCTTGGGCTGGAGCGCGGTCCCGGCCCTCTTTGTGGCGCTGCTGCTCCAGGGGCTCTTGTTCCAGTTCGGCGGCCTTATATCCCTGGGGGTGAACACCACCATCATGGGAGCCGCTGCCCTCAGCGGCTATGGGATCTATAGGTGCCGCTTGCACCGGGTACCCTACCTGTTCGCCTTTGCCGCGGGGGCAGGAGCGGTCTTAATCGGCTCGCTGCTGGTTACCGCGGCCTTGGTCTTGAGCAGCCAGGATTTGACCCTGACCGCAGGCATGCTCTTTGCGGCGAACCTGCCCCTTGCCGGGGTAGAAGGGCTCATATCCGTATGTATCCTGAGCTTCCTTTCAAGGGTGCTTCCTGACTATGTACCTGGACCGACTCGAATTTGAGGGAGACCCCTGTAAGGGCTTTGATCCGCGCTGCCGCATCGCAGCAGCCCTTATCCTCATACTCCTGGTCATAAGCCTGCGCAGCCCCCTCATGACAGGGGCCATCATGCTGGGCGCAGCAGCGCCCTTCTTGAGGGACAAAGGGGACAGGCGAAAGCTGGGTCTCAGGCTTATACCGGTAAACCTGTTTACCCTCACCCTCTACTTGAGCCAGATTCTGCAAGGGCTTTGGAAGGGCGCGCTGCTTGAGGCCCTAGGCCGCTCGGTACACTATACGCTTCGCATCAATGCGGCGGCCCTCTTGTACATGGTCTGGGTCATACCCCTGGGAATCGGGGGGCTGGCCAATGGACTGAGGAAACTCAAGGTACCTGCTTCCCTGATTGCCTTGCTGGTCTTAAGCTACCGGTACATCTTTGTGCTGTACCAGGGCTTCTTTGGGGCGCTCTTAGCCATGAGGCTGCGCCGGCCCCGGCAACATACCCTTGAGCAGTGGCGCTCGTATACCGCGGTCTTCGCTACGGCCCTGGTAAAGGCCCTCATAAGGGCGCAGAAAATCGAGCAGGCCCTGCTGCTTCGAGGCTTTGGTGGTGCCTTACCCCTGAGCCGGGTCTTTATCTGGCGCGTACAAGACAGCGTGCTCCTTGGGGCCTGTATCATCCTCAGCATGAGCCTGGTAATCGCAGAGAGGCTATGGCACTTTTAAGACTAAACCATGTGTACTATGCCTATGAACGGCAGATCCCCGCATTAGCGGATATCAGTTTCTCCCTGGAGCACGGGGAGTGTCTGTGTATTGCCGGGGCCAATGGCTCAGGGAAATCGACCCTCTTGGAACTCATTGCAGGCTGCATGAAACCCAGTTCCGGGGAGCTATGGCTGGAGGGAGCCTGTTCCCCCCAGGGGAACAGGGCCGGCATGGTCTTTCAGGACCCGGATAACCAGCTTTTCATGCCTACCCTGTGGGAGGATGTGGCGTTTGGGGTGATGCACCGCGGGGTATCTCCCGAACAGGGACGGGAACAGGCGCTCAAGGCCCTGAGGGCAGTGGGAGCGGAACACCTGGCAGACCGGCCTCCCTATAAGCTTTCCGGTGGAGAGAAACAGCGCGCTGCCATCGCATCGGTCCTTATCATGAACCCTGGGTTGATCCTCTTGGATGAACCTACTGCGTCGCTGGATCCCCGGGCGCGAAAACACCTCATAAGCCTCTTGAAAAGCCTGGATACGAGCCTGCTTATCGCAAGCCATGATCTCGATATGATGCTGGATATGGATGCCAGGGTGCTCTTCCTCCATGAGGGCAGGATCGCCGCTCAAAGTGCAATCCCGGGATTGCTCACGGATCAAATCTTTCTGCAAAGCATAGGCTTAGAATTACCGCTGTGCATGCAGGCTGCCCTATGAGGCTTAATCTTTCCAGGGAAATATAAAACTGCGCAGAGACCGGCTTCCGGTTTTTTCCCGTTCATCAATAAGGAGCACATCCCAGGGGATAGGGCGGCGCTTCGCATCGGCGTTTACCTCAAGCCAATCGTACTTAAGCAGCCGCAGGCGTAAGGCTTCGTCAAGATAGAGGAAGACCCCCGCAGGTCCGGGAAAAAGAAAGCCTAAGAATACCGAGAGGACCAGGCTCAGGAGGCAGTACACAAAAGAAAAAATGCAGAACAGGGGATTATCAAAGAAAATGAGCAGGCATTTTTTTATGATTTTACTTAGTTTGGTATCCAGCCGTGCCCGGATTGGCAGGAAGAATTGCAAGGACAGGATGCCCAGCACCGCCGTCCAGAACAGTATCACGGCCAAGAGCAAGCCTATCACCGAGCCTAGGCCCAGATAGAAGGGAATGACCACGCGAAAGAGTATCCCCCCAAGAACGGCAAAACCCGCCATGACTATACCCATAGGCCATGCCTGCTTCACCTGCATAAGAAAATCCCCAAACCCAAAGGAGCCGTAATCGGATATGGATTTAAGGGATAAGCCGGAAGCGGCCAGGTATACGAAACACCAGAGGATACCCACCGCTAAGACGAGCATTCCCAGTACGGGAAGGGATTGTAAGAGGGGGGGAATAAAAAGGGGGATGGCCACAGAAGCAAGGAACCCTAGGTTAAGCAGGGCAACCCGGAACAGGTTATCCCAGAGATCAAAAAAGGTCTTCTTGAGGAGAAATCCAATCATAAGACTGAGTATACCGGAGGCAAGTCGCTTCGTCTATGAACACGCTGCGGGACAGCGCACCAGCCTCTCCGGGCAGAACGAGCAGGAGCCTTTTATGCAAGGCCCCCGCAACACTGCCTTGCTTAGGACGAGGGGGGATAAAACCGGCTTTGTTCTGCCCAAAGCCCCAGGGCCGGATTGGGTACAAAGAAAATCCGCTCCCCGTCCGGCAGGGTATTCCAGCCAAGGCTTAAGCGTTTCGGATCATAGCGCTCTAAGCCTTCTGCCAGATCCCCCCACTGATAGCCCACCTCCTCAATCGCTTCCCGGGACAGGCCCGGACCAGGGCAGTAGCGCACGGTAAAGCGGCCCTCACTGGAACCGTGAATGAGATGGGCTGCTGCAGAAAGACTTTCGGAAAGCTCCTTGTCCGCTCTCACCCGTTCCTGGATCACCTTTCCAGGCCGGTACCCATGCTTGCGGATAAGGAGGTCATTCCCCGGATCTTCCCCAAAACGTTCAAGTCCGGGAGCGAGGATCACCAGCTCCCCCCCATCGGCCATAGCCATACGGGTTCGGTAAATCCCCTTGTTCCCCAGCCAGGTACTGCGAAACTCTTCCGGGTCCAGGTACACCACTGCCTTCTGGATGGGCTCATCCAGAATATCCACGTTTACTTCCCTGGCCAGGGCCGCGGCTTTTTCAAAGCAGTCCCGGCCAAATCCTATATACAGGCCCCTCAGCGCCAAGGACCCCCGGCTCTTACCCGCAGCCTCAGCATCAGCATCGCTCCTCGCCCCCACTACGGTCAAAACCCACAGTACAGGCGGTAGGTACTTACCAAAACGGCGCAGCCCCTCATCGAACATGGCCCTTACCGGAGTATCGGTTCTGCCCATCATCCGCTCCATCCCATAGGAAGCTCCTACAAAATGGCTCTTGTCAATGGCCTCTTTACCGCCGGTTCCTACAAAAAGGTTCTTCCCATGATTAGCCATACCCACCACCTCGTGGGGTACCACCTGGCCAATGGAAAGGATCAGGGGAAACCCCCCATCCCGCACGAGCTTATTCACCTGGACCGGCCAATCATAGCGGACCGTCTCTTGTGAAACCTTTGCTATCCACTCTGCTTCCAGCCGGCCCAGCTCTACCACATCCTTCCGCCAATCATGGACCACAAAGATATCCGGGGAGGTTCCCGGGAACATGCGACCTAGTTCTCCCCGGCTCATGGCTATATGGGTACCCAAGGCAGGCATGACCGCTCCTAGGGGGTTCTTTCCGCTTCTGGCCAGCTCCCTGCCGGCTAGGTCGGTAAGATACCCTGCACGGGAATGAAAGCGGGTGATATCAGGAGGCAGGATGAGTACCGGTCCTGCATCACCCAGGTCCTCAAGGGCCTTTGCCAGGGCCTGGGAAAAAAGCTCCTCCAGCCGCTGATCCGGTATATCCTCCGTAACTGCCCCTTGCGCGACATAGGTCATGGCTGCTCCTTAACCGCTCACTACCGGATTGTTGTTGAATTGATTTACCATGAGGGTGGGCTGATGGGTGGCATCCAGGGTGTCTCGCCACAGATTGCCTTCAGGATCCACATGGCTTCGATGCGAGATGGCCGCCTTCATGGGCAGGTGCACGAACTCGTTGTTCACCAGCCCTATGATGACCTTGTTTTTTCCTGCCATAGCTGCATGAGCTGCGGCATTACCCAAACGCTCACAGTAAATGGAATCTCCCGGCTCTGCCGGAGCGGAGCGGATGATATAACTGGGATCAATGTACTTTAAGTTGATCTCCATTTTTTTCTCATCAAAATGGCTTTGGATCCGGTCCCGTAGATAGGTCCCTACATCAGCCATCTTGAGATTGCCCCCGGCATCGGTTTTCACCTCTTTGACTAACTGATCTTGCATGGCCCCCTCAGCCACCACCACCACCGCATGCTTGCGTTTTCTCAGCCGTTCCTCTAAGTGATGCAAAAAGCCATTATACCCTTCCAGGTTGAAAGGCACCTCAGGGATAAGCACAAAATTCACCTCATGGCTGGCCAGGGCGGTATGAGCGGCAATGAAGCCCGACTCCCTGCCCATGAGCTTGACCAAGCCTATGCCGTTAATCTGGGAATTGGCCTCCATGTGGGCCGCAGCGACTACGTCCACTGCCTTAGCCACTGCCGTATCAAAGCCAAAGGACTTTTGTATAAACGCAAAGTCATTGTCTACGGTTTTGGGTATACCCACCACAGCGATCTTCAATTTGCGCTTGCTTATTTCCTCGGCAATGTCCAGGGAACCCCGCTGGGTTCCGTCCCCTCCTATGGTAAACAGCATATTGAGGTTAAGCTGTTCCATAGCATCTACGATTTGGCTTACCTCTTTGCCCCCGCCCCGGGCGCTTCCCAAATAGGTTCCCCCCAGCTTGTGGATGTTGTCCACATTTTCAGGATTCAACTCCCGCGGGGGATACTGATACTCAGGCAGGAAGCCTTTGAAGCCATAACGGATCCCGGTGATCCTATGTACCCCATAGCGGAACCACAGACAGCGGACTATAGCCCGGATCACATCGTTGATCCCTGGGCATAGGCCGCCACAGCTCACGATGCCTGCATGAACATGGGCGGGCATGAAATAGATCATCTCCCGAGGCCCTGCATATTCAAACACCTGGCTTCGTTCAATCCGCGCCTGATCTCCCAAGGTTACATCGGTACTCAAGCGCATAAATTGGTCGTCGGTAACGTAATTAGCGATAAAATCGCCTTTCACATTGGACATAACAATAGGGGATTTAATATTACGTTTTCCCAATTCCTCAACGGTAAAATCAAAGGTTTCACTCATGGGGAGCCCTCTCTTTTGCTTAATTTTGTAGGTAGCTGGTTATATAGGATTATTGCTACTATATGTATATAGTATATAGGTACTTTTTATGAATACACAAGGCTATCGGGAGTGTCTCACCGATATAGGCAGGAACGTATGAAACGACCCAGGAAGAAGACAGTCCCTCACCGAGCCGCTGATCCTCAGGGGCTTGTGCGGATGGAAGCACGGGTTGAAAAGATTGAAACAAAACTTGCGTACCTGGAAGATTTTTTAGATAGGCTTCATGGTACCCTGTTGGAAGGGAACCAGGTGCTTGAGCTGCTTAAGGGAGAACAGCGGGTCATAAAGGGCAGGTTATGGCAGCTCTCCCAGGAATGGGAAAGCCTGCCCCACAAGAAACCGCCTCATTATTAAGCCATGCAAAAGGGGCCTCTTTAGGGGCCCATAAGGAAACATATATACAAGGAGTTAGGTATGACGAAAAAGGTACTGGTGCTCTTAGCTGAAGGTTTTGAAGAAGTGGAGGCCGTCACCCCCATAGATTACCTTCGCCGGGCCGGGATTGAGGTACAGGTGGTCTCCATCGCGTGCAAGGACGGGACTTTGCAGGTACAGGGCTCCCATGGCTTAGTAATCTTGGCGGATTGCAGCCTTCAAGAGCTGGCAAAGGAGGGGAGCGTATCTGCGGCTTCCTGGGATGGGGTCTTGCTGCCCGGAGGTATGCCGGGAGCCACTCATCTTGCCGCATCGGAAACCGTGAGTGCTCTGGTGTATGCTATGGCTGCTGCGGGAAAATTAGTGGCTGCCATCTGTGCGTCTCCGGCGGTGGTGCTCTTTCCTCTGGGGCTCTTGCAGGGCCGGGGTTTTACGTGTTTTCCCGGTATGGAAGCCAAGGTTTCCGGGGCCCGGTGGGAGGAAGAAGCTGTGGTAAGGGATGGAAACATCATCACCAGCCGCGGGGCAGGAACTGCGGGCCTGTGGGCAAAGGAGATCATTGCATACTTGACGGATCCCGATACTGCCCAGAAGATAGCCTCTTCAGTCCTCCTCCCGCCAGCCCCCCAGGGGGTTTAACGCCCATGACTGGCAGCGGTAGTTAGCAATCGAAGCGCCCTTTGCCTCTAGCTGAGCGATGAGCGAGACGCACTACCGGGGGGCTTAGGGCCCCCCAATATCTTGAACCTGCTAGTCTCCGATACGGATCGAGTTAAACCATGCCTGGTTATATATATCCAAAGCTGTGCCCAGGTCGTCTTTGAGCTCGGTGTTGGTCAGGTCTTCGGCCCGGTAATAGGGGGTAACTTTCTGGTATTGCCGGGCAGGGATGTTGGCAGTGGCGGGAAACCCGAAATAATCGGCAAACTCCGCGTAAATTTCAGGGCGGTGGATGAAGTCGATAAACTTATGGGCTAAGTCTATGTTTTTCGAGCCTTTCAGGATGCACATACTGTCGATGTAGGCAGGCCCCCCTTGGCTGGGTATGAAAAAGACCGTATCCCGCTTTAATTGCTCGTTATCCGCTATCTCCTCGTATACCACTTCCGCATAGCCCTGGACCACCCAGAAATCCCCATTGGCATAGCCCTTGCCAAAAGCCTCTGCATCAAACTTAACCAGATTCGGCTTCCATTCCTGGTTGATAAGGTTCTTGGCCGCCTCAATCTCCGCGGGGTTCTTGGTATTTACCGAATAACCCAGGTGCACCAGGGCGTCTCCCATGACTTCCCGCATATCATCCAGCATGGTCATCCTGCCCTGCAGATCCTGCCGGCTGAAGATGGACCAGTTCTTCTCAAAGCTGGGCACCTTAGCGGTATTCACCGCAATCCCTGCAGCCCCCCAATAATAGGGCACGCTGTATTCCATAGCGGGATCATAGGTGGCTTTTTGCAGGACCAGGGGATCGATGTTCTTCAGATTGGACAGCTTAGAACGGTCGATCTTCTCGAACATACCCTGGCGGCTCATGATGGACACGTAATCCCCGGAAGGGAAGACAATATCATAGCCGCTGCCTCCGGCTTGAATCTTGGCGTACATATCCTCGTTGGAGGCAAACTCGTCGTAGATGACCGTAACGCCGTATTCCTTTTCAAACTTTTCGATGATCGATGCAGGGGTGTAATAGGTCCAGTTGTAGATATAGAGCCGATTCGAGGCTCCCCCCTCTTGCTTGCCTCCTCCGGCGAAAAGGCTTGGGGTACTGAACATGACCATACAAGCCGCGGCCATTCCCAGCAGCCCTGGCCCCTTGCGAAGCAGGACTGCGCTTCCTACAGGTATTTTCATCATCTTTTCCTCCAATGGTAAAGGCGTATAGGTTTGCCTTCACCAGAACCAGTATATAGGGGATGGTCTGAGCCTTCCCCCCGTATCGTCTGGGGATAGCCCTCAGACGGAAACGGCGTAAATGAGGCCGGCGTTATTTGGCGGCGATGTATTTGAGGAAATTCCTCAAAAGATAGGTGAGGAGCACCGTACCCAGGATCATCACCACCGACAGGGCATTGATCACCGGGGAGACTCCAAAACGGATGGCCGAGTATATATACAAGGGCAGCGTGGAGGATCCCGGGCCCGCCACAAAGTAGGTAATCACAAAATCCTCCAAGGAAATGGTGATGGCGGTTAAGAAGCCTGACACAATACCGGGCATACAAATGGGAGTGGTTACCTTTAAGAGGGTCTGCCCCTCATTAGCCCCCAGGTCGTGGGCAGCTTCGATAATCGAAAAATCGAATTCATCCAAACGGGCCATGACCATAAGAAAGACAAAGGGCAGGTTGAAGGTGGTATGGGCGATGAATATGGTCAAAAGCCCCAATCGCATCTTTACCCCGGCAAAAAAAATGGAAAGGGACACCCCGATGATGATCTCCGGAAGGATCATGGGGAGAAAGGAAATGGTCTGCACATAGTTTCGCAGCTTAAACCGGTACCAGTTTACCCCTATGGCTCCCAGGGTACCTATGACCGTGGCGCTTGCCGCGGAACTTACCGCAATGAGCATACTGTTCCAGAAAGAACGCCACAGATCCCGGGAATGGAGAAAGAGCTGTTCATACCATACCAGGGAGAACCCTGTCCAGTGCATGCCCTTGGCTGCATTAAAGGAGTACAAGACCAGCACCGCCAGGGGCAAAAAGAGAAAGCCAATGGTGGCAATGAAAACCAGTTGGGAAAAGGAGTAGCGATTGCGGTATGCCCGCTTGGCATGACGGGCCGCTTCCCCTAAGGAAATGCCGGACTTCAAGGGGGTTATGATGTGATGAATGAGCCTTCTAAAATTCACGGTCGCAGCTCCTTATGTTTGGGGCTCTCGTTTCGGAGCGCGTCCCTGCGCTGCAGGCTCATCATAAGGAGCACGCCCACAGTGGTAATGAGAGTGAGGACCATGGAGATAGCCGCTGCCAGGGGCCAATTCCGGGACTTGGTGAGCTGATCCGCTATGACATTCCCCAGCATGTAGGAATCCTTGCCTCCCACCAGGAGCGGCACCGCATATGCGCCGAAGATGGGGATAAACGTGAAGAGCACCGCGGTGTAGATGCCGCTCCTTATGTTGGGAAGCAGCACCTTAAGCATGGCTTCAAGCTGGGTGGCTCCCAGGTCCCGGGCCGCTTCCAGGAGGGAAAAGTCGAATTTGTCGATGGTGGAAAACAGGGGCAGGATCGCATAGGGCAGATACATATAGACCAAGACCAAAACCACGGTCTTTTGGTTGTACAGGAAGTGGATATAGTCGTCCACAAGACCTAAGCGGACCAAGAATTCGTTCAAGAAGCCGTTGTTCCCCAGGATGTTCATCCAGGCAAATACCCGGATGAGGAAATTGGTCCAAAAGGGGATGATAATGAGGAGCAAGAGCAGCGTCTGATTCCGGCTCTTGGCCATGAAATACCCGCAAGGGAGGGCAATGAAGATGGTCAAGACCGTGGCGACCAGGGAGGTCCCTACCGTACGGACCGTGGTAAGGACCAGGCTGGGGTTGGAAAGGCTCTCGTAAGCATCCAGAGAGAATGCCCCCACCACCCCGCCGTACAGTCCTTTCTTGAGGAAACTGTAGACCACGATGATGATCAGGGGGGTGAGGAAAAAGAAGGTGAACCAAACGGTCATGGGCGCCGAATAGAGGGGTCCGTAATTTCGTTTACCCGGGGTGCTCACGTTTTTTTTACCTCAACGATATACCCGTCATTGGCGCTCCAGGAAAGGAAGACATCATCCCTCCACAGGATATCCGGGCCTTCATCGGAATACTTGGCGTGCTGCTTTATTACCCGGATAAGCGCCTTATCCCGGACCTTCACGTAGAACTTGGTCTGGAACCCCGAATAGATAGGCTCATCTACGGTGCCCTGGAACAGATTGATATCTTCCCGTTTTGTAACGGGCTTTTCCTTGGAAATGAGGATCTTCTCAGGCCGGATGGTAAAACTCACCTGCTGGCCGGCCTGCACCGCATCCACCGTGGTAACCTTGATCCTGCCCAATTCCGGGATATCCAGTTCCGCCATATATTCCGGCTCCGGTTTATCCAGGTTCACCGCGGAGGCCACCACCCCGTCGAAGAGGTTGGTCTCGCCGATAAAGCGGGCCACGAAGTCCGTGGCGGGGCTTTCGTAGATTTCGTGGGGGCTCCCCACCTGTAAGATATCCCCCTGGTTCATCACCGCGATGCGGTCCGACACCGAGAGGGCCTCCTGCTGGTCGTGGGTAACATAGATGAAGGTGATGCCGATCTTATCGTGGATCTGGTCCAGTTCGATGAGCATGTGCTGGCGCAACTTGGCGTCCAGGGCGGAAAGGGGCTCGTCGAGGAGGAGCACCCGCGGTTCATTGATGAGGGCACGGGCTATGGCGACCCGCTGTTTCTGGCCGCCGGAAAGCTGGCTCGGTTTTTTATGGGCCTGCCCTTCCATCTGGGTCAGTTGCAGATATTCATTGACTTTAGCGGCGATCTGCGTCTTAGGGATCTTGCGAATCCGCAAGGGGAAAGCCACATTTTCAAATACCGAAAGGTGGGGAAAGAGGGCGTAGTTCTGAAAAACCGTATTTGCCTGCCGCTGATTAGGCGGCAGGTCCAACACATCCACTCCGTCAAACTGGAGGCTTCCCGCATCGGGACTTTCAAAGCCCGCAATGATCCGCAGGAGGGTCGTTTTGCCGCACCCTGAAGGCCCCAGAAGGGAAAAAAACTCCCCTTTTTTGATTCCCAGGTCAATGTTATGTAAAACCTTAAAGTCACCAAAGGATTTAGCAATCCCCTTGATGCCCACATCGCTCCCTTTCAATAGTGCTCTCTCAACCTCCCTCCAACATGGATGTGCATAGGCCCTGTGCCTATCTTTAATACTAATGGAACAATGCGGATTTTAAAGGATGTTGTCAATGAGGTTCCGGTCAGTTTTCGCTGTTTTTAATCCCCCGAATAGAGGAAGAGCAGGGAACCCGCCGGTTTAAGGCGAAGGGTTTCCTGCTCTTGGCTCAGGTCCTTTTTTTCGTGTATGGAAGCTTAATTCATCTGTTTAAGCACCAGTTTGTACTGTGAGGCCGCTCCGCTGGCGGTGTAGTTTTTCGCCGCAAAGTAAACATCCCCGGTGCTACTCTTGAAGGTCTTCAAGGTCCGTACCGCAGTGCCCCAGGGCGAGGTGAAGGTCTCAACGCTTACTTTGCCGGTATTATCCACAGTGCCGCTAGCTGCGGTAGTACCACTGGCCGCAGTATAAGTGCCGCCGAAAACATCGCCGGTTGTCGGGTTTTTGATAGTGAAGACGGCGCCAACCGTGGTGGCGGGGCTTCCGTAGGAATAGCTGCCGGAAAGTACATAGTAGTCATCATTACCGGCTTTCTGCTTTTCGATGGTCCAGATGCCGCTTGGGATGGAAGCCTCATACCAAGTAGCAGGCTGATTCCGGCCACTAATGCTAAATACCCATTTGGCAAACGTGAACACCTTGGTTTTCGTAGCTGGATTGGTCAGATCAACGCGGTACACGCTTCCGAGATTGGCTGCGCTTCCGGTGGCGGCGGCTTTTTGATAGAAGTACGCGATCTTGGGGTCCTCCGGGTCAAAGCACAGGGCCTGGATGCTTCCGGTAGTCCCATACACGTCCACCTGTCCAACCACGGTCGGGGCGTTTGCGCCGTTCCACTTCCACACTTGGACCTTCCCATTGCTCTTGGACTCAAGCACGTACGTCCCGTTGTTCTTGAACCAGTGGTTGGCTGCGATATCGGTGTGCCCGCTGGCAGTAACATTGCTAACGGTAAGGGCAGAGCCGGTCGCGTCGATCTTCAATACCGCAGTCGCGGATGTGGTGCTGTTTCCCCCCACGATGATGTAGTCGCCGTGCACGACCGCCCCCATCAAGGTACCGACACCCAGAGCGGGATTTGCGCCCCCTCTGGCGCCCGCGGTGCCATCAAGGAATGCGTTGACATGGACCGCCTCTTTATCTCCGGCTATGTCGTACACGCTGAGATACTGCTGTGCGCCGCCCGAGGCAAAATACCCGTCGTCTTCCGTAAGCACCACCGCGTATTTATCGGTCAGGGACAGGCTGGGGTCCCGGTGGTGGAGGGGCTCCACGATACGGCCGTCGGCAGCCGGTGGAGCCAGGGGAAAGGTTTCTAACAACTCAAGGGAATCGGCATCGTATATTTTGGTATACGCCCCGGCAAAAGCCTCATAACCGTGCTCTACCGCCTGGATAAGGCCGATTGTGCTGCCGTCCGTAGACGCAGTGATAACCGCCACATTACCCCCGATATCCTGGCTGATTTTTTCAGTGGGCTCATCCAGATCTACCTTGTTCAGTTTATAGCTGGTCCCGGTTCGTTCTCCCACATAGGCCATGGTGTGGGAATCCACCCGAAGAATACTTGCGCTGGAGAGGGCGTCCACTACAGGAAAATACGCCTCGGTCTTCGTTAGGGTATTACCCCCCCCGTTTCATTATCACTCGTGGGGCATCCAACAAACAAAAATACCCCGCATATAAGCGACAGGGTATATCTCGCGATTTTTGATACCATAAGTACCTCCTAAGTTAAAATTAATTAACATTGTATATACTAACTAACTCCGAGAAGTGTGTCAATAGAAAATCATAGAACAAATAAAAAACTCCAGAACCGCATATCATACTTAACGTGAGTTCGATAGGGAAATGAGAGAACAACGGCAGCTTCTGAGCATACCCGGATACCTTCCGAGCCTAGTCCGGTACTTTCTGAGCTTAGTCCGGTACCTTCTGAGCTTAGTCCGGTACCTTCTGAGCCTAGTCCGGTACCTTCCGAGCTTAGTCCGGTAGCCTCCGAGCTTAGTCCGGTAGCCTCCAAGCCTAGTCCGGCAGCTTCCGAACTGAGAAGCATTAGTTCTCTTCCGCTTGTCGAACTCACCTTACTTAGCTTTAGGAGGCTATAACCCTAAAACAATAAAGGTGCGGCGCTTTGAAAAGGTCTCATGGAAAAGATACACTTGACCTGTCCCGCATCCCCGTAATCCCAGGAGCCCCAGGCATAAAGACTCGGGTCGCCGGTATCCTTAGGGTTCCGGGGTGATGCCTCACCCTTAATACCATGCGCTGAGTATCTGGTGATCGGCTGCCTTCAGCGCTTCTTCCTTCCCTTGGTTTTTCCCGGATCCCGCCGCAGGATCTCCTCGCTATGCCCTTGGATGTTGTACCCCATCCTTAAGGTCTCCTAGGGCGTGTTCACACTAATGAAATATGATATACTGGAGACATGGAACTCAGCCAAAAACAATTCAAACAGGTAACTCCCCTGTTACCGAAGCAGCGAGGGCATGTAAAAATAGACA
>JAITEL010000080.1 GCA_031282065.1 Treponema sp.
ACAACCATACAGCAGACCTCAAAGTATGCTGCCTTTTAGCCCGGTACCGGTTTCCCCGGCTGGCGGAACGAGCCGGACATAGCTTGAGACCTTCGGCTTTTTTATATGAAGGGGCCCCCACCCCGTCATTGCCAGCGCAGCGAAGCAATCCACCGCGGAGACTGCCCGGTCTGGATTCCTTCGGACTTCGCCCTCGCAATGACGAAAGCCCGCCACCCCCCGGATGTGCCTCCTTATCACCCCAAGCTACAGGCAAGGGGCGCTTCGTTTCCTCATCACCACTGCCCGTCAGGGGCTTTAAAGCCGCTGGCGGCCCAAGAAGCGCTCGACCTGACGGAGTATGCCGGTAAAGTCCGCAAAGCTGGTCTTGGTCTCCGGGAGGGAACGGAGAAAATACTGGCCGTACCGTTTCCAGAGAACCCGTCCGTCCAGGACCACCACCACCCCATGATCGCTGGAACGGCGCATAAGCCTTCCGAATCCCTGCTTGAACTTCATCACCGACTCGGGGAGGGACAGCTCCATGAAAGGATTAGCCCCCTGTTTCTGGAGGGCCTCACAGCGGGCCTGGAATACCGGCTCATTGGGGGCCCTGAAAGGCAGCCGGCAGAGGATCACCAGGCGAAGGGTATCTCCCGGGGCATCCACCCCCTCCCAGAAAGAATCGGTGGCAAAGAGGACGCTCTGCTCATCCTTAAGGAAGGTCCTCAAGAGCCGGTTCCGGTCATCATCCCCCTGCTTCAGACAGCGTATCCCTTGCTGCGCTAAGACCGGGACCGCCGCGGTATAGGCGCTCCTCAGGGCCTCATAGGAGGTAAAGAGCACGAGGCTGGACCCTCCGGCACATTGCACCAGTTCCACCGCCGCCTTGTCCACAAAGGCCCGGTAACGCTCATGATCAGGCTCAGGCAAGGGGGCATCCTGTGGTATGGCAAGGAGTACCGATGAGGCATAGGGGAAGGGAGAGGGGAACTGCCCGGTGAGGACCTTCCGGTCTTCTACCAGACTCAGACCGCAGCGGGAATTCCAATAGGCAAAGGAATCCGCCACGGTCAGGGTGGCGGATAGGCATATCACCGTCTTATTGGGCACAAAGAGGGCCTCCTTGAGGGAAGGGGCCACCGCAATGGGGCTTACGATGAAGGCCGCCCAAGACCCCCTGGCAGCGCCGCTGCCGGTCTTGAAATGCCCTTCCAGCCACAGTACCTCGGTAGCACTCCGTTCCCGGAATTCCATGAAAGCCGTACAGATAGCCCCTATGGCGTCAAGCCGGCGCATGAGGGCTCTCACTTCCCAGGCCAGGGCAGTATCCTCATCCTGGGGCTCAAGGCGATCCAGCAGTTCCTGAATACCTGCGGTAAAGGCGCATAAGTGCTGCCCCAGCGCCCTCAGATGAGGAAGGAGAAGCTCCTGGATGAGCGGTGCCTTGGAGGGGGTCAAACGAAAGACCCCCTCGGTTTGGCAGAGTTCCAGGGCAGCCAGGTCCAGAGCCTCTGCACTATCCCTTATGAGCCTTAGGGCAGCCTCCAGGGCCTCAAGACGCTCTTCGGCAGCTCCCAGGGAGGCAAGGCCCGGCAAAAGACCCAGGGGGCTTCCTCCACGGCTGCGCCTATACAGCCGTCCCAGGTGGCGGCTTATCCCCAGCCGGCTGAATTCCTGGGAAAAGAAGGAGGTAGCCGCTCCCTCCACGGTATGGGCCTCGTCAACAATGACCCTGCTGTAAGGCGGAAGAACCACCGTATGCTTGTACCCGGCCCCCTCATGCCGGGCCGCCAGGTCTGCAAAGAGCAGGTGGTGGTTCACCACCAGAATCCTGGCATCCGCGGATTCTTTGCGCAGGGCAAGGACGAAACAGCCCTCCCGTTCAGGGCAGTGCATACCCATACAGCAATCCGCCTCGGCACAGATTCGGGACCAGAGCCCTTCCTGGGGCATGAAGGAAAGGTCAGAGCGGCTTCCGGTCCTGGTGGTCTTCGACCAGTCATGGATGGCCCTGAGGTCTTGGCATTCCCCCTCATCCAGGAGGCCCTGTTCCTGGAGGGCCTCTTTGAGACGGCGGCGGCACAGGTAATGCCCCCGCCCTTTAATAAGGACAACCTTGAGTTTCTTTTCCCTGTTCCCTAGGGCTGAAATCACCAGGGGTATGTCCTTCTCATAAAGCTGCTGCTGCAAGGTGATGGTAGCCGTGGAAATCACGATACGCTCATCATTGGCCAGGGCGTAGCTCAGGGCCGGAAGGAGGTAGGCAAAGGACTTTCCCACTCCGGTGCCTGCCTCGGCAGCTACCAGGGCATCATCATTAAAGCCCCGGATGATGAGCTGCATAAGCTCAAGCTGGGACCGGCGGTTCTCGTAGGCAGGAAGCCGTTTGGCTATGGCTCCTCCCTCTTCCAGGGCAGCCAGGATGTCCGGGGCATGGAGCTTCTTTACGGGGCGTTTCTTGATGGGTTCGGTTACCACATAGACCTGTTCCACCGGGTTATCCACGATGAAGCAGCCCACCCCTGCCTGGGCAGCCCGGGAAGCTATGGCAAGATCCGCATCACTGGGGGTAAGCAGGCCCGAAGGGTGGTTGTGGATGAACACGTCCGCGGCTTCCAGGCGGGGATCCACCGCGAGGACCCGCTGTTCCTGCCCCCGGGCGCTCACCTCCAGGGTACTCACCAGCCCCTTCGTGTCCAGGAAGCCCAGGGCAAAGACCTCATTCCCCTGGGCTTCCTGGATTTCCCTTTGGAGCCGGGCGATACAGCTTGGGGAGAACCGTTTTATGGCCTTCATGGGCCCTCCGGGGGGCTTAAAGCCCCGGTATGAGGAGCGGTGTACGCGTACATGATTGAAGATACTATGGATAAAAAGGCTCCCGCAAGTCTTTGTTCCCGGGGCGCGGCTTCATAGGGATTGGGTGTATACGGGAAAAGCCAAGCCGCCGCTGCTCATGCAAGCGCCCGGTTGGAACACCTTGAACCGGGCTGTTGACGCACCTTGATCGCACCGGATCAAGCACCTTGAACAGGGCTGTTCAAACACCTTGAACAAGGCTGTTCAAACACCCTGCACCGGGCGGTTAAAGCGCCTCCCAGGTATATGCTGCATCGCGCATCCTCCAGCTAAGCTGCTGCCCTCTTAACTTTCTTGTGCATATCTCCTATAGTTATACCATCCCATGAATAAGATATTACAAGAAAAAATCATGGAAGCCTTTTCTTCGGTGCTTCCCATTACCCTGATCGTACTCCTGGCTAGTGTGATCCTGGTACCTATGCCTCCGGGAACCATTCTTATGTTTCTCGCAGGAGCGGCATTGCTCATCATTGGGATGGGCTTTTTCACCTTGGGCGCGGATATGGCAATGATGCCTATGGGTGAAGGGATAGGCATCCAACTCACCCGGGTGCCGAGTCTGGCCCTGATCCTGGGTATCAGTTTTGTCATGGGTCTTATCATCACCATTGCAGAACCGGATCTCCAGGTCTTGGCCCTCCAAGTGCCCTCGATTCAGCCTTCTATGGCGCTCATTCTCACCGTAGGGGTCGGGGTGGGGGCTTTCCTGATGATCGCCATCATCCGCACCCTCTTCAAGATACGCCTGGCGATCCTGCTGCTTATCTTCTACCTGATAACCTTTATGGTGGCGTATTGGGCCCCGGGTAACTTCATCCCCGTGGCCTTTGACTCAGGGGGCGTTACTACCGGCCCTATTACCGTGCCTTTCATCCTTGCCTTGGGCGTGGGGGTTGCCTCTATCCGAAGCGACAGACATTCCCAGGATGACAGCTTTGGCCTGGTTGCTCTGTGCAGCATAGGCCCTATTTTAGCGGTGCTCTTACTGGGGATCTTCTATAATCCCACCGGAGCGGATGTAGAATCCCATACCGTACCGGTAGTGGCTAACTCCCGTGAGGTGGTTACCCTCTTTGCCAAGGAATTTCCCCATTACCTGGAGGATGTGTTAAATGCCCTGGCCGCGATAGTGGTCTTTTTCTTGGTGTTCCAGTTTATAGCCCGGCGCTTTAAACGGCATCAAATCGTGCGGATTGTGGTGGGTTTCATCTATACCCTCATTGGCCTGGTGGTCTTCTTAACCGGGGTTAATGTGGGCTTTATTCCGGTGGGCCACCTGCTGGGATTAGAGCTTGCATCTTCGGCGATTAAGTGGATATTGGTGCCCTTCAGTATGGTGATAGGCTACTTCATCGTTGATGCAGAACCGGCGGTCCATGTACTCACCAAACAGGTGGAGGAGATCTCCTCCGGGGCGATTACCCAGAAGGTGCTGAAGCGGGGCCTTGCCGTAGGCATGGCATTCGCCCTGGCCATTACCATGATCCGGATCCTTCTGGGGATTTCTATCATGTGGATCCTTATCCCCGGCTATGCCTTTGCCCTGATCCTTACCTTCTTCGTGCCGAAAATCTTCACGGGTATTGCCTTCGATTCCGGCGGGGTGTGCAGCGGCCCTATGACTTCCACCTTCCTGCTGCCCCTAGCAATGGGGACCTGTGAAGGGGCCGGGGGAAACATGATGACCGATGCCTTCGGCATAGTCGCTATGGTTGCTATGGCGCCCCTCATCGTCATACAAGGCATGGGACTCATATACGGCAGCAAGCTGAAGACCTCCGCGAAAAAGACGGAACAGGAAATCCTGAAGATCCCCACCGAGAAAGTGGAAGAGATAATCCTCTTCGAGGAGGAGGCCTGGTATGCCTAATACAGCACCGCTACTCAAGTTGTTGTTTGTTATTATTGACTGGAATAAGCTCAAGGTCGTTTCCAAGGTCTTCGAGCAGGAACGGATCCGCTTTCATTTCGTTACCAAAGGCAAGGGAACCGCGAATTCGGAAATTCTCGACGTGCTTGGTATCGGATCCAGTGAAAAAGCGGTGATTCTCTGTCTGGAACAAGAGGGCATGGCGCCGTTTTTGATTCAAGAGGTACGAAAAAAGCTCGGTGTTCATAGCGTTGGTGCGGGCATCGCCTTTACGGTTCCTCTTTCTGGGATCAATAACCTCATCTATAAGTTATTTAAGGAACCAGGCCCCATTAATAAGCCTCAAACCGCGGAAAATCAGGAAAAGAACCTCAGGGAGGAAGTAAAAGTGAGCACTGAAATCAGAAACGATGTAATCATCTCCATCATCAACCAGGGCTACAGCGATGAATTTATGACCGTGGCCCGGGAAGCAGGGGCTACCGGCGGAACGGTGATAAACGCCCGGGGCCTGGACCACCAGAAGGCGGTCAAGTTTTTCGGCGTCTCCGTACAGGACGAGAAGGAAATCATCATCATGCTTACCAGTCGGGACCGGAAAGTTCCCATCATGCAGGCGGTAAGCCAGGCCTACGGCCTTACCACTGAAGCCGAAGGTCTGGTCTTCTCTCTGCCGGTAGATAAGGTGATGGGCTTGAATGTGCATCTGGAATGATGCCCCAGGCAGCGGCTCAGCGGCGCTTTGTGCGCTGCTATAAGCCGCCTTTTTGCCTTTGTGTAAGGAAAAAGACCGCTTCTTCTGTTCTGTATTATCGTGATAAGGCCTAGTGTTTTTTCATTTTTGCCGTTCTTAAACTTATTCTGCAAAAAAATTAAAGTCCACCAATACCCTGCCGATATATAAATATCAAGGAGAGGGAAACCCTCAGATTATACAAGACGGTGCATATACCGACGTCCAGGTGCACCGTCTTTTTTATTATTCCTGCCTATAGTGTTCCAGAAAACGATCTATCCGGCCTATGGCCTCCTGTAAGGTTTCCTTATCCGGGAGAAAGACCACGCGGAAATGATCCGGCTGCTTCCAGTTAAAACCCTTGCCGTGGACTAACAACAAGTGCTGTTTCTGGAGCAGATCCATAATGAAGCGCTCATCATCAACGATGCCAAAGCGTTTGGTATCGATCCGGGGAAAGCAATAGAGGGCTCCTCGGGGCATGACCACATCAAGGCCGGGAATGCTACGGATCAACGTAACCGCGGTATCCCGCTGTTCCTTGAGGCGGCCTCCAGGAAGCAGCAGATCCTTAATGCTCTGGTACCCTCCCAGCGCGGTTTGTATGCCGAATTGGGCAGGTACATTGGCACAGATACGCATATTAGAAAGCATTTCAAGCCCTTCAATATATTCGGCAGCTATCTTTTTATTCCCGGACAGGACCATCCAACCGGCCCGAAACCCCGCAGACCGGTAGGCTTTGGAAAGGCCGTTAAAGGTAACGGTCAGGACCTCTGGGTCCAGGGTGGACAAGGGAATGGACTGTACTCCGTCATACACGATACGGTCATAAATTTCATCTGCATACAGGATGAGTTCATGTTCCCTAGCCATCCGGGTAATACCCTCCAGGACCTCCCGGTCATACACCGCGCCCGTAGGGTTGTTGGGGTTTATCACGACGATGGCCTTGGTGTTGCTGCTTATCTTGGAACGGATATCCTCTAGGTCAGGGTTCCATGCAGCTTCTTCATCACACCTATAATGCACTACCTTGCCCCCTGAAAGGGTAACCGCCGCAGTCCACAGGGGATAATCAGGCATAGGGACGAGTACCTCATCCCCTGCATCCAGCAGCCCCTGCATAGCCATCATAATAAGCTCACTTACCCCGTTACCGATGAAGATATCCTCTATCTTCACATCCAGTACTCCCTTGGATTGGAAATCATGCATAACCGCTTTCCGGGCAGAGAACAGTCCCTGGGAATCGCAGTAGCCCTGGGCATCCTGGAGATTGATGATGATGTCGTGGAGGATCTCATCAGGGGCATTGAACCCAAAGGCCGCGGGATTGCCGATATTGAGCTTCAATATCCGAAAACCCTGGTTCTCGAGGCGTTTCGCTTCCTTGAGGACCGGCCCTCGAATATCGTAACACACATCGTCCAGTTTTGACGATTTAGGGAAAACTCGCATAGATGCTCCTCTCACTTCTTATAATGCTGAAACAGCTTAAAAAACTGCTCTGCTATGTTCTTATAGGCCCGTTCCTTGGGTGCATACCCAATAAAATGCTCCAGCGCCTCATCAGTACCGGAGAAAAGACCAATATCCCCGGCCTTGAAAGTGCTATCCGCATCCAAGAGGTCGAATTCCTCCTGCGGCCCCCGAAGGGAGATGAGGTTGAGGTTGTACTGCCTGCGGATATCCGCTTCTGCCATAGACTTCCCGATGAGATGACTGGGAATCTCCAATTCTGCGATAACCAGCTTCCCGCTTACCGGGAAATAGTTGAGGAGCACCGAAGACAGAAGCAAGGGGGTGATCCGTTTGGCCGCTTCCTTGTTGGGGAACACCACCTTGCTTGCCCCCACCAGTTCCAGAATCTCCCCATGAGCTTCGGTTTCCGCCTTAACGATGATAGTCTTGATCTTCAATTTAGCGCAGTAACTGGTGGCGAGGATGGAGGCTTCAATGTTGTCCCCCATATCAATAATCACCGCATCAATGGATTCAGGGAGGACCTTGCGAAGATGCTCCACGTTGAGCATATCCAGCACCACTGCGGCAGCAGAAGCGTCCTTATAGGTATCAATGACCTTCCGGTCCTTATCCACGATAATGACTTCCACCTTGAGTTCCAAAAGCTCATCAAGCACGCTTTTCCCAAAATGGCTTAATCCCAAAATAGCTACTTGTTTCATAATTCTCCTTATGCACCGTCAACCCAAGAGGATGGACCCTTCAGGATAGCTTATCGCATAATGCCTGCGGCCCAGGGCAGGAAAGGCCAGGGCAACCAAACCGACCCGTCCGGCAAACATGGCGACAATGATGATGAGTTTCCCCCCCGCGGATAGGGAGGGAGTAAGACTTAAGGTCAAGCCTACGGTTCCAAAGGCAGAGACCACCTCAAAGACCAAAGCCCCCAGAGACTTCCCCCGCGTCCCCTCAAAAAACGTCAATGCGGCAATACACAGCAAAAGCAGCACCAGGGCCTTCAACATATAGACCACTCCCTTGTTCAGGGTCTCTGCGGTAAGCCGGTGGCGAAAGAGCGTAATATCCCCCTGTTCATCAGGCTTACGAAACATAAGCGCAAGGACCACGAATACCGTGGTAATCTTCAAACCCCCGGCAATGGAACCGGGTGCGCCACCTATGAGCATCAAGAGACCGGTAAGCAACTTGGAAGATTGGCTCAAGCGGCTTTGGGGCAAGACTTCAAAGCCTCCGCTCCTGGTCGTAACCGATTGAAACAGGGCCTGCACCCAGGCGCCTGGAACCATATCCATCCCGCTGAGCAGTTGTTTGCGCTCCAGCATGAAAAACAGGAGCGTTCCCCCCAGGATCAACGAGGCACTTATCACCAACACAATACGACTGTGGTAACTGAGGTGCTGCTTTTTACCCAGCCACACTTCAAGGATATCCTGGAGCACGATGAAGCCAAGGCCGCCTGAGACAATCAAGACCATAAGCACCAGCAAAAGGGGGGTCTGGTCCGCAAAAGCAGTAAGCCCTCCTTCCAGGGGACTAAGGCCGGCATTACAAAATGCGGAGATCGCATGAAACAGGCCCATAAAAAACCAGTTTTGCACTCCTGCCTGCCTGAAACACAGGGCAAGGAGCAGCGCCCCGACTGCTTCAATGCTAGCCGTGAAAGCGATGATATTCCGTACGATTCTGCGGGGCCGGTATTCCACGCCGTCTATATAGAAACTCTGGATGGAGTTTCGTTGCATGATGGCAAGCCGGTTTCCAGGAATCGTAAGGAGCACCGAACTAAAGCTGATGATACCCAGCCCACCTATCTGTATCAGGAGCATGATGATCGTCAATCCCAGGGGACTGAAGACCGTAATATCCACAACGCCAAGGCCTGCAACACAAACCGCAGAGGCCGCGGTAAAAACCGCGTCCAGCGGATTGAGCGGGGCTGGGCCTTGCCAGGAAGCGGGAAGCAGGAGCAAGAGAGTTCCCAGAGCAATGATGATGAGGAAGAAGGCTAACAAATAGAACGCATCGGATTTTTGAAAGATACTCATAATTAGATAGGCTAAGCATATCTATTCCGCAGATTGAAAGCAAGGGATTTTGCGTACCAGCATACTATAAGGACGTATCTTTGAGGCTGAGAGGATTCGAACCTCCGACCTTCAGATCCGCAATCTGAAGCTCTATCCAGCTGAGCTACAACCTCATGTACTGTTACGGAGCAGGGGGGATTCGAACCCCCGGTACCCTTGCGGGGCACAACTCCTTAGCAGGGAGCCCGATTCGGCCGCTCTCGCACCGCTCCAAAAGTTTATATGCCTTTCACCATCTCAAGAAGGTAAAAAACTTTTTTACTATAATACCATCTCTATCAAAAATAACTACAGCCTGCTCTGCTGCTACGGAGCAGGGGGGATTCGAACCCTCGGTACCTCACGGCACAACGGTTTTCAAGACCGCCTCCTTCAACCACTCGGACACCACTCCAGAATGGTTTTAAAAATAGACAATTAAAAAAGTAATGTCAATAGGGTACATTTCATAAATTTGCTTAAAATTGTACCCCAAGCTTGAAAAGCGTACCCTAAACATAGATTATTATAGTACATTATACATACGAGTGTCGTTTTGGTGTATGACAAATCTAAACAATGGAGTGTATATGAATAAGTATATATGTGATGTATGTGGGTATATCTATGATCCTGTGCAGGGTGATAGTACGAACGGAATCAAGCCGGGGACCTCTTTTGAAGACCTTCCTGATGACTGGGTGTGTCCAACCTGCGGTGTCGGAAAAGAATCTTTTTCCCCTGCATAAAAGAGGCTTTCTCAGAAACCTAAAGTGCCGGCGCTCTCTTGAAATTCAGGGAGTTTCAAGAGACATTTTATAGAAAAACAGTCAAATATGTGTAGAGGGTGAAAAAAGGTATATGTTGTTATCAAGAGAGGACTTTGTATTTACTATTGGGTATGACGGTCCCACGGCAGTGGTAGATAGTCAGGCTAAACAGCGATATGGAAGCTGTTCGACCAGGGAATTGGCCGAACAAGGGTTTTTCAGGGCAGCCTATGCCTCCGCTGTATACGCCAAAGACCCGGAGGAGGTAAAACTCGTAGTGGATATCTACAATACCATTGCCCGGACCTCCTATACCCTAGATTCCCCCCTGAATAGGCTTTTCGGGGTCTTCCCGGTAGAGGTCAATCGTTCGATAGTTCTGTAGCAGGCAAGACCCTTTCTTTTTATACCGGTATTTACGATATTTGAAACATAGATTTCCTGCACATATAAACATCCGTTGCTTAAAGCCGGTATCGAATTATATACATGTTAAAAAGTAGTACCATTAATTACAATAATACAAGGACTGGTATATGTCAGAACAAAGTGTAGTGCCTATCGATCAAATTCTTCCGCATAAATTGCCCTTAGTGGCCCTCATGGGTCGCCCTATATTTCCAGGGATCTTTACGCCGATTATGATCGGAAATCCTATGGATGTGAAAGTTATTGATGATGCAGTGGCTAGAGACGGTCTTATCGGGCTGGTGATGCTGGCTAATGAAAGTGAAAGTCCCACGATTGTCGATCTTTACAAGGTGGGTACTGCGGCTAAAATCGTTAAGAAGATCAACCTCCCAGATGGGGGGGTGAATATATTCATCTCCACCCTGAAACGGTTCAGGATAAAGAAGGCCCTTAATCCGGTGAATCCCATTGTGGGTGCGGTGGAGTATCTGGATGATGAAGAGGACGACACCAGCGAAGTAAAGGCCCTTACCCGGGCGCTGATCAGCGAAATGAAGCAGATCTCCGAGAATAACCCCCTCTTTTCCGAAGAAATGCGCCTCAACATGATCAACATCGATCATCCCGGCAAGATCGCAGACTTCATCGCCAGTATTCTCAACATTGATAAAGGGGAGCAGCAAAAGATTCTGGAAATCCTCAATGTTCGTAAGCGTATGGAACAAGTCTTGGTCTTTATCAAAAAAGAGCAGGAGCTCTTGCGTATTCAGAAACGGATTCAAAAGGAAATCAACGAAAAGATCGAGAAGTCCCAGCGGGATTATTTCCTGAAAGAGGAGCTTAAGGCCATCAAAACCGAATTGGGGATGACCACGGATGCTAAAAGTTCTGAATACCAGCGCTTCAAGGATAAGCTGGATGTCTTTGCCTTTGAAGGGGAAATCAAGGAGGCGGTGGAGCAGGAGCTTGAGAAATTCAACCTTATGGACCCCAATTCAGGGGAATTCATCATCACCCGGAACTACTTGGATACGATTGCCAACCTCCCCTGGAGTGAACCTGCGCCCGAGCATTTTGACCTCAAGGGTGCCCAGGAGATACTGGAAAACGACCATTATGGACTCAAGGATGTGAAGAGCCGTATCGTGGAATATCTGGCGGTCCGGAAACTCAAGCAGGATTCCAAGGGTTCCATTGTATGCCTGGTGGGGCCTCCCGGGGTAGGTAAAACGTCGGTGGGCAAGTCCGTAGCCCATGCCCTGGGCAAGGAGTTTTTCCGTTTCTCTGTGGGAGGTATGCGGGACGAGGCGGAGATCAAGGGCCACCGCCGTACCTATATCGGGGCTATGCCGGGGAAAATCCTTCAAGGGCTTAAGATCGTCAAGACCAAGGATCCGGTCTTCATGATTGATGAAATCGACAAGATGGGCGTGAGTTTTCAGGGGGATCCTGCCAGCGCGCTCTTAGAGGTCCTGGACCCGGAGCAAAACAACAGTTTCCGGGATCATTACCTGGATCTTCCCTTTGACATCTCTCACATCTTCTTCATCGTTACCGCCAATACCCTGGATACCATTCCGCATCCTCTCCTGGATCGTATGGAGATCATCCAGCTTCCCGGTTATATTGATACGGAGAAACTGGAGATCGCCAAGCGCTACCTGGTTCCCAAGAGTCTTGCGAAAAACGGTCTCAAAAAGAATCAGGTCAAATACACCCGGGAATCCCTGCTCTACATTGCTAATGGGTATGCCCGGGAAGCAGGGGTGCGTAACTTTGAAAAGAACCTGGATAAGATCCACCGTAAGCTGGCAAAACAGGTGGTAGAAGCTGAAGAAGAAGCCGCGGCAGCCAAAACCGATACCCAGAAGCAGGACAATGCCGAGGTATCCCAGATCCTAAGCCTGAGTGCGCGTGAGGGGGCGGCACTGGAGAAGGAGCCGGAGGAAAAAAACGCAGCCGAGAACAGTACGGCAGAGAAATTTATAATCGATAAGAAACTGATCGAAAAACACCTGGGTAAACCCTTGTTCCCTGAAGGGGACCTTAAAAGGGCGGATCGCCCCGGCATGTCTGTGGGCTTGGCCTGGACCAGCATGGGAGGAGATACCCTGGTGATCGAGGCCATTTCGGTACCGGGTAAGGGAGGACTTACCTTGACCGGTAAGATGGGAGACATTATGAAGGAATCCGCCGCCATTGCCATGACCGTGGCCAGAAAACTGGGAACCGAACGCTACGCTATTGAGGCTGCCTGGTTTGAGAAGAACCTCATCCACCTGCATATTCCTGAAGGGGCTACCCCCAAAGACGGCCCTTCTGCGGGGATCACTATGGCCACGGCTCTTTTGTCCCTGCTCCGCAACAAAACCATCACCCCTAAGCTGGTGATGACCGGGGAACTGAGCCTTACCGGGCAAGTGCTTCCCATAGGGGGGCTCAAGGAAAAGACCATTGCTGCCCGGCGCAACAAGGCCCGGCATATCATTATTCCTAAACAGAACCTCCGGGATCTGGACGATATCCCGGATATCGTAAAGAAGGGCATGGAATTTCATCCGGTAGAACGCTTTGAAGAAGTCTTGGCCCTGGCTTTGCCGGATTAGGGTATGGCCTGAGCTTCTCTCATCCCAGAGCACACTCCTGCTTATAAGGTGAGGCTGCTTCATCAGTCCGGTTAAAGGGGTTTCAACAGCATGTTGGAGTTACAAACAGGAACATCGGGTTTTGAAACAGGCGGTACATGGCAGAAGCGGTTCCTAGTTGGAAGCACAGGCGCTCCCTAGGGCGTGTTCACACTAATGAAATATGATATACTGGAGACATGGAACTCAGCCAAAAACAATTCAAACAGGTAACTCCCCTGTTACCGAAGCAGCGAGGGCATGTAAAAATAGACA
>JAITEL010000082.1 GCA_031282065.1 Treponema sp.
GCAAAAAACGCTTGTCAAAGCCCTCGTCAGAACCGGGTACGACTTCTTTATTTTCAGCCATTTTCAACTCCTTTCGAGCCGTTCAGGATTTAGCGTCAACGGCTCGAAATTAGTTATGATCGTTCCACAACTATTTGTCAAGCTCCCGCAATCAATTGCCGGTCTCCGGCAAATAGTTGCCGGCCATTGCCCGCTATTGGGGAACCTCTCACCATTAATTGCCGGTCATTACCCGCTATTGGGGAACCTCCCGCAATTAATTGCCGGCCATTGGCGCTTGATTGTCCAAGCCCGCAAATAATTGCCGGCTTCTCGCAATCAATTGGCGGAGGCTCATCATTAAGGGAAAAAAGGAACAACTGCTTGGCGCCCAACTGGACAAAGCCGCTTTCGTTGGCGTAGTAGCCGCTTTCTCCTTCGGCGATCACCTTTTCGAGGTTCTGCCGTACACCCATTTTATATAAATAATGTTACCATACAATATACTAATACCATTGCCATGATGATGTTCACTATTATGGTATGTTTCAGGAATATGTTCTGTATTAACGATCCGAATGCTGTCCATGCTATATTTCCGGTACATTGTATGGACGACATTAACAGAGCAAATAAAATTAATAGGGGAACGCTCGTGTAATAAGGCAATAAATAGGAAGACATTACCGTCAATCCAAACAATATTACTTTTACATTTATTAATTGTAATACTAGCCCTACCATAAAACTCCTGTGGGTATTATCGCTGATTTCACGTCCTTTTACCGGAAATAGTGTCTTTGCAATGAGATAAGCCACATAAAGGGCTCCCAGTATTTTCATAGGAAATTGTATTTGTGGCAGTACCGTATATAAGACCTTTGAAAGGGTCAAACAAGCCAACATTACTATAAAATGACCAAGATAATTACCCAAATTGAATAGTATGCCCTTTCTTAAACCCATGGTTTTTCCATTAGTCATTGACATAATATTAATAGGCCCTGGTGTATAAGCCACAATAACGGTATATGAAAGAAAGGAAACCCACGAAAACATGCCATGAACCCTTACGAGGGTATTTCCTTTTTACGGGCTATCATTTCTATTTCGATCTTTGCTCCTAAGGGCAACGAGGCAATCCCTATGGTTGTTCTGGCAGGATAGGGTTCTGAAAATTGTGTTTTATATACCTCATTCATTGCTGAAAAATCATTCATGTCTGTTAAATACACATTGACTTTTTGCACATCCTCTTGCGTTAAACCAGCCGCTTCCAATACCCCAAATAGATTGGTAAAACCCTGTTGTGTTTGGGCTTTCATGTCCCCCTCCGCGATAGTCCCGGTAACCGGGTCTAGGGGAGTCTGTCCCGATAAAAATACTAAGCCGTCACAGTCAATGCCCTGAGAATAAGGCCCCACTGAGCTTGCTTTTGCTGAAATAATTGCTTTTCTTGCCATAATGGTTCTCCTGTAAGTTCGATTCAGTCCCTTATCTGACACGGATGGTTTCCTGCCGTATCTCATAATCGTAAAAACCGATTTCCAAACGCCGGTTGATTTCCCGGACCAGCTTTTCCATGAAATCCCACCCTTCGGTATGAGGAAGGATGTCCGTGGGGATATTACTCTTTCCGGCCTTTTCTCTATCGGCATCGGCAAAACTGCGGTGGTTCGGGTTAAGGTGTAAGGTCAAACCCCGTATGCTATAATGGGTATCCCTGATGCGTATAAGGTATTTTACATACCGAATCCCCTGGGGAGCAGCTTCCGAAGCGCTCAAAACCCTTACCAGGGCAGCAAGCATATCCCAGAAGTGTATTTGTTCCATCCAAGGGGTTTCTATCGCATACCCATCAGCATGACGGGATTCTAGGATCTGGATATGCCGTTCACTACACACCTCCCGGATAGTAGCACAGATCTCCTCTGGGGGAATCTTGGCAAATTCCGTATATTGATACAAAACCGGCACTTCCCTGGTACTCACACAGCCCGTCAAAGTCAGGAGTAACAGCAAGCCTATTCCCGGATAGCGCACGATTTGAACCCTGTACCGGCTTAGGCCCGCTCGGTAAGCTCTTGCTTTTCCCGAATCTCAAAGAGCTTACGGTCCAATTCCGCCAGCTTCATCTGTTGCAGCGCCCATTTGTATTCCACCGGCAGGACCTTGATGAAGCGGGGCCTAAAATCAACCCACCGCTCCAAGATACCTTTGGCATAGGCCGAACCGGTCCAATAGATGTGTTTCATGATAGTATCTTTGACAAACCCGGCGTCTTCCTCGTTGTCCAGCCCGGATAGCTCCACCATACCTTTGTTCAAAAAGAAGTCGAAGTTTCCGTCCCGATCCAGCACATAGGCAATGCCCCCGGACATACCTGCGGCAAAATTCCTTCCCACCCTGCCAAGGACAATGAGCCTGCCGCCGGTCATATACTCGGCACAGTGATCCCCCGCGCCTTCCACCACTGCCACGGCCCCGGAATTCCGCACACAGAACCGTTCCCCGGCCACCCCCGCAGCGTAAAGCTCCCCGGAAGTAGCGCCGTAGAGGACCGTGTTCCCCACGATGATGTTTTCTTCGGTTTTAAAGGAAGAACCCGCCGGAGGGGCCACCACGATCCGCCCTCCCGAAAGCCCCTTCCCCAGGTAATCGTTGGTGTCTCCTGCCACCCGGAAGGTGATACCCTTGGCTAGGAAGGCGCCGAAACTCTGGCCTGCGGACCCGGAGAAGTCCACGGTAACGAAATTCTCAGGCAAACCCTGGCCGCCGAAACGTTTAGACACCTCGTAGGAGAGCATGGCTCCCACGGCCCGGTCGGTGTTACGGATGGGGAATTGCAAGGCCGTGGGGATCTTCCTGTCCAGGGCCGCCAGGCATTGGGCTATGAGTTTACGGTCAAGCACATCCGCAATCTGGTGGATCTGATCCTGGACGCAGTGGGTTTCCCTGCCCCCGGGCAGGTCCTTTGGCCCTTCGGCCTTGTAGAGGAGCCGGGAAAGATCCACTGCCGCGGACTTGGGCTTAGCGCTGGGGCGCTGGCGTAAGAGATCGGGCCTGCCGATAAGCTCATCAAAGCGCCGGAACCCCAGGGAGGCCATGATTTCCCGGGTTTCCTGGGCAATAAAACGGAAGTAATTGATGAGGTACTCGCTCTTGCCGGAAAAACGCGCTCGCAAGGCCGGGTCTTGCGTGGCAAGCCCCATAGGACAGGTGTTCTCGTGGCACTTCCGCATCATCACACAGCCCAAGACAATGAGGCTTGCAGTACCAAAACCAAACTCCTCGGCACCGAGCATCCCTGCAATGACGATGTCCCGGCCGGTTTTAAGCTGGCCGTCGGTTTGCAGCCGCACGCGGCCCCTCAGCCCATTACGGACCAAGACCTGGTGGGTCTCGGCCAGGCCGATTTCCCAGGGAAGCCCTGCGTGGCGTATGCTGCTTTGCGGGCTGGCCCCGGTTCCGCCGTCGTACCCCGAGATGAGGATGTTGTCCGCATGGGCCTTGGCGACCCCAGCGGCCACCGTACCCACCCCGCTTTCAGACACGAGCTTCACGCTGATCCGGGCGTGGGGGTTGGCGTTTTTAAGGTCAAAGATAAGTTCTGCCAGGTCTTCTATAGAATAGATGTCATGATGAGGCGGGGGACTTATGAGGGTAACCCCCGGAGTGGAATACCGGGTCTTGGCAATGAGGGCGTCCACCTTATGCCCGGGTAACTGCCCCCCTTCTCCCGGCTTAGCACCCTGGGCAATCTTGATTTGCAGTTCCTCTGCATTGGCCAGGTATTCACTGGTAACCCCGAAACGGCCGGAAGCAACCTGTTTGATGGCGCTCCTCAGCCAGGTCCCGTCAGGGCGAACCGGGAAGCGCTCGGTATTTTCCCCGCCTTCCCCGGAATTAGACCGGCCCTGGATGGAGTTCATGGCTATGGCTATGGTCTCGTGGGCTTCCCGGGAAATGGAACCAAAGGACATGGCCCCGGTGGTGAAGCGCTTCATGATGGCTTCCACGCTTTCCACCTCCTCCAGGGGAACCGCAGCTGCAGGCCCCCCCTTGACCGTACCCGCCGGAGCGAAGTCCAAAAGCCCCCGGATCACATGGGGGTTTTGGTTCAGGGTATTCACCGCAGTAGAAAACTGCTTGAACTTGGCGGCATCCCTGGTACGGACCGCCCACTGCAAGAGGTGGATGGTTTCAGGGTTCCACGCATGGTTTTCGCCGTGCTTGCGCCACCGGTACTGGCCTGCTCCGGTGAGAAGCCAGGGAACCGGATCTGATTCCCGTAAGGCATCCCCGGTCTGGGCGTGGGCATCCCGGGCGGCTTGGTAGACCGCCACGGCCTCGGCCTCCAATTCAGGGAATCCTGCACCGCTTATCCGGCTCACCGTACCGCGGAAACAGGTGGCGATGACCTCTTCGCCCAGGCCCACTGCCTCAAAGACCTGGGCCCCCCGGTAGGAACGGAGGGTACTGGTTCCCATTTTAGACATGACCTTGAGCATGGCTTTTTGGAGCGCCTTGAGGTACTGCTTCCCGGCATGGGCAAAGTCCCCCACCCGTTTGCTTTCAGGCCCCCGGCACATAGCCGCGATAGAGGCAAGCGCGCCGTAGGGTACCACCAAATCCGCTCCATACCCAAAAAGCAAGGCAAAGTGCATGATCTCCCGGGGCTCTGCGGACTCGATGATGATAGAAGCGCGCATCCGTAAGCCTTCCTGGATAAGCCCATGATGCACCGCACCCACTGCCAGGAGCGCAGGCACCGCACAGCGCCCTGCTTCAGGAACCATGCTCGAACGGTCAGAGAGGATAAGCAAGGACACCCCTTCCCTGAGCGCCTTGATTGCCTCGGCAAGCAAACGATCCAGCGCGGCTTTAAGGGAGGAAGTCCCGGTGCCCCGGAGTGCCTGGTCGCCGGTAAAGGAAGAGATGTAAAACGTGGCGTCCAAGGTCCGGGAGCTGAAAACCTCGGGCTTCAGGGCCTTGAGCCGGGCCAGATCCTCCGGGGTGAGTATGGGATTGAGGACCTTGATCCGCCGGCAATGGGCTTCGCTCTCGTCCAGGAGGTTCTCCTGGGGACCTACGAAGCTGGTCAGGGTCATCACCAGGTCTTCCCGGATGGAATCAATGGGAGGGTTCGTTACTTGGGCGAAAACCTGCTTAAAATACCCGTAGACCCGCTGGCTCTTGTCGGAAAAGACCGCCAAGGGGGTGTCGGTTCCCATAGAGCTGGTCGGTTCTTGACCGGTCTCGATCATGGGAATGAGGAGCCGTTCCCGGTCTTCCCGGGTGTAGCCTGCGGCACGCTCCATGAACAGGGTCTCTTCGGGGGATAGATCCTCCGGGGACTGAGGAGCTTCGGTCTGGGGTAAGGTGAGGATCTGCCTGGTCCAGGCGGAATAGGGCTTTCTCTGGTAGACCTCCTGTTTGGCTTCCTGGTCAGGGATGATGCGGCCTTCTGTAAGGTCCACCAGGAGCAGCTTCCCGGGAAGGAGGCGCCCCTTATAGGCCACTTCCGCAGGCTCCAGGTCTTGTACGCCGGTTTCAGAGGCCATCACAATGAGATCATCCTGCGTAATGGTGTAGCGGGAAGGCCGCAGGCCATTGCGATCCAAGGTCCCCCCCACATAGCGGCCATCGCAGAAGACCATTGAGGCAGGGCCGTCCCAGGGCTCCATCATACAGGCGTGGTATTCGTAAAAGTCCTTGAGCCCCTGGGGAATGGGATTCTTCTGGTTCCAGGATTCAGGGATAAGCATCATAAGCGCATGGGGAAGACTCCTGCCGGACATGACCAAGAGTTCGAGCACATTATCGAAGCTGGCAGAATCGCTCTTGTCCGCTTCAATCACCGGCAGCAGATCCGCAAGGGACCGGCCAAAGCGGGGGTGGGAGAAGAGGGCCTCCCTGGCCTGCATCCAGAAGCGGTTTCCCTTAACCGTGTTAATTTCGCCGTTATGGGCCACCAGGCGGAAAGGCTGGGCTAAGGGCCAGTTGGGGAAGGTATTGGTGGAGAACCGGGAATGCACCAGGGCCACGGCACTGGTGAGGGCTTCATCCTGGAGTTCCGGGTAATAGGCTTTAAGCTGGGTAGGCATGAGCATACCCTTGTACACGATGATCCGGGAGGAAAGGGAAGGGAAATAGACCGTCCCCCTTTCGGGGGTTTTATGCAGGGCCAGGGCTTTTTCCAGTTTTTTCCTAAACAGATAGAGGCTCAATTCCAGGCTGCTGACGCCCTGAGCATCTTCGGGCAGGTCCTGCTGAGGGATGAGCACGATCTGTTTCACCAGGGGCTCTGCGTTTCGGGCAATGGAGCCCAGGGCATCAGGGTTAAGGGCCAGATCCCGCCAAAGGGGGGGCTTAAACCCGGTCTCTTCTGCGGTCTGGGCGATGAGGTCCAGAACCTGGGGACAGGAGGGGGCTTGGGATTGGCGGGTTTCAGGGCCGGAAAAAAAGGCCAGACCCGTACCGTAGCTTCCTCTTGGGGGAAGGCGGGGGATCACCCTTTGATAGTAATCATGGGGTATCTGCAAGAGGACCCCAGACCCGTCGCCGGTTTTGTTGTCTGCGCTTTCCGCACCTCTGTGTTCCATTCGTTCCAAGACCTCAAGGCCCCGTTGAACGATGCCGTGGGAAGGGCGGCCCTTAATATCTGCGACGAATCCTATGCCGCAGGAATCATGCTCAGCTTCCTTTTGGTACAGGCCCTGGTCTCCTTCCTCTTCGTATGCACCCATGATCGACTCCTCTCATAACAACGTACTGACTGCTTGCCGCCAGTATGTCATACAAAGACGCTCCTATACAATCCCGCCCGCCAGCGGGTTTAACGCCCATGGCTGGCAGTGGCGATAAGGAATCGAAGCGCCCCTTGCCGCTGAACAGGACAGCATTCCGGGGGCTTTGGGGGGCCCTTCGGCCCCCCAGGGGGCTTAACGCCCATGGCTGGCAGGGGTGATAAGGAATCGAAGCGCCCCTTGCCGCTGAACAGGACAGCATTCCGGGGGGTTTGGGGGGCCCTTCGGCCCCCCAAAGCATTTTCCCGGCCTCCCCAAAAGTTTTATGAGACTCCCCACAAAGTTTTACCGGTGCCCCACAAAGTTTTATCGGTACCCAAAAAAGTTTTACCGGTACCCAAAAAAGTTTTACCGGTCTCCCACAAAGTTTTATCGGTGCCCCACAAAGTTTTACCGGTCTCCCAAAAAGTTTTACCGGTGCCTATAAAAACTGTACAGGGGACTGAGAAAGTGCTATAGCCGCCTATAAGGATTGCATGGCTTACCCTGGAGGAGCAGCCTGTGGCGCATAGTGACGATGGGCTGCCGGTACGGGAGCCGGCGGGGAGAGCGGCTGTATTTCTGCCTGCGCTGGAAATCAACGGCGAACCTGAAGGGGCCCTTTGGGGAGCTTTATCTGCGGTATCCCGGAGGCGTTTTTCCCTCCCCCAGCTTTTTCAGCTCCCCTTTCAGGTAAAAAAACAGAGGCGGAGTACCCGGTTCAGCTGCGTCTTTGGCATGGAACCGGGGGCCCCTGTGCCAAAGACGGTATGAGGGAAGCGGCTTTAGCTGCAGCCGGTGGTTTCCCCGCAGGTGTCGCACTTCATACAGGTCCCGTTCCGTATCAGGGTAAAAAAGCCGCAGGCAGGACAAGGGTCTCCCTCATAGCCCTTGATCCGGGCCTGAAACAGCGTCGCAGGCTTTTCCGGGGTATCCTGTTCCGGTTTTCCTCCCCTGGATGGGCTTCCCTGGTTTTCCGTGCCGGTGGCCAGGAGGTCTTCGGGCTTTATCTGCCCCAGGTCGCTGCGTTTCAGGTAGCTTATAGCCAGGTCCCGAAAGATGTAGTCCAGCACGCTGGTGGCCATCTTCACGTAGGTATGGCCTTGGACCAGCCCATTGGGCTCAAAACGGCTGAAGGTGAAGGCGTCCACGTATTCCTCCAAGGGGACCCCGTATTGCAGCCCCAAGGACACCGCAATGGCAAAGCTGTTGAGGAGGCTGCGAAACGCGGCCCCTTCCTTGTGCATGTCCAGGAATATCTCCCCCAAGCTGCCATCGTCGTATTCCCCGGTGCGGATGAAGATGGAGTGGCCGCCGATCTTGGCCTTCTGGGTGTACCCGGTCCTGCGGTTGGGCAGACTCTTGCGCAGTCCCCGGACCTGGGTTTTACCCCCTTCTCCAGAGCGCGGCTGAGTCTGCAAGGTCCGCTCCAATGCCAGGATAGTATCTGCCAGGGGATCCGTACCCGGGGCAAAGGCGGACAGGGGCTGAGACAGTTTGGAACCGTCCCTGTAGAGGGCCACGGCTTTAAGGCAGCGCTTCCAGGCGAGCCTATACGCGCCTTTCACATCTTCAAAGTCCGCACTGTTGGGCATATTGATGGTCTTGCTGATGGCCCCGGAGATAAAGGGCTGTACCGCGGCCATCATGCCGATGTGGGCAGTCCAGGGGATGGAACGATTCCCCTTTTTACCCGAAGGAGTGGCGGTATCGAATACCCGGTAGTGCTCTTTCCGTAAACCCGGCGCACCCTCAAGGCCCATAGTACCGCAGGTATAGAGTTCCGCTTCCTCAATCTCCTCATCGCTAAAGCCCAGATGCTTCAGGAGGCTGAACCCAGGCAGAGCCCAGGTCGCTTCAGGAATATGGAGGGTCTTTTCTATAAAGTCCCTGCCTACAAGCCAGGGACTGAAAACCCCTTCCAGGCTCAGCGCGGTGGTGACCGCTTCCTCCACCACCGCCAGGGCATCCGGGGTAAAGCCCCGGGCCGCCAGGGTTTCAGGGTTGATGCCCGGCGCGCTCTTAAAGGTCTTCCGTCCCGTAGCATAGGCGCTTATGTCGTCGATGCTTTCAGGGCTGTAGCCCAGGGCTTCCAGGGCCGGGGGAACCGACTGGTTGATGATCTTAAAATGACCGCCTCCTGCGAGTTTCTTGAATTTCACCAAGGCAAAGTCCGGTTCCACCCCGGTGGTATCGCAGTCCATAAGCAGTCCTATGGTCCCGGTAGGAGCAATGGCGCTCACCTGGGCGTTCCTGAAACCCTGGGCTGTTCCCAGTTCCAGCGCCTGATCCCAGGAGGAACGGACCGCCTTCAACAGATAGGCAGGACAGAACTGCGGATCAATACCCTGAGGGATACGGTGCAGCCCCTCATATTCCCCGGCAGGGGCCTTATACGCGGCCCTGCGGTGATTGCGGATCACCCGGAGCATGGCTTCCCGGTTCTCCGGGTAGCGGCTGAAGGGCCCCTGTTCTTTGGCCATGCGGGCCGACTGGGTGTAGGCCTCTGCCGAGAGTATCCCCGACAGGGCCCCGGCCACGGCCCGGCCTTCCTCCGAATCATAAGCCAAACCCATGAGCATAAGGAGGCTTCCCAGATTGGCAAAACCCAGCCCCAGGGTCCGGTACTGGTAGGACAAGTCCGCAATCCGCGGTGAGGGGAATTGGGCCATGACCACGGAAATCTCCAGGATACTGGTCCATATCCTGATGGCGTGGCTATAGGCTTCCAGGTTGAACGCGCGGGTCTTGCGGTCGTAGAACGCGCAGAGGTTGATAGAAGCCAGATTGCAGGCAGTATCATCCAAGAACATGTATTCCGAGCAGGGATTGGAAGCCCGGATTTCGCCGCCTGCCGGGCAGGTATGCCAGTCATTGATGGTGGTGTGGTACTGGATCCCGGGATCCGCGCACTGCCAGGTAGAACGGGCGATCTGCTCCCAGAGTTTGCGGGCCTTAAGGGTCTTCTCGCCCTTGCGGGAAATCCTCCCCACCAAGTCCCAGTCCTTATCCTCCTGGACCGCTTCCATGAAATCGTCGTTGAGACGGAGGCTGTTATTGGCGGATTGCCCGGAAACGGTGTTATACGCCTCTTCATCCCAGGCCGTGGAAAACACCGCAGGGTTTACCGTCTCGTCTCCCTGTTCAAGCCGCCGCAGCAACTGGTACAGATAGGTAGGCGGAATCTGATCCCCCAGGGCCTTGCGCAGGGCTGTGGCGAGGTCCCGGTTTTTTTCCGCCTTAAACCGGTCGGTCCCCGGCCCCCGGAAACCTGCCAGGGCCCGGGTGATGGCCTCCAGGTGCTTCTTCACCACTTTGGAGCCGGTTACCATAGAGGCCACTTTGTGCTCCTCCCCGGCTTTCCAATCAATGTACTTTTCCACATCCGGGTGATCCGCGTCCAGGGTTACCATCTTGGCCGCCCGCCGGGTGGTGCCTCCGCTCTTGATGGCTGAAGCGGACCGGTCCCCTATTTTGAGGAAGGAGAGCATCCCTGAGGAAACCCCGCCGCCGGACAGGCGCTCATTGGCCGCCCGCAGCCGGGAAAAGTTGGACCCCGTACCGGAACCGTACTTGAACAGCCGGGCCTCCCGGGTGAGCAGGTCCATGATGCCCCCTTCGTTGACCAGGTCGTCTTCCACCGATAGGATGAAACAGGCATGGGGCTGGGGACGCTTATAGGCGCTGTCGGATTTTTTGAGGACCCCCTCGTGAGGATCGAAGTAATAGTGCCCTTGGGCAGGGCCGTCAATGCCGTAGACCGAATACAGGCCGGTATTGAACCATTGGGGGCTGTTAGGCGCAGCCATCTGGTGGGCAAGCATATAGCAGGTCTCGTCATAGAAGGCTTTGGCGTCTGCTTCGGTATCAAAGTAGCGCTCTTGCCTGCCCCAGTCCATCCAGGTATAGGCGAGCCGGTGAAAGACCTGCCGGGCATCGTGCTCCGCGCCATCTTCGGGGAGCCGGGAGCCGGGATCGCCGGGAGCGCTCTTGCCGCCGGGCAGGGCCCACTGTTTCCAGGCATAGATCTTTTCAGCAGGTACGCCGGCCTTGCGGAAATACTTTTGACTTATGATATCCGTGGCAATTTGACTCCAAAAGGCCGGTACAATCACCTGGGGATCGGCAAAGATCACCTGGTGCTCAGGGTTGCGAATCTCACTTTTCCGTTCCTCAAAGTGAATATCCCTATAGGGTCCGCTTTGGGGATCCGTAAACAAGCGTTCAATCTTCATTATCATTCCTTATGGCATAACTACTACAGTACCTGTAGCGTCTTTAGCTGTAGCCTACCCTATATAAAGGGCAGTATACAAGAGGGGGAGAGAACCCTTAGACTCAGATGCACAAGCGGTTGCCCTTGGGACTATCCTATGGTATGCTTAGTAAGGCCACGAGACTGCTGGTAAAAGCGGTCGTCGGGGGACTTCTAAACCCGGGTTTAGAACTGTCAAACCTGAGTGGGGAACTGCCAAACCTGGGTCTTGTTTTTCTGTACTTGCTTGTATATTGCTCGTAATCGGAGGCTTTATGAATGAAAGAATTTTAGTCGAATGGGGGGAGCGGTATATGCTGGGTATTCCCCTGGTTGATGAGCAGCACAAAGAACTGATTGCCATGACCAATACCCTATACCAGGCCTGTCTTGAAGGAGATGCCGAGGCACGGATCTATTTCATGCAAGCCATTCACAGCACGGTGGACTATGTGAAGCACCATTTCTCTACCGAAGAAAAGCTTTTGGAAAGCATTAAGTACCCGGATATAGGGGAACATAAAAAAGAACATGAAGGCTTTATCCATGAGATCTTTGGGCAGGTTAAAAGTTTTCAGGAAGGGAAGAAATTCGTTCCCAATGATTTTGTGCGCTACCTGAGAGACTGGATACTGGCCCACATTGCCCTCACCGATAAGAAGTACGCCCGGTATATCCTCAATCTCAAAAAACAGGGGAACTTGCACATAGACCTCTAAGCCTCTGCAAGTCCCCTTGCGGGCAAGGCGCACGCTTACGGGGAGTGCTTCCCCACCGCGCGCGCCCTGTTACGATGATCCCAGATGTCGTCTCAGGGTGCTCGCTACCGCCCCCGGTCCTGCCATGAGTTCCGCAAAATACTGTTCTACCCGTTCCCCAAGACCTGCTTCGTAGAGATTAACCGCAAAGATCCGCGGGTCCGATAGGATGGGCGCTAAAACCTCATGGAAAGGCCCGCTCTGTCCCAGCTTCAACGCTGATAAAGACCGGGCCAAAGAGGCATACAGGGGATCGGGACTTACCGTAAAGGCTTCACCCCTATCGTCTACCCCCAAAAGGTAGCGGATCCACCCTGCCAGGACCAGGGGAATGAGCCGGAGATCCGCTACCTTGAGGGTCTTACTGGCAAGGTAGGCCTTGATGGTCTCCCCAAAGCGGATGGGGATCTTAAGCGAACAATCCGTGGCGATCCGCTGCGGGGTGTCGGGCATGAAGGGATTGGGAAAGCGTACCTGCAATACCTCGTCAATAAAGGCCTTGGGAGAGAGTATGAGCGGATCCACCACCACCGCAAGCCCTTCCCTATAGCCGATACCCTCCACCAGTTTGACCAGATCCGGGTTCTTCATCTCCTCGCTTATCTTGGTGTAGCCCAAAAGACAGCCGAAAATCGCCAGGGCCGTATGCAAGGGATTGAGGCAGGTACACACCTTCATCCGCTCCACCTTGTCCACGGTTTCCTGATCCGTAAAGAAGACCCCGGCATTTGCGAGCCTTTTCAAGGCAGGAGCCCCCGCGGGGAATCTGTCCTCAATGACCAGGTACTGGGCCTCCTCGGCATTCACAAAGGGAGCCACCCAGGTGTTTTTGGACGTAAGCTGTCCGCGCATATCGGTACACCCCGCCTCCAGGAGCATGTTCTTAACCCCCTCATCAGGCCGGGGGGTTATCTTATCTATCATGGTCCAGGGAAAGGAAACCTGCCGGGGCTCCCGGATATAGGCAAGAAAGCCCGGCTCTGCCAGGCCTTTCTCGGTCCATTGCAGGGCAAAGGCCTCCACTGCCTTAAAGAGCTTCTCCCCATTGTGCGAGCAGTTGTCCATGCTGACCAGGGCCAAGGGCAGGCGGCCCGCCTGGTACCGTTCATAACAAAGACCCGCAAGCCTCCCGATATAGCTTGCGGGGTATGCAGGTCCTGCAAGAAAGTCCGCCTTCACCTCAGGGAGGGTTTCCCCCGAGCGGCTCAAGTCATATCCCTTTTCGGTAATCGAGAGGCTCACCATTTGTAAGGAAGGCGCACGGAAAATCTCCTTAAGGCGCTCAAAATCTGCGGCTCTGTCCATACGCAGGGCCTCGGCTATGCTGGCGATGACCCGTTTTTGTATGCTCCCATCGGCCTTCAGGGTTACGGACATGCTTAAATTATCGTAGGGCCTGTATACCAGATCGATGATCTCTCCGTCGTAGCCTGCGGCCACGATGATGCCGGTCTGGGCCAGGCCCTTATCCAAAATATCCTGCTGCAGGGCAGCCAGGAAGGCCCTGAATATGTTACCGGCCCCCAAGTGCACCCATTGCGGGGCCTGCCGGGTGGCCTGTATCATGGCCTCCCGGTCAAAGTGCGGAAGTTCAATGCCCGCGTGTTCCCACGGGGCGGGATTCCTCAATTCTTCATTATTTAGACGCATTACACTCCTCCTAAACGAAACATGCTGGTATCTATGATACCATAGGAGGCTCATAAAACCAACCATACCCATAAGGCTCAAGAAGCGGCCCTAGGGGCCCATCCTTACTCCGGGGTTCTTTTTTTCTGCTCTGCCCAAGGGCCGGTACTACAGACTACCCGAAACCCAATACTGCGGTTCGTACAGGCCGGAATACTGCTCCCCCTATGGGTAACCTTCACCTGGAACTGGATACTGTCCCATCCGCCTCCCCGTCTCACCCGGGTTGCACCGGAAACCGCGCCTTTGGGGTTATCCCTATCCCGCGGAATAATGTCCTGGTACCATTCTCGGTCCCAAAGCGAATCCCCGGTGAGCTCCTGGAGAGCATGTCCTGCTTCCTGGTCCGTCTGATCTTGCGGCCTGCCCTCATACCACACCAGGCGATGGTACCAGTCCCAGCACCACTCCCATACATTGCCCCCCATATCATAGAGGCCCAACAGATTCGGCTTCTTTTGCCCTACAGGATGGGTGGTCCCTTCCGCATTCTCGTGGTACCACGCTATGGCTCCCAGATCTTCCTCCCGGTTTATCCCCGGATAGAGATAGTCCCAGCCTTTCTGTTTAGGATTCCCCCCACGGGCCGCACACTCCCATTCCGCTTCGGTGGGCAGCCGATACCCTTCTTCCATACGCATCTGTGCACCATTACAGGATACAATATCGTTGGAATCCCGGATCACCTGCCCCCGATAGGTATATTCCGGCACCTTCCCCATCAACTCACTGTAGGCATTGCACCACACCACTGCATCCCGCCAGTTAATGGAACTCACCGGTTCATACTGGGTTGCGGTAGGTTCCCCTTCGTTGTCGCTGCTCCCCTCCCGCCCCTTGTTGGTAAAGCTGTATCCCTCATGCTGGGCCCAGATACGGACCCAATACCAGAGGGCATAGGTCGTCTCGTATTGCGCAATAAAAAAAGGACTGAGCCGTACCTGCCTGCCCTGGACAAACACCCCCTCTGAGCCGCCGCCGGGGATAGTTCCCCCAGAGACCAGTACCATGTCCATATAGGGCACCAGTTCTTCCGCTTGATCTTTCGGGGACCGCTCTCCAGACTGCGCATCCCCATTTCCTCTAATCGCCTCTGGTCTCATATAAACGCTCCGTCTTCTACCGTATCCTTCTCCGCAACTTCTCCGGTAATAAAAAGGTGAGATGCTTCTGTCAGGTCACGCTCCGCTTCCTCGCTGCAGGGCTCTCCGTATGTGTCCGTAAGGATACGAATACGAGGCTTCAGAGGAACCGCAGTCTGCTCAATAATCCGGGCAATGGCGCCGGTATTCAATCGTACCAAAGAGCCCAGGGGGTAGATGCCCATAAAGGATACAAAGGCCTGGAGTATATGGGGGTCAAATTGGGTGTTCATTCCATCAAGCAGCTGGTTCATCGCCTGATGTCCGGTAAGCGCAGCACGATACACCCGGGGGGTCGTCATCGCGGTAAAGGCAGCTCCTATGGCGACGATCCGGCTTTCGAGGGTAATAGCGGTGTCTGATAAGCCTTGAGGATAGCCCGTACCATTCCAACATTCATGATGCTCCAGGGCAATCAAGCCAACCTGGCCATGATACCGGAGCTCTTTAACAATCACATTATACCCATGAATCGGGTGGGCGAGTATGTACCGTTGCTCTGCTTTTACCAGGTCTTTGCTGGTGAAAATACTCTGGGGGATGCAGAACATTCCCACATCATGGAGCAAGGCCCCTAAGAGGAGTGTACCGATAGTAAAATCCGCCAGCCCCATGGCTTGAGCAATACCAAAGGCAAGGATCGCCGTATCCACCGCATTCTTTGCCAAGCCCTGTCCTCCGTGTTTAGTGATAAATTCAAGAAACTGGGATCCATCCACATAGATTTTCTCTGCGATGTTCATAAAAGGATCGCCTACAATAAATTGATTCATGGCTATTTTCGCAAAAACACGCTCCATCCGTTTAATCAATTCCTCATATTTTAGATAGGTCTTCGTTTTTTCTGGAATAGCAACCATAGGTTTCCTCACTACTACTGCTTAATAAGTCTATTGGTGTATTGTAATATACGAGTATACTTTTCTGAGGGGAAGTATAGAAATAAATTTGAACAGCCTGCGCCCCGGGGGATGACTGATGGACTTTGGTATAACATACTCACGGGCCCGATTATTGGCCTCCCTCTCAGCGTTTGGAATATATAACGTGCTGATGAGTTGCACCGGTATACCCCTCCCCCCTCACTTTTTTGTAAGTAAACCGTTACCAACTCCGCAATGATTATCTAACATACGGGCCTCCTTAAATTATGAGGATTAGTATGTACCTTTAGACATACAAAATCAAGGGAGCACGTTGCCTCATAAAAAATATTGCCCTAATACGCTCTTCCGGGGGAGGGGCCGGAGGGCATCATACGCCGGTTTGGAAGCAGTCCAATACAGGGCATCGGCGTTTACTCTGAGAACAAAGCCTCGTACAGGTAATCCCAATCCAGGGCGGCATGCATCATGCGGCCTGTACCGCTCACCCGTTTCTGTTCCATATTTCATCTTCTTCAGGATATTCACCTTGAGCGCCGCATACCCCCTCCTCACCCGGTATTCGTCTTCCCGAAACACTATGTCCAGCATCCCATGCAATTCCCTCAAAAAATTCCATCGCTATTAAAGCAATTCCCGGCTCTCCTGCCTTTCTATATAAGAGGTATGAGAACCCTCACAGGGATTCTCATTATTTTGAACTCTGGAGGTATATATGTTCACAATAGGTATGGCACAGCAACAGCATACGCATAGGATGCGGTCTGTTGCCTTGCTTCCCATCGGATTTTTGTGGCTGCTCACGGTATGCGGCACGGGGCTCCTGTTTCTTGGCGGATGCACGCAGCCGAATGATCCACTTCCCTCGGATACCCCTGCTCAGATGGAGGATACGGATCAGTCTGAGGAGACAAAGCCTGAAGACGTACCGGCTCAGCAAGACACTGCCGACCAGCCGGCTCCTCCTGCCCAACCGGATACGCCGGTTCAAACGGAAACCCCCGCCCAATCAGAGGAGCCTGCTCAGCCTGAGGAGCCCAGCCAGCCTGAGGAGCCCGACCAGCCGGCTCCTCCCGCGCAAGCGGAAGAACCGGTTCTGGAAGGGATTAATGGTGTGGCAGCCCTGGGTTCCTACTTAGCCGCCTTACCAGAAAACACCGAAGATACGCCTTACCCGGTGAAGGTAAACGGGATTGATCTGGAAACGACCAAGTCATCGGGAGATACCCTGCGAACCCTCTATGATGCCCTGAGCCGGTATGTTGCCCTTGACCTGAGCGACTGTACCGGGGAAGCGCTCCCCAATGTTACCGTCAAAACCGCTCCCAACAAGGTATATCTGGTCTCCCTTACCCTGCCGGATACGGTTATGACTATTGCGATCAACGCCTTCTCTGGCTGCACCGCCCTTACCTCGGTGAACATGCCCAAGGTAAGCACCATAATCCGCGGGGCCTTTAGTAATCTCGCTAAACTTTCCTCGGTGTCTATGCCTGAGGTACAAAGTATAGAAACGAGCAAGACTACTACAAGCGGGGTCTTCTATAAGTGTATTGCCCTCACGTCGGTATCCCTGCCTAAGGTTACCTCCATAGGTGATAATGCCTTCTACGGCTGTACCGAGCTCGAATCACTTACCTTAGGGGCTACACCGCCGGTACTCGAAGGGGAGCAGGTGTTTAAAAATGCGAGCCGCCTCTCGGCAATTTATGTTCCCCCTGCCGCACTGAGCAGCTATGCAAGTACCGACAAGGACAACTGGACGAGTGACTTAAAAGAGAAAGTACAGGCGCTGCCATAACCGGGTGCAGGGGCGGAGGACGCGCCCCTGCTTTGCTCCTGGAATGCAAGCTAGCCGTCTATAATTCCTGTTCACAAAGGCCATAACCTTCAAGGGTATCTTTTTGGCTGTCTCCTATAGGTTCCACATGCACCATAATATCATAGACATGCTCCACCCGCTCCTTGATGGCCCTTTCAACGGTAGAGGCGATCTTATGGGCTTCCCGGACCGTGAGCCTTGGATCAACCTCAATATCAATATCAATATCCCAGTATCCGGCGATACGCCGCATTCTGGTCCTGTGGGGATTTCCCGCTCCCTTTACCGAATGAACCGCCTCAAAAACAGCCTGATAGGATTCCTTCCCAGAACCGCCGTCCATAAGTTCCCCATTGGTCTCGATAAAGATGACTATAGCAGATTTAATAATCCAAAAACCTACCAGTATGGCGCTTACGGAATCAATAAACCACATACCCAGGATCCGGGAAAGGACCAGACCGAGGAGTACCCCTAGGGAAAGGACCACATCGGCGCTCATATTCTTCCCATTGGCCTTGAGCATAGCGGACTGAGCCTTTGTGCCAAACCAGTGCAGGATCCAGGCGAGGAAACTCTTCCCTATAATAGAGAAGAGGCTTACCCCTATAGCGGCGGCTTCGGGCACCTGGGCGCTGGTACCTTGGATAGTGGAGACTAAGGTGCTCCCGGAATTCAGGATAAGCTGGGCTCCGGCAAAGAACAGGCTGAAAGACAAAAGGGCAGTGGCTACGGTTTCCGCCCGGCCATGCCCCCAGGGATGCCCTGCATCCGCGGGGCGGGCAATCACCCCGGCCACGATGAACGACAAAAGGGCAATGAGGACATCCACCGAGGAATCCATACCATCACCCAGTAGGGCCAAGCTCCCGGTATGTAAGCCAAATCCAATTTTGACTACTGCCAAGATGCTATTACCCAGCAGCGCAATAAGGGATGCGGTTTTTATCATGTCCGCCTGGCTGGTAGTGTCGGCAGGGGTCTTTTTTACGGTATGCAAGGTTAGTGAAACTCCATTCTTTTTCATTTTCTCTATCATAGGGTCATTCCTGCGCTTGTTCCAGCTTTTGGTAAAAAGAAGGCTCTTTTTACCAGAAAACGGGTAGAGTAAGGATAGCTGCATATCCTAGGATCGGATATACTAACCTAAGCATTTTACCTGAGGCCTATAACAGTAAGGATTATGATGCATACTAAGAAAAATCTTATGAGTGTAGGGATGCTAAGCTGGTTTGTCCTGATAGGCAACGCGGTGTTTGCCGATGCGGATACCCAGCGGCAGGCCATCATCGAAACCGCCAAGCAGTATCAGGGAGTTTCTTATCGATACGGCGCGGAATCTCCTAGGGCTTTTGATTGCTCCGGGTTTGTCCGGTATGTCTATCGTACCGCTGTAGGGATTGAGCTTCCCCGGACCTCAAAAACCATCTGGGCTTCAGGACAATCTATAGGCATTGCGGAAGCCCAGATGGGGGATATTGTGGTCTTTGCCTCTAAAGGAACCATCAACCATGTGGCCATACTGCTGGATGCGGATTCGGTCATTCATGCGGTTTCATTAGGGCCTAAGACCGGGGTTATCATTTCCTCCTTGCAGGACCGCTATTTTGGCCCTCGGATCATTGGGGTGCGCTCCTTTCTGCCTCCTTATAGCGGAGCCCACTGATCTGGGGAGTGCAGGGAACTATCCGGGAAAGCCCCGGTAACACTCGATATAAGTCCTTAGATGCAATTGTATGGACACCTACTATAGGTACTCTTATACTTATAATCGTACCGGACAGAGTATTAAAGATAAGCGCCTACTATAGACCTGCCCTAGAGTGATGCTAATCGATCGGTAAGGAGTGTGCTATGTCAATGCCTATAAAGGGTATAGAAAAAGATTTTATGATTAACCTGTTGTATAATGAACAGATTCCTATCATATTTCTCTGTAATCGTGAAGAGTATACCTTAAAGATCGAAAAGTATACTAAAGATACGATCTATTTTAAATCGGACCGTCCCATAGGGGACTTGGTAGTGGGTAAAACCATCGATCTTATCTTTACATATAACTCCCTCACTATCTCCTTTACGGTGGCCATGAATACCCTCGATCATGGTGTCAGTCTTCAGGAAAAGCATTTCATTGGGAATATGCCGGAATTCTTGTATAAAGACCTGGACCGGTCCTATAGCCGGGTAAGCTTTCCCCGAGATATTCAGATCAGGTTTACCTTAACCGGGGATCACTACATCCTTCCCTTCCCCCAGGTGAGTATGGTTGAGTCCTTTGAGGAAAGCGATACGGCCTTAGAAGGAGCACCGGAACTGGATAGCCACGACTTTAATGAGATGCTGTCTGCCATAGACCGCTGGATCAAGGATTATGCCGATGGTTATAAAGTGATGCTTTTTAAGGATGAGGCCTCTTTGAGTTTTGAAGAGCAGCTTATCGCTAAAAACGGCAAGGCCTTATTTTTACCGTCTATAAAAGATCGGTTCCTGAACTCCGATACCACTACCTATGCCCACAAGCAGGTAATAAACGAAGAGCAGTTTAAAGCATGCCTCAAAAGCACCGGGGTAAATCCCACCTATCTTGATAAGGCTATCGCTCATTTTTTTGATTTTAAAGAGGGAGGCGGTATTTTGGCGGATCTTTGGGTTCCCCTCTTTTTTAAAAATTACGTGATTGGTTCTATTCGGGTTTGGATAAAAAAAGCAGAAAAAGTCCCCTTGGATTATAAGATCATAGCTCCTCTTTACCGCTATGCCCAAGGCTTGGTCCTTGCCCTTAAAGAGCAAGGGTATTTTGAATCCCGCCGCATCAAAAACACCCCTATTACCGCCAAGGGTATTGATATAAGCGCCTCAGGACTCCGTTTCACCTATCCCGTCTCAGCTATTACGACGGCCATGACGGTGAACAGCAAGATAGCCCTCAAATTGATTATGCCCATGCGTACTATCAGCGTTACCGCTAAAATAGTACGCTCCTACAAGAAAAGGGATGCCCTATTCTTTGGCTGCCACTTCCTTGATATAACCCCTGAGGACATGCGGTTTCTTTTTGAGTCTGTCTATGGTACCCCGTTTACCGACCCCGGCACTTCACTCATATCCGGTCGTGTATAGCAAAATAACGTTGAGCGTTTCTAAAAGCAATATCCCGAACCATACCGCTTAAAAGAGGAAAATCCAGGGGGATTTCTCCTGCTTCCGCCCAGATACCCAGAATATTGCAGAGTATCCGGCGGAAGTATTCATGCCGGGGATAGGAAAGGAAGCTCCGGGAATCGGTGAGCATCCCCACAAAACGGGAAAGCAGCCCCAGGTTCCCCAGGACTTTCATCTGATTCTCCATGCCGTCCTTATGATCCAAAAACCACCATGCAGAACCGAGCTGCATCTTGCCGGGAATGCCGTCCCCTTGGAAGGAACCCATGATAGAACCCAGAGTATAGAGATCTTTCGGATTGAGGCTGTAGAGGATGGTCTTAGGCAGCTTCTGCCGGGATTGGAGGAGATCTAAGAAACGGGCCAGATGTTCCGCAAGCTGATGATCCTGGATTGCATCATACCCTGTATCAGGACCTAGGGTCTTAAATGCCTGGGAATTAATGCTCCTTATGGCCGCAAGATGCAGTTGCATAACCCAGCCGCGGTCATGGTATTCAGAGCCCAAAAAGCACAGCATAAAGGTCTTATAGGATTCAAGGGAACGCTTATCCACGGGTGTTCCGGCAAGCACCTTAACCAAAGTCTCGCCCACCTCTTTTTCCCATTGGAGCACACGGTGAGCCCCTGCTACACCCTTACTATCCTGCTCAAAGGGAATGTATTCAAGTCCGTGATCCGAAGCCCTGCATCCTCGCTCATCAAAGAGATCCAGCCGGAGCTTAAGTACCTCAAGGAGATCTTCCAAGGAGCTTATGGTCTTACCTGCTATAGTACCAAGGCGAGCTATGTAGGCGCTAAAATCCTCTTTATCAATAGCGATAACCTTATCAGGCCGGAATGAAGGGAGCACCTGGGTTTCCGTTCCTTGGGTAGTAGCGATCTTTTCATGCCATTCCAGGGTATCCGCAGGATCATCCGTGGTACCCACAGCGTATACCTTAAACCGTTTGAATATACCGTATACCGAGAACCGGGGATCCTTTTGGAGCGTTTCATAGGTCGCCTTCCATATCTCTGGAGCGCTGTCCTTATTCAAAGGCTGAGAGATATCAAAATACCGCTGGAGTTCCAGGTGGGTCCAATGATACAGGGGATTCCCCATGAGATAGGGAACCGTTTCAGCCCAGGCAAGAAACTTATCGTAAGGCTCTGCATTGCCGGTAATAAAGCGCTCATCAATGCCATTACCCCGCATGGCCCGCCATTTATAATGGTCTCCCCCCAGCCACATCGCAGCTAAGTCCGGGAACCGGCGGTTCTCCGCAATCTCCTTAGGGATCAAGTGGCAGTGATAATCCCATATCGGTTCCTCGGCCGCTGCTTCATGATAGAGCTTTTGGGCGGTCTTCGTCGTAAGCAGGAAATCCTTGTCCAGGAATTTCCTATCGGGAAAAGAGTTCATACCATAACCTCACTATTCTTTTTATGGATCAAAACGGGTCTCCACAGGGATCCGTACCAGATTAACAAAATGGCCTGGATACCGGTTCTTAAAATTATTGAAGGAGGTTTCCTCCGCGCTCTCAAAGACCGCAACATGAAAGTTGCCGTATTCATTGAAATAAGGAACCAGCACCGCTACATGGAAATGTTGGCGCATCAGGGGCTTAGGGTCTCGTTCGTTGTTTATTGATGCTAAGTATATAGTTCCCGGCTCATCAATGGCCAGGGTATATAAGAGGGGATGGATTCCTTCAAAGCTAAAGCCGGCGTTTAAAAGAAAGCTTGGATAGGATAGGATCGAGCTTCCATTCCGGTTCCGCTGGATTACCAAAGCAAAGGGCCGATCTTGTACCTCGATTTCCTCAAGCTTCCCAAATGCAGGAGAACGAAGGGTAGTTCCTACTTGGGAAGCTAGGTTGCGCGTCCAGTCAAGCCCAAAAAAGGGATCCCGCAGCGTCTCATATATTTCGGTTAACGAAGAACCTCGTTCCCCGAAAGGCTCTTTTAATGGAGGAATCGGGAGCCGTTCCCCAGTAACGGGCCGCAAGATACCATCCACTACCCATTTAGCAAAACCTGAGCAGTTAAGTCCTCTCGCTCCCTCCTGAGCCTTCAGGGTATTGATATAGACGTAGCGGCCTTCAGCATCAATGGCACCATCCTCTTGGTACTGCAATTCCGGGAGCCGATCCCGCAGGCGGCTCATAAAAACCCGCAGGTCCCGGTACATTTCAGGCCGGGGATCAAAGTAATGCCGGGGGAATTTATTACCGGCTGCACTTAAAACTTCTTCTAATGAAACCACCATGAGCCGCTCCAGCGCATACGGAAGGGGCACGGAACGGGCCACATAGGCATCATACAATACCACATCCATGAGACAGCGGTCCTCTGCCAAAGGACGGAACTGAACATAGGTATACGGATCACTACGAAGAAAGACCCGTATCCTGCTGGGGCTGCCGTCGTCTTTTCGACGGGTGAGAATCCAGGACCCTTGTGCCCAACCAGGATAGGTATTGTTCCGTTCTCGAGCAAGCACGATCATAAACTCATCTTTACCCGCCTCAGGGCGAACCTGAATTCGGCCTCCCCCCGGCAAGGTATGAATAAAGGCGTTTTGGTTCAAAACTCTGTCAGCAGCCTCGGTAAACCAAAACTCTTTCAGGCTTATCCGTAAGGAAACATCATCTTCTATTTTCCGGGTAGGCAGGTCTAATCCCCCTAGGGGCATCAACAATCCCAGGAGTAACAAAGCTCCCATTACTAGCCCTTGGTACCCTGTTTTGAAACACATAGCCTTATAAGTATCGGTGATTACCAGAGGAAACATAACCTGCAAGGTAAGTACCAGACGCAGCTAGGAACGTAAAGACGAGCATGAGCGCGGTAAAAAGGGTGAGGGGAATGCCTTTCCGCACAGTCTATACGCGATACATCCCGTCATGGGATCGGTAAGATAAACCGCCCGGGCTTTTTTCCTTGCATTATGTATCCCGGTGGTGTATGATACTACTCATAAGCAGGGGCCTTATGTTTTGGGGCTCCCATGAGTCCCATCCCGGCGGAGAGGAATCTTGCCGATGGTGGGGATAGAGGTACTTAACCTTGAGTGTCAAGATGCGTTCTGATCCGGCAAGGGGCGTATAAACGGAAGCACGTTCTATACCCTCAAGCCGTGTCCAGAGGCGGCTTGAGGGTTTTTTTATGGAGAGGAGAAAAGTATGGAGCGGATTGCGGTAATCCGGGCGGTTTTGGAACAGCCCGATCTCACCGAGCAGGTTCTACGGGAAATGACCGGGAGCAGCAAGGGTTCAAGCACGGGGAGACCGTCTCCCTGCCGGCCAGGAGGCAGATCTCCTGCACGGCGCGGCTATGATCCGGCGCCGGGAACCGGGAGTTTGGAGGCTTAGTATGTACGATGTAACCTCAAAAAAAGCTGAAGAATTTATTTCCAGCGAAGAAATACGCTCCACACTGGAATATGCGGAGCGCGTGAAAAATGACGGAGCGGTCATAGACGGCATACTCGCGAAAGCGCGTGAGGCAAAGGGGCTCTCCCACCGGGAAGCCTCAGTGCTCCTTGCCTGCGACGACCAGGACAGGGTAAACGAAATTTACCGTCTTGCCTTTGATATAAAGCAGCAGTTTTACGGAAACCGTATAGTCCTTTTTGCACCCCTGTATCTTTCCAATTACTGTATTAACGGTTGTCTGTACTGTCCCTATCACTCCGGATCGGATATGGCCCGCAAAAAACTGAGCCAGGAGGAAATCCGCGCGGAAACTATCGCGCTTCAGGATATGGGACATAAGCGCCTTGCGGTTGAGTGCGGGGAGGATCCGGTGCATAACCCTATCGAGTATATACTCGATAGCCTTGATACCATATACGCCGTTAAACACAAGAACGGCTCCATACGGCGGGTGAATGTAAATATCGCCGCCACCACGGTGGAGAACTACCGTAAACTGCACGACGCCGGCATCGGCACCTATATTCTGTTTCAGGAAACATACGATAAAACCGGATACGAATACCTGCACCCGAAAGGGCCCAAACACAACTTCGCGTACCATACCGAGGCCATGGACCGGGCCATGCTTGGCGGCATTGACGATGTGGGCCTTGGGGTGCTCTTCGGCCTTGAGAATTACGCATACGAGTTCGCGGGCCTGCTCATGCACGCCGAACACCTGGAAGCGTGCTTCGGCGTGGGGCCCCATACCATAAGTGTTCCCCGGGTAAAACCCGCTCAGGGGGTTGATCCTGCTTCCTTTCACGGCGGCATAAGCGACGAGCTTTTTGCAAAGATCGCCGCCTGTATCCGTATTGCCGTGCCCTATACCGGCATGATCATCTCTACGCGGGAAGGCAAACAGGTCCGCGAAAAGATGCTGCGCCTTGGGGTGTCCCAGATAAGCGGCGCGTCGCGGACTTCCGTAGGCGGCTACGATGAAAAACAGAGCGAAGATGAAGACACCAGGCAATTTGTGGTCTCCGATACCCGCTCTCTCGACGAGGTGATACAGTGGCTCATTGATACGGGGTATGTTCCCAGTTTCTGTACCGCCTGTTACCGTGAGGGGCGCACGGGCGACCGTTTTATGGAACTGTGCAAGAAGAAACAGATCCTCAACTGCTGCCATCCAAACGCCTTAATGACGCTTAAGGAATACTTGATGGATTATGCCGCGCCTGCCACCCGGGAAGCCGGTGAAAAACTGATTGAAAGGGAGATAGAAACCATCCCCAGAGAAAAAATCCGTAGCATCGTGCGTAAAAACCTGGTAAACATTCAAGAAGGGCAGCGGGATTTCAGGTTATAAGGTGATAGCCCCGGCAGAGCCTTCCCCCGGCTGTTCCCGCGGTACATGCGCCCTGCCTTCGATGCGGTGTTGTTTCGCGGTCTGCTCCCCTGCGGCCCTCATGGGGGGGCCGGGGCTTGGCGCTTACCCTGAGCTTCCCTCCAGCCGGTACGCCTTTTCCCCGTTTTCCTCCTGAGGAAAGCAATGTTCCTGCGGAGGGCAGCTTCATTCCTTCGCAGGACAGCTTTCTCCATCCTGAGGGGAAAAACATTCCTGCGGAGAGTAAGTTCATGCCTTCGGAGGGTAGACTTATCCCTTTGGAGGGTAGCTTCATCCCTTCGGAGGGCAGCTTTATCCCTTCGGAGGGTAGACTTATCCTTTTGGAGGGCAACTTCATCCCTGCGCAGGGTAACTTCATTCCTGCGGAGGGCAAACTTATCTCTTCGGATGAAAAAACTATTCCTGCGGAGGGTAAACTCATTCCTTTGGAGGGTAGCTTCATTCCTGCGGAGGGCAGACTTATCCCTGCGCAGGGTAGCTTCATTCCTGTGGAGGAAAAAGCTATTCCTGCGGAGGGGAAACTCATTCCTTCGGAGGGCAGCTTCTTCCCTTCGCAGGGGTAAGCTTATGCCTTCGGAGGACAACTTCATTCCTTCGGAGGAAAAAACTATTCCTTCGGAGGGTAGACTTATCCTTTCGGAGGGCAGCTTCATTCCTTCGCAGGGCAACTTCATGCCTGCGGAGGGTATACCTATCCTTTCGGAGGGCCGACTTATCCCTTTGGAGGATAGCTTCATTCCTTTGGAGGGCAAACTTATCTCTTCGGAGGAAAAAACTATTCCTGCGGAGGGTAAACTCATTCCTTTGGAGGGTAGCTTCATTCCTGCGGAGGGCAGACTTATCCCTGCGCAGGGTAGCTTCATTCCTGTGGAGGAAAAAGCTATCCCTTCGGAGGGCAACTTCATCCCTGCGCAGGGCAGCTTCATTCCTGTGGAGGAAAAAGCTATCCCTGCTGAGAGCAGCTTTATTCCTTCGCAGGGCAGACTTATCCCTTTGGGGGGCAGCTTCATCCCTTTGGAGGGTAGCTTCATCCTTGCGGAGGGTAGACTTATCCCTTTGGAGGGCAACTTCATTCCTGTGCAGGGCAGACTTATCCTTTCGGAGGGCAACTTCATCCCTGCGCAGGGTAACTTTATTCCTTTGGATGAAAAAACTATTCCTGCGGAGGGCAGCTTTATCCCTGCGGAGGGCAGCTTCATTCCTTCGGAGGGCAGCTTCATCCCTTCACAGGGCAGCTTTATTCCTGCGGAGGGTAGACTTATCCCTGCGGAGGGCAGCTTTATTCCTGCGCAGGGTAGCTTCATTTCTGCGGAGGGCAGAGTTATTCCTTCGCAGGGCAGCTTTATTCCTTCGGAGGAAAAAATTATCCCTTCGGAGGGGAAACTCATTCCTTCGGAGGGCAGCTTCTTCCCTTCGCAGGGTAAGCTTATGCCTTCGGAGGACAACTTCATTCCTTCGGAGGGTAGACTTATCCTTTCGGAGGGCAACTTCATGCCTGCGGAGGGTATACCTATCCTTTCGGAGGGCCGACTTATCCCTGCGCAGGGCAACTTCATTCCTGTGCAGGACAGCTTTATTCCTTCGGAGGGCCGACTTATTCCTTCGCAGGGCAGCTTTATTCCTTCGGAGGAAAAAATTATCCCTTCGGAGGGGAAACTCATTCCTTCGGAGGGTAGCTTCATCCCTTCGGAGAGCAGCTTTATTCCTTCGGAGTGCCGACTTATCCCTTTGGAGGGTAGCTTCATTCCTTCGGAGGGTAGACTTATCCTTTCGGAGGGCAACTTCATTCCTTCGGAGAGAGGAAAAAATTCTTCGAGGAGGATTGACCTTTCCCCCAGGAAAGCTATAGCATGTTTCAACTAAGCAAAAGGAGCAAACCATGAGCAATGACGTATTTTCCTCTTCCGAGGCGGAATTCCTTTCCTTTGCGACCATCTTCAGCGCCGGGACGCTTACCCACGCGACAGTGCTGGGCATCCCCGCCGTGCTGGTAACCGACAATACGGAGAAACTGGCCGCCTACACCGCCGCATATCACGCCGCGGAGGCGCCCAATGCGGGCAAAATCGACCGGGAAGACCGCAGGGAAAAGCGGGATGCCCTGACGAAAAACATCCGCAAGATAAAGAACGCCTACATCGACCCCGACCCGCTGGATGCGGTAAGCCCCGAAATCCTGCTAGACTTCGGCCTTCACCCCAAGGACCCCGTCCGCACCGATGTGCCCGACCCCACGGAAGTCGTCCCCTTCACCCTGGAGGGCGGGGCGTACCTGCAAATCATCGTAAAACACCCCAGCCGCCCGCTGCGCTACAACGGCGCGGTGGCCTTCTACAAGGTGGGAGGGAGCGTCCCGGAAACCCACAAGGATCTGACTTCCAGCAAGCTGCTCACCCGCCCCCGGGAGATCTTAAGCTTCGAGGAAACCCAGCTGGGCCAGACGCTCTACATCGCCCTGTGCTGGGAGAACGAGAAGGGCCGCTTAGGGCCGCCCTCGCCCATACAAAGCCGCGTGATAGCCTAGGCGGACGGGCAGCAGCGCGGCGGGCTTTTCGTATATACCCCCTGAATGGGCGGTATATACGAAAACCTTCGTGTATAGGGATGCCCTGCTTGAAAGAAGCGCACCATGGCTGAAATAACATCAGAACAGCAGGCATTCCTATTCATGGAAACACCCTCTTGAAGCGTGTGAGGCGGTTCCTGTTTAAAGGGGCTAAGGAGGGTTTCTCTGGCGTCATGGCAGGCCGCTTGGGGGTCCTTCCTTTGCCCGCTCATTCCAGCGGTTCTCCGCAGGTGCGGGGCTCGCTACTTCGCTTTCATAACCCGCATGGCGTTAAAAACCGCGATAAGGGCCACCCCCACATCACCGAATACCGCCTCCCACATGGTGGCCATGCCCAGGGCGCCCATGACCAGGATAAGGCCCTTGACCGACAGGGCAAAGACGATGTTCTGCCAGACGATGTTCCGGGTTTTCCGGGCAATGCGGATGGCATCGGCGATTTTTGAGGGCTCGTCGGTCATCAGCACCACGTCCGCAGCCTCAATAGCCGCATCGGAGCCCAGGCCCCCCATAGCGATACCCACATCGCTGCGGGCCAGCACCGGCGCGTCGTTGATGCCGTCCCCCACAAAAACCAGCTTGCCCGAACCGGCTGTATGCTGTTCCAGCTCTTCCAGGTATTCAACCTTTTGGTGGGGCAGGAGTTCCGCATACACCCTGTCAAGGCCCAGCTCTTTGGCTATACTTTCGCCTACGGCCTTGCGGTCGCCGGTGAACAGGGCTATCTGTTTCACCCCCATAGCCCGCAAGTCCTCCACCGCCTGTTTGCTGTCGGCTTTCAGTTCATCGGCAATAACGAGGTATCCGGCATATTCGCGGTTCAGCGCCAGGTATACCACCGTTCCCAATGCCTCCACCGCGGGAAAGGGGATATGTGCGGCCTCAAGGAGCTTGGCGTTCCCCGCCAGTGCGCGGTCTTCCCCGATGCGGACAGAGACCCCCTTCCCGGGGATTTCCTCATAGCCGCTTATGGCTTCTCCCGCAAGCTCCTTACCGTAGGCCTTTATAATGGAAAGGGCTATGGGGTGATTGGAAGCGGATTCCGCATGGGCGGCGTAGTAGAGCAGTTGTTCTTCCGAGAGGCCCCCTGCCGGGACTATCCTTGTTACGCTGAACACGCCTTTGGTCAGGGTTCCGGTCTTGTCAAAGACCAGGGTGTCCACCTGGGTAAGGGCTTCGAGGTAGTTGCTCCCCTTGATGAGGATGCCCTTCCGTGAAGCGCCCCCTATGCCGCCGAAGAAGCTCAAGGGTATGGAAATGACCAGGGCGCAGGGACAGGAGACCACGAGGAACACCAGCGCCCGGTTTATCCACTCGGCGAAAGACGCTCCGGGGATAAGGAGGGGCGGAAGGACCGCCAGTGCGGCGGCGGAAAACACCACCGCCGGGGTATAGTACCGGGCGAACTTGGTGATGAAGTTTTCGGTAACGGATTTCTTTGCCCCCGCGTTTTGCACCAGATTGAGGATTTTAGAGACCGTGGATTCCCCAAAGGCCTTGCTTACCTCTATGGTAAGGAGGCCGCTCTTGTTGATGGAACCGGAAAGCACGGCGCTGCCCTTCTCCACGTCCCGGGGCAGGGATTCGCCTGAGAGGGCGGAAGTGTCCAGGGCGGAAAAGCCCTCCACCACCACGCCGTCCAGGGGGATTTTCTCGCCGGGCTTTACCACGATACGCTCCCCGATGCGCACCCTTTCCGGGGACACCCGTTCAAGGCCCGCAGCGGTTTTAAGGTTGGCGTAATCGGGCCGGATGTCCATGAGCGCGGCTATGGATTTGCGGGAACGGCCCACCGCGTAATCCTGAAAGGCTTCGCCCACCCGGTAGAAGATCATCACCGCCGCGCCTTCGGGGTATTCCCCTATGGCAAAGGCCCCGATGGTGGCGATGCCCATTAAAAAGTTCTCGTCGAATATCTCACCTTTGGTAATATTCTTAGCCGCCTTGATAAGCACTTCGCCGCCCACGAGGATAAAGCTTGCAAGAAAGACCGCAAGCCGCACGAACGGCAACAGCGTGAGAGACGGAACATACTCAAAGACCATACCCGCGACAAAGAGGGCCATACCAAGGATAAGGCTTACCCTGCGGAACCAAAGCGTTACCGCAGCGGAACGGGTCTTCTCTTTCGCCGCCGTTTTGTTCGGAAAAAGAACCGCATCGCGCAGTTCGATAGCCGGTTCAAGCCGCTTGATGACCCCGCCGGTGCGGGCCATGATGTCGTCCCATTGACCGGCGTTTTGCGCCTCGATGGTAAGTTTCTGTACGGAAAAATCGACCAGCGCACTGCTTACCCCTTCCAGGGCGGCAACGTGCTTTTCAATCTTTGCCGCACATTTGGGACAGCAGAGCCCTTCCAAGGTATAGGTCTTTCGTATCATAGCAAACTCCTTAACGTATAAATGATGAACGATTGACAATCCGTTCACCTATTCGGGGTAAAAAAAACAAGCCCCCTTCTTACTCGCTGACATGGGTTAAACCCTGATCAAAGATGGTTCCTACGTGCTCGTCCTCCAGGGAATAGTAGACCACCTTCCCCTCCCGGCGGTACTTCACGAGCCGGGTCTGGCGGAGGGTTCTCAGCTGATGGGAGATGGCGGACTTGCTCATGCCCAAGAGGGCCGCAATGTCGCAGACGCACATTTCGGCCCGCAGGAGGGCGC
>JAITEL010000148.1 GCA_031282065.1 Treponema sp.
TGTCTATTTTTACATGCCCTCGCTGCTTCGGTAACAGGGGAGTTACCTGTTTGAATTGTTTTTGGCTGAGTTCCATGTCTCCAGTATATCATATTTCATTAGTGTGAACACGCCCTAGTTGGAAGCGCCTGTGGTTACTAGTTAGAACCGCCTACGGTTGCTAGTTGGAACCGCCTGTCCCTAAAAGTCCCGGTACCGGTAAAACCGCAGGTGCAGGTCCTGGGCGCTTTGTAAGAGATAGTTCAGCCGCTGCGGGGTAATACCCCAATCCGCCCGGTCGGAAATATCATGGGTGGTCAAAGGCAGTATCAGCTCTCCCCCGATAAACTTGAGGGTCCGCAGCATAAGCGTAATAATCGCCTGGAAGTCCGCATCCTCTTTGTAGAGGATGTTGTCCAGCGCCTTGGAGGAAATATACCCCTGCGCAATGCTCTCCCTATCGTACACCCGGAACGTAACCCCATAGCCCCGCAGGATCTTAAAAGCAGGAGCGAGTTCCTCATGCATCCAGGGTTCCCAAAGCCCATAGGGATAGGCAAACGCATGCAAGGGTATCCCCGCATTCCGAAACGTATCAATCGCAGACAGGGTCTCGGTAAAGAATACCTCCCGGCTCACCTTGGTCAGGTTCAGGTGGTGCCGGGTATGGTACCCCACATCATGACCACGGCTGAGCGCGGTGAAACAAAAGGAACAGAGGTCTCCTTGGATAAAAAAGGTAACCTTTGCCCCGTACCGGTCAAAGAGATCCAGATGTCCTTCCCAGGCATCCTGGTAATTATCATCAAAGGCTAAGAGCAAGCCCACGGCATCCTCCTTGATATGCCACAGGAGGCTGTCCCGTCGTATACTGCCGCTTGAGGCTTCCTGCACGGAAAAGTCCACCCAAAAGCGATCCCCATCAATCTGCCGGGCATGGGCGAGATCATAGTCCACCTCAAAGCGGGTATCCCCCGCCAGTTCCGGCAGGTCCTCCTGCCCTAGATCGGACTTCACCTGGATGCGGTCCCCTTCCTGGAGGATGTACTTCTTGATGATCGGGCTCTGCTGCTTAACCCACTGGACCACCCGTTCCAGGTCCGTGGGCTTTTCCGGTACGGGCCGGGCAGGAGGGCTTGCCGGGGGAAGCCCGGTTTCCTCATGGGAAGGCGCTATAGGCGAAGGCGCTAGGGGCGGAGGCGCCGGTATGAGCGCGGGCTGCCGGCTTGCACAGGAACCGAGGCTGCACAGGATAAGCATGCTGAAGCCGCAGACCCGGCGTTTCATGGCGGATCGTGCCGGCGGCGGCTCTTTTTTTCTCATGGTTCTTATGGTAGCATAGTTTCATTCCCAGAGGTAGGACCCTTCAAGGGGTACCGGCTACCTCACGCAAACCATAAGGAGGAGGGGCGTATGTATGCTTTAGACCCCCTGTTCGATACGCTCAAGGCCGCACAAAGCCGCTTAGCCCTGGAAACCAGGCAGGCTAAGGATAGGGCCTTGCAGTCCGTGATGGACGCCATTGATGCAAGTCGGGGCCTGCTCTGCAAGGCCAATGAAGCGGATGTGCTCAAGGCCCGTAAAGAAGGGATGAGAGAGGCCCTCATCGACCGTTTATCCCTGGATCAGGGAAGGATAGACGGGATGCTTCAGGGGATTGCCCAGATAATCCGTCAAGATGACCCTGTGGGCAAGGTGCGGGCAGGCTGGACCTTGCCTAACGGCCTTGTGGTGGAGCAATGGACCATAGCCCTTGGAGTGGTGGCTATCATCTACGAGTCCCGGCCCAATGTAACGGTTGATGCCTTTAGCCTGGCCTATAAAGCCGGCTGCGCCATACTCCTTCGGGGCTCTTCCTCTGCATTGGCATCGAACCGGGTCCTGGTAGGGCTCATCAAACAGGGTCTTGCAGCCGGTGGCGGTATAGCCGGTGCGGTGGCCCTGGCCGATTCGGGGAGCCGGGATGAGGTAGAGCAGATACTCCGTGCCCGGGGCAAGATAGACCTGGTCATTCCCCGGGGAGGCAAGAGCCTCATTCGCCGGGTGGTGCAGGAGGCCCGGATTCCGGTACTCGAGACCGGGGAAGGCATCTGCCACATCTACGTTGAGCCCAGCGCCGATCTAGCCGGCACCCTGGCCATCATCGAAAACGCCAAGACCCAGAGGCCCGGTGCCTGTAATGCCGTGGAGACCCTGCTGGTCCACCGGGAGGCTGCCGCTTTCCTCATGCCCCTTTTGGCCAAGCGTTTTGCCGGAACCGTGGAACTGCGCTGCGACGAGCCTTCCAAGCAGGCCATAGGTACGCCGCCCCCCGGCTTAGTCCTGAAAGATGCGGTCCAGGAGGACTGGGAGACGGAATTCCTCGATTACATCTTGGCGGTTAAGACCGTGGAGGGCCTGAAAGAAGCCATAGCCTTCATCAACCGCTATGGGACAGGGCATTCCGAGGCCATCCTCACCAATGACCTGGCATCTGCACAAGCCTTCAGCCTCCAGGTGGATGCGGCCTGTGTATACACCAACGCCTCTACCCGCTTCACCGATGGAGGGGTCTTTGGCTTTGGAGCGGAGCTGGGGATCAGCACCCAGAAGTTCCATGCCCGGGGCCCTATGGGTCTTGAGGCCCTCACCGGCATACAGTACCGGATAAGCGGCTGCGGACAGATACGGGTATGAGAAGCAGAGGCAAGAGCCCATGGACACGCTGATACCAGGCCTTATGGCGGATGCCCGCAAGATACTCATTAAGATAGGTTCCAATACCCTGGCCGGTAAGGACGGCAGAATCAACGAAGGCTTTCTTGAGGAATTCGCCCGGCAGTGCGCGGCCCTCATCAAAGCCGGGAAGCAGATACTCCTGGTCTCTTCCGGAGCCCAGGTTGCCGGCCTTGCAAGCCTGGGAAAGTGGGCCCGTAAAGAGGACATCCATTACAAGCAGGCCCTGTGTGCGGTAGGGCAGGTGGAACTCATGGCAGCCTGGGGCAGGGCCTTTGCAGCCCGGCACCTGCATATCGCTCAGATACTCCTCACACGGGATGATTTTGGTGATTCCCTGCGCACCCTGAACATGCGAAACACCCTCTTCACTCTGGTGGACGAGGGGATCATCCCCATCATCAACGAGAATGATACGGTGAGTGTAGAGGAGATAAAGATAGGGGATAACGACACCCTGGCGGCTCAGTCTGCGGTACTCTGGAGTGCGGACCTGCTTATCCTTTTTAGCGATATTGACGGGTTGTACCGAACAAACCCCAAGGAAGACCCCCAGGCGGAACTGATCCTTGAAGTCCGGGACATCCGGGCTATGCGTACTCAGATACGCATGGGAAGGGCTAACCCCTTTGGTACCGGAGGCATTGCCACCAAGCTGGATGCTGCCGAGCGGGTGGTTTCCTTTGGGATACCCATGATCCTCGCTCATGGGGGTCGGCCTCACGCCTTGAAAGCCTTAGCTAGCGGAACCCAAAAGGGCACGGCTTTTCTCCTGCCCTCTACCTAGGGTAGGTATGGGGGCCGAAAGACCACTGTCAACAAGTTAAGGGATAGACACCCTCCCAAAGCCGTGATAAACCGGAATATGGGAGGATAACATGGGAAAAAGACTTGTTTTGAAATGGTTCGAGGCCTGTTAGAAAAAGC
>JAITEL010000171.1 GCA_031282065.1 Treponema sp.
TACACGGTGGAACACAAGAGCGGCACGGAGGGGAAGCGGCTTGCGTATTGCGGGGCGTTTCAGAACGGCAAGGGCGAGATGGGCGATTGGGGGGAGATTGTGGTGGCGGTGTGCCCGTAGCATAAAAAATAATAATGGTAGGGCGGCACGGGAGATTGTTGTGATATGCGGGTTCATCCACCATAGTAAGAGCCGTGGGCAGGAAAAAAGAGAAAAGCCGCAGCGTCTGAGTATAAGGTGCGCCGGCGGGTAGAAGAAGCCGCTCCCTGGTGGATGAACCGTTTTGGCAGAATACAGGTTTGGTTTGAGAAATGAGAGCGTTTGTATCTTGGCTTGCTTATGCTTGCGTGCGCCTTCCGCGCCTTCCGCAAAGTACTTGTTATTTGGGGATAAGCCCTTAGCCTGATGACAAAAACAAGCATTCAATGGCTGCTGTATGGTATGGTACACAACAGGGGGAAATACATACCGCGCATGGCGGCAGGAAGCGGGTGGAAAGGGAGAGCGGATCTGCGGAAGGCATGGATAAGAAGCGGGCTTTCTGGGGAATCTGGCAGGGGATGTATGTCCGGGCCTGCCGGGGGATATATCCCTTTCCAAAAACCGACTCATTCGACAGCCTCCTTACTTCCCGTGTCTCTTGCGCTGACGCCGAACCCTATCGCCTTCCCCCTTCTGCCCAAGCAGTTACCTCTTTCCAGTGATCTGCAATTTCAACGGTATCCCCAATGACTCGTTTGATCTCTGTAGAATTTTTATACGCCATCGGGCTCTCATCCAACGCTCCCCGCCCAGGGAACAAACCATGGTAGGGGGCGCCCATGCCCAGCCCTTCCAGGACCGTGCGCTGTCTCATAATGGGCCCCCCAGGGGACCGGTATTAATGGAATTCCCCGTCATAGCCCCAGTGCTCGTATTCGCTGATGGTCAGGTATTGGCGGCCTAGGTCTATGCCAAACTCATGGCTTAAAAAGGCACAAAGTTCCTGGGTAAAGCGTTTTTTAGCTTCCGGGTCTGTTTTGGTGTAGAGTCGGAGATCGATATACGCTGCGGGCGCTTGGGAGCCCCCCATGAAGAACCCGGCGTCGTCCTGGATACACCCCATCAGGTCCGCTTCGGTTTTTCCCGGTATGATGCTGATAAGACGGCCTAGTTCGTTTTTCAAGGTTTCTTTTTGCAGGACGCTGAGTTTGAGTCCCGTGGTAACGGAAATATACGGCATGGATTGCTCCTTAATATGTAGGGATACGAGGCTTTTTCAAAGCCCCATCAATTGGAAAAGCCTGAGCTCACTATACCATAGGCAGCGCAAGGGGAAAAGCCGTATGCGCCCCAGGGCGGCCTAGACATGCAGCATACCTATAAGGTAGTATACAGAGCTATGGAGGAAACCATGAAAAAATTAGCGTTGCTTCTTTGCGGGATGTTCTTCGCCGCCGGACTGGTTTTTGCAAGCGGCGGGGCAGATGCCAAGGGAAGCAGTGGCGGAACCATCACCATCGGGGGTATTTTCCCTCTTTCCGGGCCGGTGGCGGTGTATGGCGTAGAAGCCCGGAACGGTATTGAACTGGCCATTGAGGAGATCAATGCCGCCGGGGGGATTAATGGCCAAAAAGTGGTCTTGATCTCTGAAGACGACGAAGGCAATCCGGAAAAAACGGTCAATGCCTACAAAAAGCTTACTACCAAGGATAAGGCGAGCATCATTATCGGGTCCCTTACCTCAGGCTGTACCCAGGCTATTACGTCTTTGGCCCAAACCCAGAAGGTGCTTTTGGTAGCCCCTGCGGCAACTATGGAATCTATTACCGATGCAGGGGACTTCATCTTTCGCTCCTGTTTCATCGATCCCTTCCAGGGAACCGTAGGAGGGATCTTTGCGGCAACGGACATAGGGGCAAAGAAGGCGGCAGTGCTCTACGATAACGGCAATGACTATTCGGTGGGACTTACGGATAATTTTATCGCGGCTTTTGAGCAACAGGGAGGAACCCTGGTAGCCAAGGAATCCTATATCACGGGAGATGTGGACTTCAACGCCCAGCTTACCAAGATAAAAAGCGCCGATCCTGAGGTGGTGTATCTGCCGGATTACTATTCCACCGTGTCCCTCATTGCCAAGCAGCTTAGGGCTCAAGGCATAGAGGCCCCCATAGTCGGCGCTGACGGCTGGGACGGCCTTACGGAAAATGCCGGGGATGAGGTGCTGAACGGCTTTTATTCCAATCATTATGCTTCTGACTCTACCGACCCCAAGGTGGTGAATTTCGTCAAAGCCTACCAGGGAAAATTTAAGTCCGTGCCGGTCTCTTTTGCGGCCTTAGGCTATGATTCCCTGTACCTTATCAGGGACGCCATACTTCGCGCGGGTTCTGCTGAGGCGCCCAAGGTCCGAGATGCCCTGGCCCAGACCAAGGGGAGCTACGTTACCGGGAACCTCACCTTTGACGCCAAACGAAACCCGATCAAATCCGCGGTCATGGTGGAACTGGTTAAACGAAACGGAAAGCTGAGCACCGTGTATAAAACAACGGTAAATCCCTAATTCTTGAGGCCTATGGGCGGTGTTTTTTTACAACAGATGATTAACGGTATATCCCTGGGTAGTATCTACGCCCTTATTGCTCTGGGGTATACCATGGTCTATGGCATTGTCATGCTTATCAATTTTGCTCATGGGGATGTGCTCATGGTGGGGGCATATATTGGGTACTTTGTCCTCACCTGGCTGGGGGTTTCCCCCCTGTCATTGCTTGTGGCCTTTGTACTGGCCATGGCCCTCTGCGCTGCCTTGGGGATGTTCATCGAACGCTTTGCCTATAGGCCCCTGCGGACCGCTCCCCGGCTCAATTCACTGATTACCGCGATTGCGGTTTCTCTTATCCTGCAAAACGGCGCGCGGGTGCTTCGTTTTGTGGGCCCCAATCCCCGGCAGTTTCCCCGGCCTCCGGTGTGGAACCTGTCCCTGGGGGCTTTCTCTATTTCCAATATTCAGATCATTGTGATGGTATTATCCGCGCTCTTAATGGTGGCTCTGAATTACATCATCAACTATACCAGGCGGGGTAAGGCCATGCGCGCGGTCTCTTACGACCTCCAGGCGGCGAGCCTCATGGGTATCTCGGTGAACGGTACTATTTCCTTCACCTTTGCCTTGGGTTCCATCCTGGCTGCTGCGGGGGGCATCCTCTTTGCCTGCGCCTATCCTCAGATCTCCCCTACTATGGGCACCATGCCGGGGCTTAAGGCCTTTGTTGCGGCAGTGCTGGGAGGTATTGGTTCGGTCCCTGGAGCCATGCTGGGCGGCTTTATCCTGGGCATCGCGGAAACCCTGACCAAGGGCTTCCTCTCCTCCCAATATGCGGATGCTATTTCTTTTTCCGTGCTTATCATCATCCTTTTGGTGAAGCCTACGGGCATCCTCGGTAAAAAGACCAGGGTAAAGGTATAGACGGCTATGCACAAGCGCAACATCCCCCTGAGGACCCATATCAGGAATCGAATCATCCCCGGAGCCTTTGCCCTGGCCGGGGTGGGCCTTCCAGCACTGCTGATAAAGTACCAGATCATTGATGCCTATGTAGCCCAGATCATCACGCTGGGAGGGGTCAATGCGATCCTCGCGGTGAGCGTGAATACCATCACCGGGATTACCGGGCAGCTTTCCATAGGGCAGGCAGGGTTCATGGCCCTGGGGGCTTACGGGGCTATCTTCTTTAACCTGGATATGGGACTTCCCCTGCCCATAGCGGTGCTCCTAGCGGGCCTGGTAACCGCTTTCATGGGCTTTATCATCGGGTTTCCCACCTTAAAACTCTCAGGGGACTACTTGGCTATTGTTACCTTGGGCTTTGGGGAGATCATCCGGGTCATCCTCATCAACCTCAAGGCTATTTCAGGAGGGGCCAACGGCAGACGCTTTACCACGCTTCTGGCCATTTACCCGGATGTTTCGTTTTTTACCGTAAGCGCGGTCTTGGCAGGTATACTGATTCTTTTGCAGAATTTCCTGCGCTCCAGCTATGGACGGGCGATCCTGGCGGTCCGGGAGGACGAGATCGCCGCCAATGCCAATGGCATCGGGGTGTTCCGGTACAAGATGCTCGGTTTCGTGATCGCCTCTTTCATAGCGGGGATAGGGGGCAGCCTCTTTGCTATGGTCGTGGGCTTTGTCAAGCCTGATGTGGCTTCCTTCAACAAAAGTATCGATTACCTGATCTTCGTGGTCTTGGGAGGCATGGGTTCCATGACCGGTTCGGTCCTTGCCGCCTATGTCTTGACCTATCTCCAGGAATTCCTGCGCTTCTTACAGGATTACCGGCTCCTCATCTATCCCTTAATCCTCATTTTCGTGATGCTCTTTCGTCCTCAAGGTTTGCTCGGCATGAAGGAACTTTCCTTTGTACGCCTCTGGGAGCGCGTGCTGGCCTTGCTGCGCCGGGGGGAGGGAAACGGCCATGAGCAGTAGCGGAGAACTGCTGCTGCGGGTGTCGGATATTTCCATGGTGTTCGGCGGGCTTCGGGCGGTGAGTGATTTCTCCTGCGATCTCTTTCAGGGAGAACTGGTAGGACTCATTGGTCCCAATGGCGCGGGGAAAACCACGGTCTTTAACATGCTCTCCGGCCTGTACACCCCCAGCAGCGGGGAGATCGCCTTCTGGGACAGGCAGCGGAGGGTCCATGTGGTAGGGGGCGGAGAACAAAAACAGCCCCGCTTAACCGGGGCACGGCGCTTGAGTCCTGCCCAACTGAACCGGATCGGCGTGGCCCGAACCTTCCAAAATATCCGGCTCTTTAGTACGCTCACGGTGGAGGACAATGTGCGTATCGCCCTCCATGCAGGACGGATGGAAAAGCCCTGGGATGTGCTGTTTCGGCTGCCCCGGTTTTATGCCGATGAGATGCGTATGATAGAACAGACCGGGGAACTCCTGGACTTATTCAAGATTGGTCATAAGAAACATGAACTGGCCCGGAACCTTCCCTATGGGGAACAGCGGAAGCTGGAGATAGCCCGGGCTTTGGCGGCAAATCCCATCCTGCTCCTTTTGGATGAACCTGCTGCGGGGATGAATCCCCAGGAAACCGGAGAGCTTATGAAGCTCATCTCCTTTATCCGCAAGGAGTTTCATCTGACCATCCTCTTGATTGAACATGATATGCACTTGGTGATGGGTATCTGTGAGCGGATTCTGGTGCTTGATTACGGCCGCATCATCGCTGCGGGGCTTCCCGAAGCTATCCGTAAGGATCCGGCCGTGGTGAAAGCCTACTTAGGGGAAGAAGCCGCGATAATGGAGTAGGCGGGGGATTCCCTTTGCCGGAACATTACCTTGTGGAGAAGGAACCTTGCTTTATAAAGAGGGAGAGCGGCTTCATAAAGAGGGAAAGATGCCTCTCGAAGAGGGAATCTCGACTGGAGTAATCGGGAATAATTATGGGTACAGTACTATTACAGGTTTCGGACTTGACCGTGCATTACGGGGCCATCCAAGCGCTTCGGGGTATTTCTTTTGAGGTAGCCCAAGGGGAGATCATCACCTTGATCGGTTCAAATGGGGCCGGGAAAACCACCACCCTCCATGCCATTTCCAACATCATCAAGAAAACTCGTGGAACGGTCTGCTTTGAAGGGGTGGATATTTCGGCTTTGCCGCCGGATAGGATTGTGGCATCCCGGCTCATCCAGGTACCAGAGGGGCGGAGGATCTTCGCCAACCTCACGGTACGGGATAACCTGGAAATGGGGGCATATACCCGGCGGGATAAGGGGGGGATACGGAAGGATATGGAAATGGTCTATGGGCTCTTCCCCCGTTTAAAAGAGCGGATCCATCAAACCGCAGGAACCTTGTCCGGGGGTGAACAGCAGATGCTTGCCATGGGAAGGGCCCTCATGGCCTCCCCCCGGCTGCTGCTCTTGGATGAACCCTCCATGGGGCTGGCCCCTATCCTGGTGGACGAGATCTTTGCCATCATCCGGCGTATCAACGAGGCAGGAACCACCATACTCTTGGTTGAACAGAACGCTTTCAAGGCGCTGGGTCTTGCGGTGCGGGCCTATATCCTGGAAACAGGATACGTCCTCAAGAGCGGCCCTGCCAAGGAACTAATGGGGGATCCTGCGGTAAAGGCCGCGTATCTGGGCGGCTGACAGGGGAGGCCCGGAAAACGTCAGGGCAAAAAAAGGCCCGCCAGCAGGCGGGCCTTTTTCATCGGGAGTGCCATAGTTCATAGAGCTTCTCCCTGGGGGTGAACTCCGAAAGACACACAAAGGATAAGCCGGTCATTATGTCGTTGTAAAAGTCGCCGTACTTCCGCCATACCCCATCATAGCCCACAGGCCGCAGCGGCCGGCCCTGTATGCC
>JAITEL010000152.1 GCA_031282065.1 Treponema sp.
GCCGTGCCGGCCGACCCGGACGAGTTCGGCCATTCAACGCTGGTAACGCGCAACCCCTACACGGTGGAACACAAGAGCGGCACGGAGGGGAAGCGGCTTGCGTATTGCGGGGCGTTTCAAAACGGCAAGGGCGAGATGGGCGATTGGGGGGAAATTGTGGTGGCGGTGTGCCCGTAGCATAAAAGACAATACTGGCGGGGCGGCACGGGAACAGGCCGCACGCGTCAAGCAGTACCTGATGAAGGAGCCGCTTTCCGGTGATGCACTGTTGCATTACCGTTTTACCCGCCGAAAAAAAGAACCGGCTATAGCGGCGGGGATAGGGTTGCGCCAAGACCCCGCCGCCGCTTCGTAGAAGTTGCATATCCGGACAACAAGATATTTTTTATGGACTGTCCTTATTTTGTATCATTTCATGTATTCTTAAATATATATCTATAGGGTTTGGAAAACCCCCTTTGGGGTACTTGAGCGCAGACCGTGCACAGCCTGAGGCTCCATGAACAGGCATGGGTCATCTGCCAGAATCCCGATAGCTTTGACCCGGTCAAACGGGCCTTGGCCGGTTGGGTTTTGGCTCATAGCTCATACGGGTGCAAAGCGGACGCTTCTTTCGGGTATGACCGCAAAGGGAGCAAGAGCAAGAAGCCGGATAATAAGCGGGAAAACTTCACGGCTGCCTGCGAGGAGCGCTTAAGGCGAACCCAAATTGCATGCGGCGATGCGGTACGCATCATCAAGAGCCGGGATGTACCGGACGGCTTTTTCTACCTTGACTCTCCCTATGCGGGAGCCGGCCGGGAGCGGTATAGTACCGCTTTCCGGCTTAATGTAACTATAAAACATCTATTATCTCTCTAAGGAGGCAAGAATTCCGGTTTTAAAAGCCAGCTTGCAAATGCGCCCCCTTGACAAATCGAGAGACTTTAGGCATATTCAACAATGTACTTAGCATGGTGGATGTAGCTCAGTGGTAGAGTTCCAGATTGTGGATCTGGCTGTCGCGGGTTCAAACCCCGTCATCCACCCCAATTACCAAGGCTTGCCAGTATTACTGAGGCTTGAGAGAGCTTATTAATAAAGCGGGGTACAGAGGGTGAATGAATTTGTCATAATGGCCACCCGATCCATGAAGGAATATGCTGCCCGGGTGGTTGCGCAGGTGACAAAGTTTTCGAGTTTTGTATCAATAGCAGATACCTGTAATGCAGTTGATGCCTTGAAAACCGATCGTTTTGCAGACGGTGAAATGGAAGTGGTGATAAATAGGTCCATACGCGGTAAAGAGGTGATCCTCTTTACCAGCTGCGCCCGCAATGAGGCAAATATCACCGTGGAAGAGGCCAAAATCGAGTCCTACCATGCCGTAGATGCCCTGAAACGCAGCCAGGCCACCCGAATCATCCTGTTTGAGCCTTTTGTTTCCTGTTCACGATCCGATAGAACCGTCCGGCGTAGTTCTGTCGGCTTGTGGGTCCATTTCAAGACCCTGGTAAGCCTGGGAACGCGGCATATCGTAACCTACGAATTGCATTCAGATAAATCCAAATCCATGATAGATCCCGCCTTGTGTATGGTCGATGATATTCCCGCCCTGACCCTGCTCAAACGGTACCTGTGTGATGTGTATATTCGGGATAGCAAGACCCTTGAACAAGAGGTCCGTCCCCACTGGGCCTTTTGTTCGGTTGACGCAGGAGGGGAAAAGCTTGCCCGGGATTTTGCCAATGCCTTTGGCGCGCCCTTGGTGGTGGCCCATAAGCAGCGGGATTATTCCCGGGCCAATACCATTGAATCCATCAATATCCTTTCTGCAGAGCCGGTTGAAGGCAAGGTCTTGTGGATTGTGGATGATATGGTGGATACCGCAGGATCCGTGACAAGCCTCATCGGCGCTTTAACACCCTTAAAGCCTGCGGAGATCAACATTATCGCGGTACACGCTCTGTTTTCTCCCCCTGCTGCCCAACGCTTGAACCGGCTTTCAGAGCAAGGCCTCTTACGCCGTATCATCGTAACCGACACGGTGTATTGTCCCTATTCCACGCCGGAACGGATCCTTAACCTAGAGGTGGTCTCTTCTACGGAGTTATCCGCGAAGATCATCATGACCATTGTAAACAACAGTCCCATGAGTAAGCTCCTGCAGCCCTTTAATGCGGAGACCTACCTGCACTCCCCCACCCTGTTTAATTATTAGCCCCAGCAAGCGGTACCGCTCCTCCACGGAGCGGGACATACACATTAGAAGCCTTTGCGGGAATCCAGCAAGAGGGTAACCGGACCATCATTGATAGAGCGGACCTCCATGTGGGTCTGGAAGATGCCGCTTTCACAGCAAAGCCCCTGTTCCCGGATTCGAGCGATGAAGTATTCGTACAAATCTTGGGCAAGCGTGCTTTCAGCAGCAGCCGAATAAGAAGGCCGCCTGCCTTTTCGGGCATCTCCTAACAGGGTGAACTGGGACACCACCAAGAGGCCTCCCCCGGTATCCCGGACTGAACGGTTCATCTTCCCCTGGGGGTCTTCAAAAATTCGCAAACAGGGGATCTTCTCCGCAAGGTAACGGGCATCTGCTTCGCTGTCCCCTTGGGCCACCCCTAAGTACACCAGAAGCCCCCCGGCAATTTTTCCCTGAATAAGCCCCTCCACAGAAACCGAGGCATCCCTAACCCGCTGCACCACTGCTCTCATTTATCGTCCTCCCAAGAGCAGCCCTGCCTGATGGAGAGCCACCCCTTCCAGCATGAGATGCTGCCCCTGTTCAGTGGCTACCGGTATTATCCTACCCAACACTTCCAAAGGCCGTTCAGGATTTAGGGAAACCGCAAAGTTAAACCGCACCGGTACTATCCCTTCCAGGATAGTACGGGTGTCGTAACCTACCAAGAAGTTAAAGGCCGTGGAGTTTTGCAGTACCTCCAGGTTAGTGGCCATGCCCCGCCATATCACATGACAGTCCCGGTAGAGCAGGGGGTCCTCATAGACCTGCCCATAGGTAAACCGGTCTTTTAGGGTATCAAAGCCGGGAACTTCCATGTATTCCATGAGGAGCCGGGACTTGTTTTTAATGGCCTCTGAGGCATTGGATTCGAGGAGGCGGTTGAGGGCAACTTTTGCCGCCTCATCCCGGTATTTCGTGAAAAGCTGCCGGGCCTCTTCGTAAGCAGCAAATACCTGGTTTCTGGTTAAGATGTACCGATAGCTGCCCCCTACTTGCACCGGTTCTTCCCGTTCCGTAGGATCCAAAGCGCTGCTGATAAGCCCTTCCCGTTCATGCTTTGGGGAAAACTGGGGAATCGGCAGCCTCATCCCTTTACTCTTGATGAAGACCCCTCCGGCTATCACCAGTCCCATGAGGAGTCCCAGCATGAGTATCAGGATACTTGCCTTGCCGGGAGGCACTGGAGGCGGAGGCGGGAAGAGCTTGGCCAGTCCCCCAGCCTCAATCCATGTGGACAACTCTTCGGTGCCTGAGTACTTACGGATTACCTTGAGGGCCCGGGTCGCTATCTTATTGCGCGCATCCTGATCCTTCACTTCCAGGTAGAAATCCACTGCCCGGTCGGTCTCTCCCCGGCGAAGGTAGAGGGCCGCTAAACCGAGTAAGACCAGGGGATCCCGCATTTTTATGTCCCTGGCGAGTTTGAAATAGGTAAAGGCCATGTTAAACACCCTGGTATACAGATACGCCAGGGCCAACACATAGTAATAAGTGAAAACACCCCGGTACCGGTTCACCTCAGGTTCGAGTAATGTGATGGCTCTGTCATAGTGCTTTCGCCTTACGTAACGGATTGCCTTTGTGAGGATAGGATCAAGCTTCATTTTTTTCTATGAGCACCGTATATCAGCCCTTCACGTTCAAAGACCTTTTAAGCGTCTTACCAAAGCAGCCTTATCCTGAGCCTTAAAAAAGGCCGATCCCGTTACTAAGACATCGGCCCCGGCCTCCAGGGCCAGCGGGGCAGTGGATTCATGGATCCCTCCGTCCACGGAGATTAAAAACCCATACTGCCCCTGTTCCCGAAGATACGCCAGGGTTTTTATCTTCTTAAGACAAGAGGGTATCAGTTCTTGACCGCCGAATCCTGGATCCACGGTCATGACTAAGACCATATCCACAAAGGGCAGCAATTCTTCTATACCGGACACCGATGTAGAGGGCACAATACTGATCCCCGCCTTTTTTCCCAATGTACGAATATGACCGAGGAGCCTATGGGCATGAACCACCGCTTCTCCATGAAAGGTAATATAATCAGCCCCGGCCTGGGCAAAGGCGGCGACCAGGTTCTCAGGGGTATAGGTCATAAGGTGTACATCAAAAACCGCGCTGCTTTGGGAACGCAGGTCTGCTACCAGTTTTGGACCAAAGGTAAGATTGGGAACAAATTGACCATCCATCACGTCCAAGTGTAGCCATTCTGCGCCTGAGGCCTCAATAGCTGCCACTGCGGCGGCAAAATGGGAGAAATCTGCTGAAAGGAGTGAAGGTGCGATAAGCGGGTATTTCATACTGGTTTTAATACTACTAGACAGAAGCCTATCTTGTAAAGCTGGATACAGTATACGATACACCCATAGTACGGCGGGTCTCACCGAACTCACGTTAAAAAACCAAGGGGGGCTTAAAGCCCCCCACACCCGTATAGATGCTGCCTGACCGTTTTCGGTCCTAGACGAGTAGCGGCTTACTTTCGGGGTTTCCTGCCGGGTTTTGCTGGGGCTGCCGGGACACTCCCGCGCTTGGAAGACGAGCGGCTCGTGCTTGCTCGTGTAGGCGCATCCGCTGTTGCCGCCTTAGGAGGCCTGCCTCTGCCCCGTTTCACTACTTGTTCGCCGCCGCCATTTTTGAGCACTGCTTGAGCCCCTGCAAGCCGGGCAATGGGCACCCGATAAGGAGAACACGACACGTAACTCAAGCCTGAACGGTAACAGAAGTCAATGGTTGCCGCATCCCCGCCGTGTTCGCCGCAGATACCGATCTTCAGGTCCTCCTGGACAGCCCGGCCTTTTCTCGTTGCCACGGTAATGAGGAGTCCCACCCCTGCTTCGTCAATGGATTTGAAGGGATCCTCATGCAGTATCCCTTTCTCTAGATAGGCCGGCAGGAAGGAAGCCGCATCGTCCCGGCTAAAGGCAAAGGTCATTTGGGTAAGATCATTGGTACCAAAGCTGAAGAAGTCCGCATATTCGGCGATCTTATCCGCCCGCAAGGCTGCCCGGGGAACCTCGATCATCGTTCCTATCTTTACCGGGAGGCTTACCCCTTCCCGGGTAAAGACCGCTTTGATAATCTGTTCCACCCGGGGGCGGATCAGGGCCAGTTCCTTCTCATCACAGACAATGGGGATCATGATCTCAGGAGAAAGGGGGATATGGGCCTTGATGCAATCCACCGCAGCCAGGGCAATGGCCTCAACCTGCATATCGTATATCTCCGGGTAGCTTACCGCCAAACGGCAGCCCCGATGACCGAGCATGGGGTTGGCTTCTTTGAGCTTTTCAATTTTGGGCATTAAGTTCTCCACCGGCATCTTGAGATAAGCCGCCAGTTCGGAGATCTCCCCTTCGGTATGGGGGACGAATTCGTGCAGGGGAGGATCCAAGAGCCGGATAGTTACCGGCCGGCCTTCCATGGCCTTAAAGATGCCGAAGAAATCCTCTCGCTGGAGGGGCAATATCTGTTTCAGGGCTTCTTTGCGCGCTTCAAGGGTATCTGCCACGATCATGGAACGGAAGTGCTTGAGCTTCTCCTCACCAAAGAACATGTGTTCCGTACGGCACAGGCCCACCCCCTGAGCTCCGAAGCTAAAGGCCTTCTGGGCATCTTCGGGCAGGTCCGCATTGGTGCGCACCTCAAAGCCCTTGAGCTTACCCCGGACCGAGGCAGCGCGAATGTTATCGCACCAGGTAAGGAAGGTCTGCATATCTTCAGTCATTTCCGGTTTCACCAAGGGAAGCTTTCCTGCATAGACTACTCCGGTAGAGCCGTCTATGGTAATCCAGTCCCCTTCGTCAAAGCTCCGGTTCCCGATCACCACCTTTTTGCCTTCCACCGAAACCCCTTTGGCCCCGGCCACGCAAGGAGTACCCATACCCCGGGCAACCACTGCCGCGTGGCTGGTCCTGCCTCCAGTGGAAGTGAGGATCCCCTGGGAAACCACCATGCCTCCAATATCTTCAGGACTGGTATCCTGCCGAACCAGAAGGACCGCTTCTCCCTTTTCATGCCATGCTTGGGCATCCTGGGCGGAAAACACGATTCTCCCGGAGGCCGCGCCGGGAGAGGCGTTAAGCCCTTGCGTGAGGACCGTTGCGCCTTTGAGGGCCTCCTGATTGATCATGGGATGGAGCAGTTGGTCCAGATGTTCTGAAGTTACCCTGAAGATGGCGGTCTTTTTATCGATGAGTTTTTCCGCCACCATGTCCAGGGCGGATTTAACCGCAGCAGCTCCGGTCCGCTTGGCGTTCCTGGTTTGGAGCAAGAAGAGTTTCCCCTGCTGGATGGTGAATTCGATATCCTGCATATCCCGGAAATGTTTTTCCAGCCGGTTTTTTATCTTCACCAACTGATCATAGATAGCTTTGTGTTCCTGTTCCAAAGAGGAAAGCGGCTCTGGGGTCCTGATCCCGGCCACCACATCTTCTCCCTGGGCGTTCATAAGGTACTCTCCGTAAAAAATCCGTTCTCCCGTGGAAGGATCCCGGCTGAAGCAGACCCCGGTTCCCGAATCAGTGCCGAAATTACCGAACACCATAGATTGTACATTAACCGCAGTACCTTTGATGTTTTTAATGCCGTTGAGCTGCCGGTAGGTAATGGCCCGCGGATTCATCCAAGAACCAAACACCGCGTTGATGGCGCCCCATAGCTGTTCCTGGGGATCTTGGGGAAAGTCGGTATTACTATGCTTTTTAACGATTTGCTTATATTTACTTACCAGTTCTTCCAGATCCTTTTCGTCCAATTCCGTATCCAATTGCACCTGGCGCGCTTGTTTTATGCCGGTGAGGGCCTGCTCAAAAGCCTCGCTGGGTACCTGCATGACCACATCCCCGTACATCTGAATAAACCGGCGATAGGCATCCCAGGCAAAGCGGGGGTTCCCGGTTTTTTGTGCCAGTCCGTAGACCGCCTCATCGTTGATCCCCAAATTCAGAATCGTATCCATCATCCCCGGCATAGATACCGGAGCACCGGAACGGACCGAAACCAAAAGGGGATCCTCAGGATCTCCCAGGTGTTTTCCCATGACTTTTTCCAGTTTCTTGAGGTTCTTTAACACCGCTGCTTCAAGTCCTTCAGGATAGCGTTTCTTATTTTCGTAATACGCTGCACAGACTTCCGTAGAAATCGTAAATCCTGGGGGTACGGGAATTCCCAGATTGGTCATTTCCGCCAAATTTGCACCCTTGCCACCCAGGGTATCCCGCATCCCCGCATCCCCTTCCGCTTTTCCTTCACCAAAGAAAAAAATCTGCTTTTGCTTTGCCATTACGCATTGCCTCCATTATTTAATTTGTTTCTCTACTATGGTCTACCGATGTCATTTTATCGATACTACTGCATACTGTTCTCTCTATGCTATCCCTGGTTACCTGCTTCCTTTTCACTGCATCAAAACAGGAGCATCCTTTCCGCTCTGTGTTAGTAGTCTCCTGATTTCCCTGCTTCATAAAAGCATAATCCTAAGGTGTAAAAAAAGGATAAATATAAGGAAGGATCATATACATCATGCAGATAACCATGAATATATTCATGAACAGGCATGAATAAACCTTAGTATAAATACTTATGTTGTGCAAGATAGGCGAAGGGTGAACCGGTGTTTGCAGTACCGCTGACGGATCAAACACTAATGCTTTTGCTTTAGGGAAGTCCAAGGCATTAATGCGGTGAAGAGGCGGACATTAGGTATCCTAAACCCTGTTTTTATCCCTATGCTAGTTGACCTCTATCCCTTTGCAATGTATAGTTCTAGATATGGGAGAAGAAGACAGGACATTCCATAATCTGGTATCTGAAATGACCCGAGAGGAGCGGAATAACCTTTTAGCGAGCATTTCAGGGAAATATACCTTTTCAAAAGAGCCTCTGTATGAGGAGAGTCCCCAGGATACTTCAGCAACCATGTCCGCAACGATTGAAGAGCAATTCATCCGTCTGCCCTGGTATTATCATATATGGTTTTTCATCCTGAGTCTCTTCAAACCCATCAGCCCGGTAAAGGCATTTGAAGAAAATCGCATTACCAAATTAGGCAAAGAAATAGCGAGCCGGTTTCCAGACGCTTTTGATTATAAACGGAATTGGTTGCTTCCTCTTTTTCATAAGGCCCTGACAGACTTAAAAGAGGGGGCTCGTTTTTTTTATACTGCCCTGGATTCCAGCGTACACCGGGATAAAGGGGCTTTTTATGCCTTCCTGGTTTCCATTGAAATGGAAGCCATACACTACCAGCTGCAAACGGTAACGACCCCCCAGTGTATCATCGAAGCCCATCCTGAGGTAAACGAAATGGAATGGCTGCCCCTGGCCTTGAACGAAATGGAGAAAATCATCGCTGAAATTACCGAAGAACAGCGGGGAACTATGTATGCTAATGCCCGTTCCTTATACTGCCTCAAGGAATTGGCAGGTTTCCTGTACGATAGACTCCTCTTGGCCTTTGAATTCGAACCTTCCCTAGACGGCTTAATTTGTTCTGTCCGGGTGGTACAGGAGCAGTTGCTTACCTTAAATAATATTTTATATTCCTTTAAGAATCCTCCCGCTATGGCACTGATAGAATCCCTATTTGTGTTTATCCTCAACGAGCAGGAATATGATGCGGTGGAACTCCAGAACATTCTGACCAAAGCGGAAAATTCCCTGGCGGCTATCCGGGCCTTTAACCGGCAGATTCCCCTGACCCTCATACTCCGCTGTGCCAGTCGGGATATAAACTTGGAACCCAAGGCAATATCCGGCGGTGAGGACTGGTTTGTGGCATTCCAAGACTATTGGAAGGAGTATATCGAGGAACAATTTACGAACTTCCAACGGGATCGCCGGCGGCAGAAGCTGTTTGAAACCTTCACCTACTTTTTTCGAGGTAAGACTTTGCGGATCCTCGACCATGCGGAGTCTGAATCCAACCCAGAGGGTATACCGGTAGAGGGTGTTTTCAGCCTGTCTTTTTTATTGACCTTTTATTCCGTGGTGTTTATGACCGACATTAACCGGGTATTACGGGATATACTCCTGAATGGCGATTTTTCCAAACGGGAACAGCGTACTGCCTTTACGGAACATTATAATACCCTGATTAAATTGGAAGATACCATCAAGCGCTTTGATTATAACCTCTCTCCTTTGGGGGACTATGGTAAGCGGTATATACAGGGAAGCAATGAAATATCGGTCCCGGTGAAACGGCGGAAAATGCAAGTAGCCCTTGAAGATGCTTCTGCCGAGGCTGCAGAGATTATAAGCCAGACGCAAGCTTCCATTAAAGAACTCCTCATGATTTTAGAAGCGATCATTCGTAACGATCTGGAGGGGAAATCCAGTGTCCTGGCAAATATGTCCCGGTTTATAGAACGCAACAACGGGGCTGCTTCAAAAGAGGGGCAGCCCAGTCAGGCCGTATCTGAACGCAAAGGGGCCGTTTTTACTGCGAGCATCATTGAGGTCATACAGAAATTGCATCAGACCCTGCAGCTCTTGGTGGATATAGATGTTACCCAACTGGACAAGACCGCTGCATAAGACGGATGCTCTTGGGGCTGGGGCAAAAGCGGGGGACGTGCAGCTCTATCCGTTTCACCTGGTCTTTCAAAGCCCAAGCCTAGCTTATTTTCCCTTTATCATGGATGGAGCGGCCCTTACGGAAGGGAAGAACCCTATAGGCTGCGGGATTTCTTCCCGATCCGCCGGTACGATGAGCCTCCGGGATCCCCGGGGCCGGTTTCACAGGCAGCGCTTGTATACATCCCTGGGCCTGGATCCTATGCAGGTTTTTACCTGTACGCAGGTTCATTCCCGGGAGGTCCTGGCTCTTGAAGCGGACAGTCCCTGTGAAGGGCCGCAGGCAGACGGTATGATAAGCCGGGAGCCCGGGGCCTGTCTTATGGTAACGGTGGCGGATTGTCTGCCGGTGTATTTATACGATACGGAAAGCGGGGGTTTCGCGCTGGTCCATTCCGGGTGGAAGGGAACGGGCATAGCCCTCAATGCGCTGAAGCTCATGGAAGCCCGCTGGCATACCCGGCCTCAAGGGGTGGCGGCGGTTCTGGGGCCTTGTATTGGGGCTTGTTGTTACCCGGTTGATGCTGCCCGGAGACGGGCCTTTGACCAGGACTTCGGCGGCCCTTCAGGGGCCTATCCTTTGGGGCCGGTGGTCAAGGGACCTGCCTTGGATCTCCAAGCGGCCAATGCCCGGCTTTTGGTTAATGCTGGGGTACGGCACATTGCCCTGTGTAAGGACTGTACCTTCACGGACGAACGGCTGGGCTCCTTCCGGCGGGAAGGCCCTGCCTACACCGCTATGGCGGCCTTGGCAGGGCCCTTGTCCTGCCTAGGGAGCGCAGGCGCTTCCAACTAGGGAGCGCAGGTTCTTCCAACTAGGGAGTGCAGGTTCTTCCAACTGGGAAGCGCCTCTGCGTTTAACTGGGCCTGGTGAGGGTTTATACTCACCGGAGGAAAAAATTGTTAAGGAATACCTATGCTTACCTATAAAGAACCCTGGAAAGCCCGGATCGCCGCGGCTTTAAATACCCTCTTGCCCCACAGCGTGGAGGCCCGTATCGAGCCATCCCAGGTCATCGCCGAAGTTCCCCCAAACCCGCAGCTGGGGGACCTGGGCTTTCCCCTGTTTCCCTTTGCGAAGCTCCTGAAAAAAAGCCCCCTGGAGATAGCCCAGGCAGTGGTGAGCGCTCTGGATGCCCGCAGAACAGAGGACATGAAAGACCGCTATAGTGCGCAAGGCCCCTATGTGAATGTGCGTCTTGACCGGGGGAGTTTTGCCCGCTCGCTCTGGGATCTCCTTTTAGATGAGCGCCTTCCCTACGGCAGACCCCAGACCCTCAAAGGCTCCCGGATCATGGTGGAATTCTCCAGCCCTAATACCAATAAGCCCCTCCACCTGGGGCATCTTCGCAACGACATCCTGGGGGAGAGTATCTCCCGGATCCTTGCCGCCTGTGGTGCGGAAGTACGGAAGGTCTGTATCATCAACGACCGGGGGGTGCATATCTGTAAGTCCATGCTGGCCTATAAAGAAGCGGGGCAGGGTAAAACCCCTGCATCAGAAGGGATCAAAAGCGACCGCTTTGTCGGGGACTGGTATGTGAGATTCCACCAGCTGAGCCAGGAAGATCCCCGGGCAGAAGATCGGGCCCAGGACCTGCTGCGTCAGTGGGAAGCCGGGGATCCCCAAACCGTGGACTTATGGACGACGATGAACCGGTGGGCGGTGGAGGGTATCCAGGAGACCTACCGGCGAACCGGGATAGGCTTTGATCAGTATTACTTTGAAAGCCAAACCTATCTCAAGGGAAAAGCCCAGGTTCTCCAGGGCTTGGAAGAGGGCCTTTTCTATAAGGAAGCGGATGGTGCGGTCTGGGTGGATCTCACCGCAGAAGGGCTCGACAAAAAAGTGCTCCTGCGTAAAGACGGCACCTCCCTGTACATCACCCAAGACATCGGGACCGCGATTTTCCGGCATCAGGACTGGCCCTTTGATCGGCTGGTCTATGTAGTGGGTTCTGAACAGCAGTACCATTTCAAGGTACTCTTCAGTATCTTGGAGAAATTCAAGTTTGCCTGGGCAAAGAACCTCTACCATCTTTCCTACGGCATGGTGCATCTCCCGGAGGGTAAGATGAAGAGCCGGGAAGGCACGGTGGTAGATGCGGATGAGCTCTTAGACCGGCTCCAAGCCCTGGCCCTCAAGGAAATACGGGATAAGGACAGAGAGGAAGTCCTGGGAGATGCCGGGGCTACCGCAGAAAAGATCGCCCTGGGGGCACTGCACTATTACCTGCTCCAGGTAGCTCCGGTGAAGGATATGCTCTTTAACCCTCAGGAATCCCTGGCTTTTAACGGCAATACCGGCCCCTACTTACAGTACATGGGGGCCCGGATTTCTTCTTTACTGCATAAACATGCCCGGCGTATGCAGGCAGGAGAAGAAACCGGAACCATGAGGCCGGAGCTGCTTGTGGAGGATGCTGAATGGGAACTGGTGAAGACCTTGAGCGCGTACCCTGAAGCAGTGGCCGAAGCCGCGCTGCGGATGGACCCGTCCCTTCTGGCGGCCTACCTCTACGAGCTTTCCCGGGCCTTCAGCCGCTTCTACCACGACTGCCCCATGCTCAGCGCCGAACCGGACCTCGCAGCCACCCGGCTGGGTCTTTCCCAAGGGGTGCGCCGGGTACTGAGGGATGCCCTGGAACTCATCGGCATTCCTTTTCTGGAAAAGATGTAAGCCCCCTTGAGGCAGCGTCAGGGGAGGGGGTATTGCCTATCCCGGTTGGTCAGATACTCATAGGCAATCTTGGCGGCTTCCTGCTCTGCGCTTTTTTTGTTCCGTCCGGTCCCGGGTCCAAAGACCTGTCCATTAACCGATACTTCCATCCAAAAGAAGCGATCATGATCCGGGCCTGAACGTTTTAACAGCCGGTAAACCGGAAAGGTCTTATGTAAACGCTGGGTCAACACTTGTAAAAGCGATTTATAGTCCTGATAATGCCGCTTATCCAAGACCCGGTTTATCTCAGGAAGGATGAGACGGCTTACAAAGGCATGAACCGCCTTATACCCTGAATCCAGGTACAAGGCGCCGATCAGGGCTTCCAGGGCATCTGCGAGGATGGCCTTTTTGGTTCTTCCTCCAGAAAGGTCTTCCCCGCGGCCCAATAAGAGGAGGCTATCGAGCTGCAATTCCCGGGCAATTCCAGAAAGGATATCCTCAGAAACCACCACGGACTTGATCTTGGCCAGTTCACCTTCATTTCTAGCGGTCAATTTTTCGTACAGCAATGCAGCGCTTACCGCCCCCAGGATAGCATCCCCGAGAAACTCAAGCCGTTCATTGTTGAATTTACACCCTGATTCATTGGAAACCGAACGATGGGTTAAGGCAAGGTTCAAAAGCCCCAGGCTTTTGAACCTGATCCTCAGCATCTTTTGAAATGCCGTCAATACTTTTTTTCTTTTTGCATCTATTTCAAGGATTTCTTGTTGTGACAATCCACTGGATTGCAATGATGCTTCATTATCAAACTGACTAACCATACCTGCCATAAGGTTCATTGAGAACCGGTCCATAACGCCGCGGTATTGTACTTGGAAGGAATATACCCCCAGGGATTCCTAAGGACTGGGCGGTTCCTAGGAATCCTTACGGATCACCGGGGGCTACTGCTGCTGAGATTTGATAAAATCATAGGCATCCCGGACCGTTTCAAATTCATTGGCCTTTTCATCGGGAATCTGAATACCTAGAAGCTCTTCAATGGCATAGACTAACTCATAGGTATCGAGACTATCTGCCCCCAGATCCTGACGGAAGGAGGCATCCATGGTAATCTTCTCTGCATCGATCTCCAATTTCTCTGCAATCAACGCTTTTATCTTATCAAACAACGGATCCATCTGAAATAACCCTCTTTATTCTCACTAAAAATAATAAGTACTCGTAAAAAAACCTTCCGGATTACCGCTTTGAAGGGTTTTTAATAGATTTCTGTTTAAGGAACCTCTGGTACAACGCACCGGATGGTACCAAAACCCCTCTTATGCCTTCGATTCCGGAAGGATCACCTGTTTACCCCGATAAAAACCGCATTTTGGACATACCCGGTGCAGTAAAACCATGTTTCCACAGGTACTACATTCAACCAAGGTAGGGGCGGTAAGCTTCATATTAATCGATTGTCGCCGGCGGGTCCTCGCCTTTGACGTTTTAAATCTAGGTACAGCCATTGAAAATGCTCCTCAATCACCCGTATATAAGCCCCTTTCAAACGTTTTTTGAAAGACGGCTTCAGTTACATGCAAGACAACCCTTTCAAAATCGTCTGTTTGAAAAGGCCCAGTGTATGAAGTGTAACAAAAACTCTATTTTATGTCAATATCGTGATTTACGCAGGGCTCCCTGTATTCTTAACAGCAATTCCAAATTCAAAAAAAGATGCCTAAAATAAGGCATGGGACGGAGAATACTTAAACCCTTTATCGGGTATCTTGATAAGGCGGCGGAGAAACTGCCTGAGTGCCGGGAGGCCGGCAACGGCCTCAAATACAC
>JAITEL010000033.1 GCA_031282065.1 Treponema sp.
CGGACATCCTCACTTGCGCAAAATGGGCATTTTAATGCTACCGCTACCATACCTTCCCCCTCGTAAAGTTTTTCGTATATTATATCTGCATTTATAACAATAAGTCCAGAACATTACCGTTTTTCTTAGACTCCCACGCACATCCCTTATCTATCCCCTCAAACGAGGTTTTCGTAACCTGCTTAACCTGCTTTTCTATTACCGTCGCTTCTTGGGGGACTTTTGGTCTGTTTTTGGCCAACCTTCCCCTCTGGTTCCTTTGCTACCTGCTCCCATACCGGTATCGCCGTTGAGTCCTGATTTACATGATATACCACCAAGTCCTTATGAGCCCTAGTCGCTATCCCGTCCAATGTTTTTCCATGCACATCTTGTTCTGATAAAAACCTTAATACCCTTAAAACGCTTGCTTTGCCCGGTGGTACCTTGTGGTAAATCCGCATAATAACCGCAAATTCGGTTCACTTTTCAGCCGCTGGATCAACTGACGGGTCTTTCCTATCCCGAAATACCTCTTGGCAAAAACACTCCGTATAAAGGGACTATATTGATACGGTATCCGTCTGGTTCCCGCATACGGACGTATAAGCGTGGGTATCTGTTCTTCGATAACCCGTAACATATACAGAAAACGTTTGTATTCATCCGAGAGATATGCTTCAAAACAGTCTTTAAGGTCGTATGAACTATTCAAGAGCTCTTATGCTCCTGCAATAATGTGGCTTATAGTTTTCATGGTGTGGGTCTCCTGATTGATGGTTTTGCAACTACAATTTTCTCAGGTTTCCTTCGCTTTTTCTATTCTTTCAAGGGTTTTGTTAGAGCATACCATTTAGTTAAACCCAGTAAAAGCATCCCCTAACCTAGGAAAATTGTCTGCGATTTTAACGCCTCCGGTTATCGGCTGGAGGGCAAAAAGGACTACATGTTGTGGACTTTTGAGATACTCCTATAAGCCTATTCCAACTACCTGTGAATGGGCGCCTACATTACCAACAGTGGTGTGAAGCCCTCTTCACCACCGAAGCGGTGAAGGAGACCTTCAGTCCCGACACTACCCGGCTGAAGGAACCCCGGGCCATCACCTGCTCCGGGAAAATAAGGGGTCCTTGCCACCGCGGGAATCAGGGTGCAGCAAGCATATAAAGGTACTGTGACGGCTTAACTAGACACAAGCAGCGTAGAACCATATACTAACTCCTTCACGGGGGACACAAAGTATGTATGATATGTATGGGGCATTGGAAAAAGGCTTTACCTCCCCTATTCGGGATGTGTTATGGGGGCATGTATACCTTACCCCTGCGCTTGAGGCTTTGACCAAATCTGCTCCTTTCATGCGGCTGCATCGGATTTTTCAGTTGGGCCCGGCCCATTGCGTATATCCTGGAGCAACCCACACCAGGGCAGCCCATTCCCTGGGAGTCTATCACCTGGCCCGCAGGTTGCTACGAAACTTCCTGGAACAGGGTGCGGATGTATGGACCAGCCCTGGGGGGATCCGGTCCTTTCTCTGTGCAGCCCTTTTGCACGATCTCGGTCATTTTCCCTATGCTCATTCCCTGAAGGAACTGCCCCTGGAGGCCCATGAAGCATTAACCGGCACGAGGCTTTTAACCGAGCCCCTCAAAAGCCTTGTAGGAGCCACCGGGGCAGATCCCTATTTGACTGCGGCGATTATCAACACCGCCCTTCCCGGGGGGCAGGAAAAGGAACTGCGGTTCTATCGGAAATTGCTATCCGGGGTACTGGATCCGGATAAACTGGACTACTTAAACCGGGACGCCCGGTATTGCGGGGTTCCTTACGGCGCCCAGGATGTGGACTTCATTCTTTCCCGGCTGCATCCCCATCCAGAACGAGGAGTGGATATTGATTCCCGGGGTATTCCCAGTGTGGAATCCGTCCTTTTTTCAAAATACCTGATGTATAAAACGGTGTATTGGCATCCTTCGGTCAGAGCCGCTACGGCGATGGTGAAAAAGGCGATTCTTTGGGGGCTTACACAGGGGCTCCTTCCCAAGGAAAAGCTCTACGATCTGGATGATCAGGGCCTCTTTGCCCTGTTGGCAACACCGGAGTATCCTCTCTTTGCCCTGGGGAAGAAGGTCCAAGATGGCCGTCTCTATGTAGTGGCCGCGGAATTCCCCTATGATGGGGCCTGTCACCAGGATCTCCTCGATATTACCAGCCGTTCCCAGCATGAGGAAGCCTTGGCAGCGGATTTTTCTCGTGTTCTTGGACTTCCTTTAGGGCCGCAAGAGGTGATTATCGATATACCTGAACAAATTACCTTTGAAACCGGTCTTTATGTTAATGATGAAGCATGTTATTTTGAGCAAAGTTCTAGTATTTTTAAGGCTGAAACCGTAAAAGCTTTTATAAAATCCCTACAGGTCATACGCATCTTTGTGGAGCCATCTGTTGCAAGCGATAGGCACACCTCCTTACTCTATGAAATATTGCATGTCAAGAAAAAATGGCTATAATTTTATAAAGAGAGAGTGCGGGGAGAGACTTGTAAGGTTACGCTTTTACCGATTTTACTCTACGAAAAGGGGAGCGGAGTAAGGGTATGGGACTTTATAATATCAATGAGGATAGGGTTACAGTCGAGGTAAACGGCATTTTTGATCTTATTGAAAGAAAAGGGAATCCACAAAAAATCTGCACTTGCAGCCAATGCCGTACTGATACCATGTGTTATGTGCTTAACCGTATGGAGCCTCATTATGTGGTTTCAAACCGGGGACTTGCCAGGCTTGAAAGGGAAGCTATTACATACCAGCAAAAAAAAGCGGATATCGTGAGCTTGATATATGAGGGGATAAATCAGGTACAGCATCGCTTGCGGCCTTTTGCGAAACATACCGGCACCGCGGAGCCGCAGGAGAGCGACCATACACCGGTATTCATGGTACCGGGGATAATCGGACGTATCTTCAACGGCATAAATTTTGCGCCCCTGGAAGAGGCTCAGATAGAACTCAGGCGGGAAGCATGCTTGGTACCTATGGTGGATAGTAATTGGCAAAATCCCTATAATCTGGTGAGTTCTATTCCGGGGATTTTTACCTTTTTACCCGCTCCGCTCCCGGCAGACGCAAAAGGGATACATCAAAAACTTGGATTTTCTCTCACGATTAAGGCTTCAGGCTTTGAAGCAGTGCTCCATACCTTTGCAATTCCGGTACTGAGTGACATGCCCAGACCCACCTCCTTTTCTATGAAGCGAATCTTCAGATTGCCGGATATGTATCTGTTTCCTTCTGATGCAGAAGAAGCGCCTGCATAAATTACCTCGGAGGAGGGGGATTTGAACCCCCGACATCCAGCTCCCAAAGCTGGCGGTATAGCCACTAACCTATCCTCCGTTGTGTAACACTATAGATTAAACCCTAAAGGACTGTCAATCCAAGGCAAGCGCAGGTACCTGGAAAGGGAAGGGGGGGGCAAGGCACAGCCGATTTCGCATGATCATACCCCACCCCGCCTCATCAGGTGAAGGCTTTCAGCAGGTTTCCCGCCCCCAGTATAGTGATTGCCCGTTTCATGGGACAGGCAAGAAACGTCAATGCAAACTCTCCCCTTCCCTTTCGTCCGTTTCCCCTGTATCCGCACCTGTTTCACCGACAGCCCTTCCTCAGTATATGACGTGCTGAACGCTGATTCGGCCATCGGTACTTCATGCCACCGCCCGCGGCTTTCCTTCGTACACCGGCTTGCGCAGCCCTTGGAGGCTTTCCCGTATAATCCCAGCCTCACACACAGCTTCACCAGTCCCTGGAATACTTGCTTTAATCCCTCTCCGTTCTGCCGCCGGAACTCCGCTATGGTTTTGTGATCCAGGGAGCGTTTGCCCGGCAGCCGCGGAGCACTTCCCGATTCCGGTTGCTTTCCGTTTCCAGTCGCCGCGATGAGCGGATACGGTTCATATATCCATACAGATAGCATTTCAATACATCTTTCGGATCATACATCGGCCCTCCGGCGGCATTCGGCTGCAACCCAGTGCCGCCACATCGAGACTGTTGCTATACGCTTCTATGACCCGAATCCGGCAGCAGTAGTAGCTGTTCACGACTTTCCCCGTTTATGAATTCCCTCCCCGCTTTCTCCTTCCGCTTGAGTATACCCTGTCGCCGGGACTTTTGACACAGTCTCCCAGCAACCCCCGGAAGTGCATCCTGCTCATCGCACTCTAAAAGCAGGGGGCGCTTCGATTCCTTATCACCACTGCCCTTTACGGGCTTTAAACCCGCTGGCGGGCCCCACTGGAGGTGAGGGATTCGATCTGGGCGGCGGCTATCTTTGGGTCTGCCCGGCCACCGGTCTGCTCTAAGACCCGGCCCACTAAATACGCGGTGAGGGTCCGCTGCCGCTTCTGATTCCCCTCGGCACGGGCTGCCCGAATCTGGTCAAACACCGCTGCTTCCGCAGCATACACCGCTTCCACTGCCTTCCCAATCTGCACGGGGTCACCAAGCTGCTCCCAACCGGCTTCCCGAATAAGAGCGGCAGGGTCCTTATCTTCGGCAATGACCCTCTCCAGCGCCTGTTTCCCGTTCTTCATAGACACCTGCCCCCGGGCAACCATCACCACCAGCATGGCAAGGCGCTGAGGACTCAGGCGAAAAGTGCCTATCCTTGAGAGGGCTATCCCTTCACGGCTCAGGATGTGCTTAATATCCGTAAGCAGCCAGTTGGCAATACGGCCTGCCCCGTCCCGGGTATCGAAACCCTGGGCTCCTGCCGCGGCCAGGGCCGCTTCAAAGTAGTCTGCCAGGGCTTTCTCATCGCAGATAAGCTCTGCCTGTTCTCTGCCAAGACCATAGTCCTGTTCAAGCCGCTCCACCCGGGCACCGGGAAGCTCCACCAGGGTCGCCTCCACGGAAGCTCGAAAAGCCGCATCGGGAACAAAGACCGGTAGGTCGGGCTCGGGGAAGTACCGGTAATCCTGGGCGTTCTCCTTAGTCCGCATGGGCTCGGTCTGGTCCCGGTTCTCGTTCCAAAGCCGGGTTTCTTGGATAAGCTCCTTACCCTGGTCGAGAAGCTCCCCCTGACGCTTTATCTCATAGTTAAGCCCAAGCCGCACAAAGCGGGAGGAGTTGAGGTTCTTGATCTCCACCTTCCTGCCAAGGCCCCTGCCGGGGAGGTTTATCGAGACATTGGCGTCCGCTCGAAGGGAGCCTTCCTCCATATTGCCGTCGCAAACCCCCAGGTACCGGACCGTACGGCGAAGCTGCTGGATGAAAAGCTCTGCCTCTTCCCCGCTCTCCATGTCCGGCTCGGTAACAATCTCAAGGAGGGAGACCCCTGCCCGGTTATAGTCCAAAAGGGATACGGTTCCGGTGTGGATCATCTTTCCTGCATCTTCCTCCAGATGGCACTCCTTAATCCGCACCCGCTTCTTGCTATGCTTGCCCGTCAGGTCAACGTAGCCTTCCTGTCCCAAGGGGGAAGCGAACTGGGAAATCTGATAGTTCTTGGGCATATCAGGATAAAAATACTGTTTACGCTCGAACCAGGTTTGTTCAGGAATGCGGCAGTTGAGGGCGCGGGCTACGGTGCAGCCCATACGCATGGCCTCGATGTTGAGGGAGGGAAGCACCCCGGGATAGCCCATGCAGACCGGACATACGTTGGTGTTGGGCTCATCCCCAAAGGCAGAACGGCAACCGCAAAAGACCTTGCTTTTGGTTAAGAGATGAATGTGGACTTCAAGTCCGATGAATGACTGGTACATGGATGCTCCTTATGTGGTCAGGGCCAAAAGGCTTGATACCCGGCAGGATGGGGGAAGGGATAGGCCTGTTCATAGGCTTCAACCAGATCCAGGAGCGTGGCTTCGGAAAAGGCCCGGCCTAAGAGCTGCACCCCCAGCGGAAGGCCCCCGGCAAGGCCCACGGGAAAGGCCAGGGCCGGGAGTCCTGCCAGGTTGGCGCAGCAGGTGTAGAGGTCCGCAGCTTTCTGAGCAAAGGGGGACAGGCTTTCTCCGGCATCCCCCCGGCCAAAGGCTCTGGTGGGGAAAACCGGCATGAGTAGGGCGTCGCAGCAGGGGGCCTGGGAGCTGCCGTAATCCGCAGTGCCCAGGAGTTCTTCAAAGCTGCTGCGGATTCCCGCACGGATACGCTGGGCCCGCAGATAGTAGCGGTCTTGAAAGCCTGAGCGCAGCACAAAGGTCCCAAGAAGTATGCGCAGTTTTACTTCGGGGCCAAAACCGGCTTCCCGGGTCTTGTCGATGAGATCCTCCGGGTTTTCTGCCCAGGCCGGACGCCTGCCGTAACGGACCCCGTCAAAGCGGGCGAGGTTGGCGCTGGCTTCGGCGGTGGCGATGGTATAGTAAGCAGGAACCCCGTATTTGAGACTGGGAATTGCCACATCCACCAGGCGGTGTCCCAGGGCGGCAAGCCGGGTTTTGGCCAGCTCAAAGCCCTGCTGGACGTCTGCTTCCAGTAAGGCCGCGGCAGCCGCGGCTTCCTGGGTTTCCGGGCTTCCCTCAATGCCCCGGGCAAGGGTGGCAAGGGCTTGGGCAATGGCCTGTGCGGAGAGCACCCCAATCACCTTAGGAGCGCCGGGAGGCTCAGTGCCATAGAGCGGCGGTGAGGCAGAGGGGGCGTCTTGAGAGGTCTGGTCCAGGGGGTCTTTCCCGCGGATCACCTGGAAGACCGCACGGCAGCGGGCCGTGGTATCCGCCAGGATACCGATACATTCCAGGCTTGAGGCATAGGCCACCAGGCCGTACCGGGAGACCGCGCCGTAGCTGGGCTTTAGTCCCAGCACGCCGCAGAAGGAGGCGGGCTGCCGTACCGAGCCGCCGGTATCGGAGCCCAGGGCAAAGGGAACTATCCCCGCGGCCACGGCCGCAGCAGAACCGCCGGAAGAGCCTCCGGCCACCCGGCGGGTATCCCAAGGGTTGTTGGTCTGTTTCAGGGCCGAGGTATCCGTAGAAGAGCCCATGCCGAATTCGTCCAAGTTGGTTTTCCCCAAGACCCAGGCTCCTGCATCTTCCAGTTTCTGCACTGCCGTAGCGGTATAGGGGGAGCGAAGTTCTTCCAGGAGCTTAGAGCCGCAGCTTAAAGAAAGGCCCTGAACTGCGATGTTATCTTTTACCGCGAAGGGAAGCCCTCCAAGACCTTTACCCTGGGAAGCATCGGGACTGAGCACCGGGAAGGCAGCCGGGTCCAGGGCCTTCATTTCTATAAATGCGCCAATCTGTGCCTCCCATTGGCTACAGTAGGCCCGGTATATTTCGGGTATGATAGACATACTGCCTCCTACAGGACATTGGGGACGAGCACAAAGCGGCCGTCCCGGTCTCCCGCATTATCGAGCAGCCTGGCGGCCAGGGAAGGATACTGCGGGGATGAGGGGGGTGGATTATCCTTACGGAAATGCTCTGGTGTAAGGAGCCGGGAAGGGCCGGAAAGCTGGGAGGGGCAGACGGGAAAGGCTCCCGTGTCTTCATCCGCAGCCTGCATGGCCGCGAAAAACCCAAGCATCTGCTCAAATGCAGGAAAGGCAGCGGCTAAGTCATGCTCATTCAGACTCAGATGAGCAAGGTCCGCCGTTTCCTGGAGATCTTCCATGTTCATGGGCTGATCTTCCCATAGACCCTCATTGCCTGTCAAGTATAGGGATATTTCACCGGCAGGTTACCCGTATCAATTGATACCCCCTGATCCTATGAGGCGGTTCCCCGGCATGAGGTTTTGGAACAAGCAGCCGTTATCGGTTAGGGCAGGGTGCCGCACTCGCTTATCGCAGGGTACTGCGTTCGGTTAGAGCAGGGTGCTGCGTTCGCTTATCGCAGGGTGCCGCACTCGCTTATCGCAGGGTGCCGCGCTTGGTTAGGGTAGGGTACTGCGCTCGCTTATCGCAGGGTGCCGCACTCGCTTATCGCAGGGTACTGCGTTCGCTTATCGCAGGGTACTGCACTCGCTTATCGCAGGGTGCCGCACTCGCTTATCGCAGGGTGCCGCGCTCGCTTATCGCAGGGTACTGCGCTCGCTTATCGCAGGGTACTGCGTTCGCTTATCGCAAGGTGCCGCGCTCGCTTATCGCAAGGTGCCGCGCTCAGTTATCGCAGGGTGCCGCCCCAGCTTGGGTTTGCACCGGTGAAACGCACCTGCCTACAGCCCTATTCCAAGCCCAAATGTTCCAGGGTGTTCCGGGCTTTCCGGGCAAGACCGGTGTTCTTTTCGTCTGCGGCCATGCTGCGGATCTCTTTGGCCAGGGAACGAAACTCGTTTCGGACTATCATATCCAAGGCATAGGATTTTTCTATCACCCCTCCTGAACTCAAGAGGCGACGGACAAGATCTTCCAGTTTCCCGGTGTTTGTCTCGCTTAGGGCCTTAAGAAACCCGTTGTACAAGCTGTTGCGCTTAGTCTTTTGGGCATCATCCATCTCACGGATGACCTTTTCCGTGTAAACCCCCGGATCATTGCGAAGGAGCATCTGTGCAGCCCCTATGCGGATCCGCTCTGGAGTCGTGCGTTCCGTAAAGAGCCGTTCCAGAATAGCCAGCGCTTGGGCGTTTCCTATAGCCCCCAGGGCTTTAACGGCCTCATCCCGAACTGCGGGAACCTCGTCCCGTTCAGCCCGGTATTGGAGGTAGGGGATGGCCGCACTTAATTTCCTGGTTCCCGCAGCGCCGGCGGCCCCTATACGGGTCCGATAATAAGAGTCCCTGAAACTTTCCAGTATGGCATCATCCACAGCCTTCCCTGAAAAAGGCCCTAATGCAGCGACGGCAGTGGAACGGACATTGGGGTCTGTGGAGGACAGGGCCTGGAGAACAGCATCCAAACCAGCACCGTCCCCAACCTTTGCCAGCCCTTCCAGAGCAACCATCCGCAAGACCCCCCGTTCTTGGTTGTTGGCGGCAATCTCGCTGAGGAGGGAGACCCCGGACTTGGAACCGGTCTCCCCCAGGGCCAGGAGTATATCCCGGCGGTTTGCATCCGGCGGAGTCCTATTGGTGTAGAAATCTACCAAGTATTCCGCGGTATGATCCTTATCCTGAGCACTCCCCCCGGAAGCCACCCGGCCCAGAGCCCTAAAACCGGCACCCATAAACCCCGCTTCCTGGGCATCCAGGAGTCTCTCCAGGGGCAAAAGGGCAGCAGGGGCCTTGATCTTTCCCAGGTAGTCAATAGCCGCCAGGACCGTTTCATTGGCCTCATCATCCCGTTCCTCTATGGCCTGGATGGCCCGCTGTTCCAGGCCTTTCTTGTCCTGGTCTCCAAAAAAGGACAGGACCCCTGCCAGGATGTTCTGATTCCGGGTATTCTGGGTTACCCCGATAAGGGCCTCATCCAGGGTTTGCTCACTCTTAGACTGCACAGCTGAAGCCGTACCGGTGCGCTCGCTTTTTAAGGTCTGGATTAAGGCGGCTATCTCCGTTTCCGTACCATAGCGAATCGTATCAAGCCGCTGCTCATCCTCGGATCTGCTCATCCCCTCCTCTGCGGCAAAGGCCCGGTCCAGACCGGGAAAGAGCACTCCGAAAAGGCAGTGCCCAAACAAGCATATACCCAAGACCAGCGTTGAAGGGGCGTATTTCATGGGGTCTCTCCGGTATAAGCGCGTAAAAATGCCTGCTTAAATGCTAAAAACCGGTCTTCCTCAATGGCCTTACGGGCATTCTGTACCAGTTCATGCACAAAATAGAGGTTATGGTAACTTGATAACATCGCGCAAAGGATCTCCTGGGTTTTAAAGAGGTGCCGCAGGTATGCCCTGCTGTAGGTCCGGCAGACTTTACAGGCACATGCTTCATCTATCGGCTTAAAGTCCAGGCGGTTTTCGCTTTTTTTCAGGACTAAGGGCCCCTTTCGGGTGAAGACATGGCCTATCCTGGCGGATCGGGTGGGAAGGACACAATCGAACAGATCGATACCCTGTTCAATAGCAGAAAGGATATACTGAGGGGTCCCTATACCCATGACATAGCGAGGTTTTTCCTGGGGTAAGGCGGAGGCGCTGTAGCTCAGGTACTCAAGAAACACCTCCTCAGGCTCCCCTACCGAGAGTCCGCCTATGGCAATCCCCGGGGTTTCCGCGGCAATCACCGCTTCCAGGCTTTGTTCCCGTAGCTCCTTAAAGAAATTACCCTGGACTATGGCAAAGAGCTTGCCCTGGTATCCGGCAGCCACCTGAGCCTCCCAGGCCTGTTTTGCCTTGAGCAGCCACAGATTGGTAATACGAAGGCTTTCCCGTGCTTTCTTATAGGGGGTTTCCCAGGGGGTACAGACATCCAGCTGCATCTGGATGTCGCTGTTGAACAAGGCCTGAATGTCCGCCACCTTCTCAGGGCTGAGTATATGGGAGGAGCCGTCAATATGCGAACGGAACTGTACCCCCTCTTCCCGTATTTTTCTGAAAGGCGCCAGGGAAAAGACCTGGTAGCCTCCTGAATCGGTTAAGATATTGCCCTTCCACTGCATAAAACTATGGAGACCCCCTGCGGCTGCAATGACCTCGGTTCCAGGCCGTAAGTAGAGGTGGTAGGTGTTGGCAAGGATGATCGGGAAGCCTATCGCTTCCAGGTCCTCTCTGGTGAGGGCCTTAACCGTTCCATTGGTCCCCACGGGCATGAATGCAGGAGTTACCACCGGGCCATGGGCTAAAACCAGGCGCCCGGTCCGGGCATGACAGGAAGGATCCCTATGGTACAGGGTAAAAAATGGTTCCCTCATAGCTTTACTATACCTGTTAGGGCCGCCTTGGAGAAGACGGCTCCCAGGATCCCCTCATGCTGTCCCTAGGGCGCCCGGTAAGCCCGGTAAAAATTGGCGTCTATGATCGATTCCAGGGTAGCCGCATCTGCGGCATCCGGGCGCAGCGGGGAAACTGCCTTGAGTAAGAGCCGAAGATCCTGGCCGCTGGAAAAGGGGCGTCCCTTAAGCGGCTGATAGGGCGCATCGGTTTCCAGAAGCAGCCGGTCTAAGGGAAGCCCTGCACAGGCGCGGATACTTTCCTTACGACCCCGGAGCAGGGCGGTCCCAAAGGAGAAATACCCGTTGATCCCCTGCCTCAAGAGGGCTTCCCCTTCCCCCAAGGTCCCTGAATACCCATGGAAGACCAGGGCAGGGAGCCTTTTTAATGCCTGCTTGTGGGCAAAGACCTTGTGCATGGCCTTGCGTATATGGAGCACCAGGGGAAGCCGGCGGCTCAGGGCCAGGTCCAGGTGGACCGCGAACAGCTCATCCTGCAGGGCTTCCGTAGCCCTAAAGCCCGGGTTGTACAGGTCAAAGCCGGTTTCCCCAATGGCATGGAGGCGGCCTTCAGAGGCCAAGGTTTCCATGAAGCCCAGCAGGGACACAAAGACCGTACGCGATCCACTGCCCCGCAGCGCGGGTTCTGCGGGAAGCTGGGGGTGGAGGGCAAAACACTGGAATATCCCGGGGGCCTTATCCTGCTGGGCATGGAGGGCAAGCTCCTCATGGCAGGTGAAATCCTCTTTGTTCCAGGCGCTGGCTGCACAGGCAAGCGCCTGGCTCCGCCGTTCCTGCTCTGCCTGGGGAAGCTGTTTCAAGAGAGATGCCAGGTGGCAGTGGGCATCCGTAGCCATAAATCCTCCCTTATGAACTCAGAGCCTTGGGTAATACCCGTATTCCCAAAGGAAGGGAGAGCATAAAGGTACAGGCATCCGCCAGGGGAAAGATAAAATCATAAGGCCAATGGCAAAGGCGGTAACAAAGCCGGTGGCTGCCATGTGCGCCTAAGGCACGGGAGACGGAGTTCCCCCCGCCATGCCCAAAGAAGAAGCCCGCAGCCTGAATCACGGCCATCAGGGAAAAGCTCACCCCCACTGCGGCAGTGGCGCCGGTCCCCAAGGAACCGGCAAAACAGGTGTCCACCAGGTTATACAGGGCCGATACCATCAAGATAGTGATGGTAGGAAGGGCCATCTGAGCAATGAGCTTCTCTATGGGCTCGTGAGTCATCCGTTCAAACGTATCTGCCACCGCTCCACTCCTTGTATCAGCCTAACACAAAAGCCGCAAAAAGGGGTAGTCCCATCACCGCGGCTATAGGTTATACGCGTGCTCCTGGCGGTAGCCGCGCTTGTATGCGGAACCAGGGGGCGGCGGTCCTGTGTATTTGCCGTAACACCATGCAGCCGGGCAAACACAGAAACGCAGGCACGGTTCGGGAATTGAAACCCCCCAGTTGGAAGAAGTCTGAGCATAATAACGCGCTATGGTGCTTACATAGGTTTTGAGGGCGGTTTTTTAGGAAACCATCCGCGGTCAACCCTCTTTTTTTGGTGGAATAATTCAACGATACTCCAAAAACAACTAAAGGCAATTATTCCAAGAGCGCCGCTCAAAACAACATTTTGCACAAACAGCGATACGGCGCACAAAATTATTCCGGCGAAAAGAAAAAACGGCCATACTTTCGTTCCAAAATGGTATTCACAATAAATAATAATCGGGTGAAAAACACCGATAGTAAAAAAGGCGATTCCCCCGATTACTATCCCATTTATAGCCACGGCATTCTCCTTACTATATCGCGGCGCACTCATCATCTGTACGCTTATTGTGAATTCCGCTCAAAGCGGAAACCAAAATTAAAACTGCCATTGCCGGGCGGCGTGGCCGCACGGTAGGCTGAGCGTATGCGCTTGAGCCGTATTCACCGTACCAATCCACCACCTTGCCGTACATATCGAACAAGCCCCAACTATTCGCCGCATAACTATTTACCGGGTTTGTCCTTCCCCGATAGTCTCCTGTAACACGACCCGATGAATTGTTGTTATAACCGTAGTTATTGTAACAATTCGCCCTTGTTTATTTTCCTGTCTCGTTCTTCTATCAGCTTGCTTTTAATCGAGCTTGCCTGTTCTAGCTGTTTTTTAAAGCTATACTATCTCTTGGAATCAACTCAAAACGCCTCCCCCAAATGTATGCCCCGTATCTTTATATGCTATTACCCGCTTTCTAAATACCGCATCATACGCCATACCTTTTAGTATAGTATATATTCTCGGTATTGTAAAGTGGATCAACTATATAAACAGCAATTCCAAATTCAAGAATCATCGGGGGCCTCGCCAGCAATGGCGAGTAAAAAGTCAGTCCAATCTTTGTGCAAATACCGGCTCATTTCATACCGGAGCGCCCAGAAAAACGCA
>JAITEL010000039.1 GCA_031282065.1 Treponema sp.
GCCTCCTGTACCAATGTTTCGTTTTCCGGGTCCAATGACGCGGTGGCTTCGTCCAGCAGGATAATGGGCGCGTTCTTCAAAAGCGCGCGGGCTATGGAGATACGCTGGCGCTCACCCCCCGAAAGGGTAAGCCCGTTTTCGCCGAGCAGGGTCTGGTACTTCTCCGGCAGGGCCGACACAAATTCATCACAATGAGCCGCCTTCGCCGCTGCCAAAATCTCCCCTTCAGAGGCGTTCAGGTTGCCGATACGGATATTGTTGTAAACCGTGTCATTGAAAAGGATCACATCCTGAAACACAAAAGCCATAAAGCTCATGAGGTATTCCGGTTCCAGAGTCTTGATATCCACCCCGCCGATGCGGATAGCGCCGCTCTCCACATCCCAAAAACGGGCAATGAGCCTGGTCATGGTACTCTTCCCGCTGCCCGAAGGCCCCACCAGGGCGGTGATGGATTTTTCCGGTATGCCTACGCTCACGTCCCGCAGCACATCCTCGTCGTTATAACGGAAGCCCACATGGTCAAACTCAATGGTGTAGTTTGGAATGGGCGTATCCGTGCTGCCCTCCATGACCGGTATGTCCGCCAACCGGCGCATACGCTTTGTGGCCTGCCGGAGATAGAACAACTCAGGCAGCAGGGTGAGTATGGTAACAATGGGACCGTACATGCGTACCACCACAAGCAATGACAGGATCAACGGCATAAGTTCTATCCTGCCGCTGCTTATAAGCGCCGCTCCGGTGAAGATCGTAAGACCAAGCCCTGCCTGAAGTACAAACTGGGCGCCGGCTACAAACACGCCTGTCCCCAGTTCCATGTTCAGGGAGAGCCGTCTCAAGTCCCGTAACGCCCTGTTCAGCGCGTCAAAGCGTTCCCCGTCAAGGTTACAGGACTTGATGATCTTGATGCCCTCAAGGTACTCCTGGGTCTGTTCCGCTGCCAGCAGTTTTGCCTCAATCTGTTCACGGTTGAGCTGTTCCTGCCGCCTTCGGCTGATGAAGATGATGAAAAACGAGAGCGGCAGGGTGCAAAACATGGCAAGGGCTATACGCCAGTCGAAAAAAGCCATAAGCGCGCAAATGACCGTACAGGAAATGATGTTTGCCCCAAGCTGGGGAACCACATGACTCAAGGTGTGTTCCAGTTTTTCGCAGTCCCCCATGACGTTGGCGGTCAATTCCGTTAAGCCCTTTGAATTGAACACGTACATGGGCAGTTTCCTGATGGTCTCCGCAACCCGGATCCGGGATTCTTCCGCAGTGAGGTAGGAGGTAACGTAGGTTTTCTTATAGTCGTTTTTGCTGCACACAAACACGATAAGCGCGGCAGCAAAGCCAAGCCCCAGAAGCAGCCACAGCTTTTGTACGGACAGCTCCCCGCCGGTCAGGGGTTTAAGGATTTCCATGATGACCTGCATGGACACCACTACCGGCAGTATGAGGGAAAAGTTGGTGATGGTACAGGCGGCAATCGCCTTCTTGAGGTCTTTATGGGCTTTATCGGAAAGGCCGAACAGGGATTGTAACTTAGTCATGGGAAGCTCCTCCTTTTTCCAATCTCCATGAGAGGGTTTGCGTATAGGTATCCCACAAGTCATGGTAACGGCCCCTGCGCTTGAGTAAGTCCCGGTGGGCGCCCTCCTCAACGAGCCGCCCCTTGTCCATGACTAGGATATGGTGAGCGTTGCTTACCGTGGAAAGCCGGTGGGCTATCATGATAACCGTCTTGCCCTGCATAAGTTCCCCCAGAGCCTGCCGGATGAGCCATTCGTTTTCCGGGTCTGAAAAAGCCGTGGCCTCATCCAGCACAAGCACGGGCGCGTTTTTTACCAGGGCGCGGGCAATGGCGATACGCTGCGTCTCGCCGCCGGAAAGGTGAACCCCCTTTCTGCCGAATACGGTTTGATAGCCCTCAGGCAGCGCGGCAATACAATCATGGCACCGGGCTGCCTTTGCCGCGGCGATGATCTCCTCATCAGTTGCCCCCGGCTTTCCCATGCGGATATTTTCCATGATGCTTTGCTTGAAGAGCCAGGTGTCCTGGAACACAAAACTCACCGTGTCCATCAGGTCTGCCGTCTCCATATCCCGTATATCCACCCCGCCGATTCTGATCGCCCCGGTATGCACGTCGTAGAACCGGGGAATGAGGTGGGCGATGGTACTCTTGCCGCCGCCGGAAGGGCCTACTATCGCGGTGGTTTCCCCCTGCTTCGCAATAAACGAAACGCGGTCCAGAGCCGCGTCTTCCGGGTTTTCCGTGTACGAAAAGGATACGTTTTCAAAACCGACCTCATATCCCTTTGGCCTTTGCGGATTTTCCGTAAGGGGCATGACCTTCTTCTGCAAGACCTCGTCCATCCGTTCCACATTGCCCGCAACCTGCATAGAAATCGAGGAGGTATACATGATCTTCATCAGTATGGAGGCAATGGCCGGAACAAACACGAGGTAGAACAGAAAGTCCGAGGCAAAAGCAGCATAGTCCGTCGTATGGCCGGCAATAAAAATACCCACAGGGATAAGGAAAAGGTAGATGCTATGGGTAAGGGTTATGTAGCCCGACATGACGTTTTCCCAGTTCAGGGTGAAGGAGATAACAATGCGGGTATACGCGGTAATGGCGTCATGGAGCCGCTTAAAGGAATACACGGTTTGGTGAAAAGCCTTGACCACCGCGATACCCCGGATATATTCCACCGCGGCGACGGACATGGCCTCCAGGGAACTCTGGTATTCCTTCATCCGGGCTTTTTGTTTTTCCCCGCCGTAGGCCATCGCCTGGATCATAAAGGCGATGAGTATCCCCGCCAGCGACGCAAGGCCGTAACGCCAGTTTACGGCGAAAAGCAGGACCAGCATGAACACCGGCGCGGCAAAGGCGGCGATCATGTCGGGCAGTTGGTGGCCGATAAAGCTCTCGGTGCTTTCGATGTTTTCGTCCATGATCTTTCGTAAGCCCCCGCTCCCCGTCCCGATATGAAAGCCCAGGGGCAGCCGGGTTATGTGGGCTACGAAATGCACTTTTAGTTCATACACGGTTCCGTAGGCCGCGATATGCGAAAAGACCAGGGCGGTGAAATAAAACAGTACATTGGCGAATACCCCCAGGAGGGCCGCCAGGCCGTAGTTCATCATTCCCGCGGCGCCAAGGCGGGTAAAATCGGGAAATACCGCTACGATCTCCCGGATAAGGAAATAGACGGCCAGGTAGGGGATGAACGATGCCGCCGACGCGAGGACGGCGAAAACACCGGAAAGAACGACCAGCCCCTTATGGGCCTTGGCGATTTCAAACAGCCGGGCCATGCCCTTTTTAGGCGCCACCTCTGTTTTGTTTTTGGGCATACGGAGCCTCCTTATTCTCATTATAGTTAGTCAAAGCTAACT
>JAITEL010000166.1 GCA_031282065.1 Treponema sp.
ATCCCATATCGAACAAGGAGTTCATAAAAAGCCCCATAAGAAAGCCCGGCTGTCTCCGCGGCTTTTCCCAAAGACAACTTGCCGGCTTCAAAAAGTTTCATCGCAAAGAGTATTTGGGCGTCAGTTTGAGATATATTTGCCGCATCAGGAACTTCCAGGGTAAACCGCATAGCCAACCTCCTCCCGCATGGTATTGATGGTAGTTAATCCCGGGTATAAAGTCCAGTCATTGGAAAATATAGACAAAAGGACGGTTTATGTGTTTAATACTGATGTATGGAAACCTTGGCCCGCCGGTGTCCGGCCATCCCTCCCGGCTTGCCTGCTCTTTTGCGCGGCGGGGGCGGTGCGTGGACAGTGCAGCGTGATGGGAGCCGAAAGTCTCCCCCCATAAGCCACGGCAGCCGCATACCCGGCTCGACTTCGGTAGTGATAACCATACCCGTTTCAAGTTCGGGCAGCCATTTTGTTAGGGTATAGCAAAGACGAAACTGGCAGCTCCGGTTCCGACTGTGCGTGGTTTACGGTTACCGGTGCAAGGCCGCGGTTCGGGGGCTTGGAGAAAGGTGCCGCCGTTCCCGGTAAACGATTGACATCTTACAAAAATCCCTTGACATGCCGGCGGCTTGATGCTAGGGTAAATACACCGGTTAAGAAGACCGGTATCTTTCAGCGTCTTTACTAATATATGTTTTGAACGAGCTCCCATAACCACGAAGGTTATACAAACCCCTTGAAGGCGGTTTTATCACCGGAGTGGTTTTTTTATGTACCCCTCCGCATATCCAATCCACTCGTTAAGGAGGGAATCCGGCATTTATGGATGCATTACAGGAAGAAATGCACGCGCGGTGGAATACCGATGGCCTGCATTATGATGAAATACCTGCCCGCGGGCTCATGGTGCAATGGGTACAGGGACGTACCGAAGCCATGCCTTTCCAAGATACGCGCTTCAGCTTACTCTGTGCCCGGCATATGGGCCGCCACTATAGTGAAGAAACCGAAAGAAAGCTCCCCTTGAACCGGGGGCTTGTGCCCAGGCAACCATGGCCTTGTTCCGTGAGGCAGGATTCGATGCTGTTTCTTTGGTGTCCCAAGAGCGGGACGGCCATCATGGGGAGACGGAGCATACCCAAAAGATATACCTGTTCACCTGTGTGAAATAAGTTTTAAGGAGATTCAAGATGTTTGACAAAAACCTAGATGCCGCGGTGATCGCGGTGTTACTCACCCTAGCCCTGGGGAATACGGCCTACGCCAAAGCCGGCGCAGATGCCAAGGCGGCTGCGCCTAAGACGCAGGCCGTATCCCAGACGCTTACGGTCCGGGACGATTCCAATCGTACCGTAAGCCTCACCCTGCCCATTGAACGGGTGGCACTGCTTGATTCCGGTTTGGGAACCGTGCTTTCCGCCCTGGGTGTCCTTGACCGGGTCGTGGGTACCCACCAGGCCCTGCAGAACCAGTTGTTTAGCGCCATTGCCCGGGTGCCGATGATTGCTACCTATGCGGAGATCAACTATGAGGCCCTGGCTCAGACTGAGCCCCAGCTCGTTCTTTCCGCCACCAGTCATCACGGGTATGTGAGCGAAAGCGACCACCTGGACGAATTCGGCATTCAGTTTGTCGCCCTGGACCTGCGGACCCCCAGCCGTATGCGCAATGACGTGAGGATTCTGGGGCAGATCTTCCAGCGGGAGGCCCAGGCCCAGAGGCTCATTGATTTTTACGACAGGTACCAATCGCTCATTGACGCACGGCTCGCCTCGGTTCCTGAAGCAGAGCGGCCGAGGGTATACCTGGAGATGCACGCCGGACCTTTGCACACCGGGAGCCCCCAGTCCCAGTTCTACCAGCAGGTAGAGCTCGCCGGGGGCATCAACATAGCCCGGGACCTGGCGGATAACGCCCTGGCGGATGATACGGAAGTTAGTGCGGAATGGGTCATCGAAAAGAACCCGGATTACATAGTCCGGGAAGTTTCGGCTCTGGGGTATACCGCCCAGGATAGGACCCCCATCAAAGCCATGTACGATGAGCTTAAGGCCCGTCCGGGTTTTGGGAATATCCGCGCCGTGCAAACGGGAAAGATCTTCCTCATCGGCAATGATATTCATTCCCGGCCTGGGTATATCGTGGGGGTGTGCTACTTGGCAAAAGCCTTCTACCCTGAGCTGTTCCAGGACCTGGATCCCCAAGGGGTCCACCGGGAATGGTTCGCCCTTGCCCACCCCGGGGCTGCCCTGGCAGGTATATGGACCTACTCGGAATAGGGACGGAAGCCCCGTCATGGATGCAGCCGAAAAGCGAAGGCAGGAACCCGTGACAAAACGCATAGCCGTAGAAAAAGCCCCTGTTTCTGAGGATGCCCGCTCCCGCCTGGGGCGGCTCTACAGGGCGCATACCCGGCGGAGGCTGCTCCTCATCCTGGGTATGCTGCTGCTGCTGGGTGTGCTGTGCCTCCTGGGCTTGTCCGTAGGGGGCGCGTCCTATTCGCTTTCCCAAAGCTGGGAGGCCCTGCTCTCAGGGCCTCCGGTTACAGGCAGGGGCTCCCCCATACGGCATCACATCATCTGGGTCTTACGGGTGCCCCGGGTCCTCATGGGAGTGGTCGGGGGCATGGGGCTTGCCGTATCAGGGCTTATGATGCAGACCATACTCCGTAATCCCCTGGCCTCTCCCTATACCCTGGGCATCTCTGCGGCGGCCTCCTTTGGCGCGGCCCTGGGAATCATCTCAAAGCTCAGCCTGGCGGCGGCCCTCTTCCCTGCCGCAGTCCGCCAGGACATCATGATCATCAGCAATTCCTTTCTGCTTACCCTTCTGTGTACCTTCCTCATCTATTTTCTCTCGAAGCTCAAAGGGATACATGCAGAGACCATCCTGCTCTTTGGGGTGGCCATGATGTATGTCTTTGAAGCCGCGACCTCCTTCATGCAGTACATGGGGAACCCGGAAGAGCTTGCGGAATTGGTGTACTGGATGTTCGGCAGTATGTCCAAGGCAAGCTGGATAAAGCTCCAGATCACCGCGGTGTGCGTGGGCGTTTGCGGTGTGCTCTGCTACCGGCAGGCGTGGAATTTCAATTCCCTCATGCTGGGGGACGAATCCGCCCGGAGTATGGGTATCCCTGTGGAGGCCCTGCGGATCCTGGGCCTGCTGCTCTCCTGTTTTATGACCGCGGTCATCGTGAGCCTTTTAGGGCCCATAGGCTTTATCGGCCTGGTGGCCCCCCACATAGGCAGGATGCTGGTCGGCGGGGACCACCGCTTCCTCATACCCATTACCTGCCTTGCCGGAGGCATGCTCCTGGTACTGGCGGACACCATTTCCTGCATCATCCTCGCGCCGGCCATAGTGCCCGTGGGAATCATGACCTCCTTTGTGGGGGTTCCCTTACTCATCTCTCTTATTGCCAAAAGGAGGAACCCCTATTGGTAAGTCTGCATATAGAGGGCCTTCGGTTTCAGTACCGGTCCCGGGAGGTCCTGAGCGGGATAAGCCTGCATGCCCAGGGCGGTCAGATGGTAAGCCTGGTAGGTCCCAACGGGGCCGGCAAGACAACCCTGCTCAAGTGTATCAACCGGCTGCTTCCCCTGAAGCAGGGGACGGTATGGCTTGATGGCCGGGATCTGGCGGCATTGCGCCGCCCTGAACTGGCACGATGCATGGCCTATGTTCCCCAGGCTGCATCTGCGGCCTTTCCCATTACGGTGTTTGATACGGTTTTATTAGGCCGCAAGCCCTATCTCAACTGGAAGCCCCGGCAGCAGGACCTGGACCTGGTGATGGACATGCTGGAACGGATGGAGCTCACCGGCCTTGCCATGCGGGATCTGGGGTCCCTTTCGGGAGGGGAGCGACAGAAGGTCCTGGTGGCCAAGGCTATGGTTCAGGAACCCCGGCTCCTCTTGTTTGATGAGCCCACCAGCTATCTGGATCTGAAATACCAGCTTAAGATCATGCAGTTCATCCGGGAACGGATCGATGAGCGGCAGATCTGCGCCCTCATCACCACCCATGATCTGAATCTGGCCCTGCACTTTTGCGACCGCCTGGTGGTGGTAAAGGACGGTACCATTGCCGCTGAAGGGAGCACCGCCATCCTCAGCGAAGCGCTGATCCGGCAGGTCTATGGGGTTGAAGCCTCCTTGCAGCAGTACCGTCAGCAGTCCTTTATGGTTCCCCTGCGGGCAGTACCCTAAGGCAGGGGCTGCGGGGGCCTGCGGCCCTCCAAAGCCGGCTTACAGGCCCCCGGCTTTTTCCCACTGATAGATGAAGCGCAGGGCATACTGCTGTATGCCCTGAAAATACCGCTCTATGAAGTCGCTCAAGTCCCTGCCCACATACCGGTAATGCCAGCTTTCCCAGCGGTACCCCGTAAGGGCCTCATAGCCCTGGGGATAGGAGAGGGACCAGCCAAAGGCAGGGGCATGGGCCGCTACCCAGGGGCCTGCCTCGCTTACGGCAAAGGAATCATCAATAGGGTCAAAGTCCACCACCAGCCCCAACTGATGCTGGCTGTGCCCCGGCCGGGCCGACTCCCGGTCCGCGGTCTCCTGCCCCGACTCACGGACATTCCGCTCATATACGGTTTCCTGGTAGGTATATGAGCGGTAAGCCGAAGAAACCCTGAGGCTTATCCCGTCGGCTCGGGCCGCCGCAGCCATCTCTTCCAGGGCCGCCCGGGCTGTCCTTCGCAGCAGCAGTCCCCCGCGGCTCACCTGATAGGCTCCGTCACGCAGCTCCACCAGGTCCTCCGGCTCATACCCTGCCTCCAGGGCGTGGGCTTTGTCCACCAGAACCCTCAGATAGGGATCCCCCTCAAGGACCGTTAAGAGATCCAGGAGAAATGCCGGCCCTTCTGCCGCCGCCGCCTCTATATGCCCGGCCGGTTCCGGGGGAATCTCCGCTTCCTTCAGGATACGCCGTAAGAAGACCGTATAGGAGCTCTCCTGGGCCTCTGTACCTGCGGCCTGTACCGGTAGCCCGGTACGCTGCCCCTCAATATCCGCGGTTTTTTGGGGCTCTGCCTTAGAACAGCCCGCGTTCAACAGCATAGACACCCATAAAGGGAAAAAAAACATGCCTCTTGTACTTCTCATAGTATAGGATCCTAAGGGATTATCCCTCTTTCTGCCAGAATACCACCCGTTCATCCGGCAATGGACCGTTCCCCTTTCAAGGCGCCTATAGCCCGGATGAGACCCCATGACATGGCCATAGCAGAGTTCATGACGTGGCCACGTCAGCATCAATGACATGGCCATGTCAGCACCTATGACATGGCCCGTGTCATACCTATTGACGTGGCCAAGTCAGATCCCTTGATAGCAGAACGGGGACTTTTCGGACTGGATTGCTTCGGGGCTACGCCCCTCGCAATGACGG
>JAITEL010000170.1 GCA_031282065.1 Treponema sp.
GTATAAAGGGATACCGCCGGGTTTGTACCCGTTATGACAAACTTGACATCATGTTCACTGCGGTTATTTATGTGGCGCTCACAGTTATCACTTTACGTCGTGTGAACACGCCCTAGGGATTTTTTAAGGAGCATCGTATGTACAAGAAAAGCGAGAGAAACAAAAGAAACAAGCTCAGGACCCTCTTCCTGGCCCTGGCCTGGGTACTCTTCAGCGGCTGTCCGGCCATAGAGGAGATGACCGACCCGGATGATACGGGCGCGATTCCTAAGCCTGCGCCGGAGATCTCGGTGATTGCCGGGGACAGCCGGCTGGAGCTGCGCTGGACCAAGGCGGTTACCGCCACGGGCTACGAAGCCTATTTCGGCGAAACGGACAGCCCCGAGGCTGCCCGGCGCTGGTATCTCATTGATGTGAATGAGAGCAACCTGGTGAAGGCCACGATCACGGGCCTTACGAACGGGACCGAGTACTACCTGTGGGTGAAGGCGATCTATCCCCACGGTACCTCGGACTTTAGTGAAGCCGGGAAAGGCATTCCCATTCCGCCGCCCTCCTGGGCCCATCCCGTAGTGCCTGTGGCTACTGCGGGGGACGAAGTCCTGGACCTAAGCTGGGAAGCTGCGGAAAACGCCGCTGCCTACGAGGTCTACTATCAGAACACCCCGGTTCCTCCGGCAGAGGACCTGTCCATAGGCCAGGCCGATGCAGACCGCGGCCTTTTATCGGTGAGCGGCAAGACCGAGACCCTCATCCCTGACCTGCGTAACGGCCAGACCTACTATATGTGGGTTCGGGGGGTGAACTCCGCAGGCCGCTCGGCCTTTTCCGGCCTGGCCAGCGCCACTCCTGTGGGGGCCACCGCTCCTCCCGCAGCTCCGGCCGTAAGCGTAGTCGGCGGCGACAAGCGGCTCACCCTTTCCTGGAAGGCGGTTCGCTGGGCCAAGTCCTACCGTATCTATTGCAGCACCGAGGAGAGCCCTCCTGCAGAGCCGCTTCCTGAGTCGGCCCTGGACCTCACGGTGAACGGCCAAGACCTGCGCGTGGTGATCCAGAGCAACATCACCAACGACCGGGTCTACTACGTCTGGGTCATTGCGGTAAATAGCCGTGGGGACTCCCCCTATAGCCAACGGATGAGCGCAGAAACCAAGGCCAAGCCTGCCGTGGACCGGGACAACAACAGCTTCAAGATCGGCGTGGCCGCGGAGCGCTTCATCAACGAGGATCAGGACAACGGCGACCGGCTGAGCCGCAAGAAAGAGACCGCCCTGGGCGACCTGGTCTGCGACGGCGCTGCCTGGTATGCCCGGGAAATCCTGGGGGAGACCCTTGATTTTGTCTATATGAACGGCGGGATTATTACCGGAGGGCTCGCCAAGGGGGATATTACCGTAGGAAGCATCAAAGGCATACTTCCGTATAACGAAGACCAGCTCGCCATCCTTACCCTGAAGGGTTCTGCGGTCCAAGAGCTCTTTGATTTTGCCGCAAAGGTCCGGCATGGCGGCGGCGGCGGAAGCGGTACCGGCGCCTGGGGCATGGTGTCCAAGGAAGTGCGCTACACCCTGGATTACACAGGCCGGGACAACAGCGACGCGCTGCTCAAGGACCTTACTATTAACGGGGCGCCCTTGGATCCCAATCGGGACTACCGGATTGCCACCAGTTCCTATTTGGTTGATGGAGGGGACGGCTACTGGATGTTCCTTGAACAGGGGAAATCCATACAGCGAAGCGGGAAACCCGTATCCATCGTGGTCATAGACTACATCTACGCCCAAGACTTGCCGCTGATTCCTCAAACCGATGGCCGGGTAACGCTCATAGGCGGTGCGGTGAAATAGGCCCCGGATGCCGGAAGAGCGCCCTCTTATAGGGGGCGCTCTTGCCCCTTTCCCGTTCTTGCGGTTACAGTAAAAACACAACACTACAGGAGATACATTATGGCAGAAATGACGGCTGAAGAAGCAGCGGAATGGGGGAAAACCCTTGATTTTCCCACGGTTTGGACGGCATTGCTCAAATTGGGCGAAAAGGTTGATAAAACGACGGAAAATATCAATAAATTAGGCGAAAGAGTTGATAAAATGGCGGAAAAAGTTGACTGGGTAACCTCCAATGTCGGCGGTCTCAACCTCTCTATGGGTGAGTTGGTAGAAACCCTCTTCGCCCCACGCCTGGGCGAAAAGTTTGACGCTTATCACTATAAGCTCAGACGAACATTTAAGCGGCTACCCCTCTATGACGATACCAGCCGCCTGCGCGGGGAGATAGATATTCTGCTTTCCAACACCACCGTATGTATGGCGATAGAGATCAAACGATGGCTGGACAAAACGGGTCAGGTTGATGAGCATATAAAGCGTATGCAGTTAATCCGGCAGTACCCGCCTGCGGAAGCCAAAGGGAAGACCTTACTCGGTGCCCTAGCGGCGGCGGTGGTAGATCCTGATGTAAGGGACTATGCGGAGGAGAGTGGTTTTTTTGTACTTGAATTAACGGGAGAAGACGTCCGTTTACTTGAGCCGGCAAAAGGGTTTAAGCCCAAAGAGTGGTAAAAAAGCCCGGCTGTCCTGGTGGGGAACGCAAGCGCATTCCAGGACGGCGTAGGCTCGTGCAGGGGGCACACTCCTTTAACGGCAAGCAGCTTGGCCCCGTATAGAACAAGAGCGCCCCGCATAAGGGGCGCTCTTGTTTTGCTTACGGCTTCTGTCCCTCCCCGTTAGGGGCGCTCTTTTTCTTGTGTCGTCTTGCCGCTTCTAGGCACTCCCGTTTGAAGATCACCACTGAAAGGCCCGGATAATGTATCTCCGAGCGCAGCCGCGCTGCGTTCTCCTTGATGAGGCTCCTCTTCGCTTCCAGTTCCACCAGATGCTCCTCCTCCACCCCCAGTCCCCGGATGAGTTCCCCAAGCTTTGCAGAGGGAATTATCGTTTCCTGGCAGCCGGTCATGGCCACAATGGCATTGTCCAGGATGACCAGCGTCATGGGGGTCTGCGCTGCCACCGCATCAATGAGCCCGGGTATCCCTGAATGCAGGAAGGTGGAATCCCCGATGACTCCCACCACATGGCGTATCCCTGCATCTGCTGCGCCTTTGGCCATACCCACCGAGGCGCCCATGCAGACTATGGACTCCGGCACCTCATAGGGGGGCATGGCCCCCAAGGAATAACAGCCTATATCCGCAGTAACCGCGGTGTTCTCAAGGCCTGCCAGGGCTTGCTTAATGGTTTCATAGCTATCCCCGTGAGGGCAGCCCTGGCAAAGCTGAGGCGGACGGTTCGGCAGAGGCGGAATGCTCAGGCCAGTGGATAATACGCTCTCGCGAGGCGGAAGACCCAGGCTGAGCCTGACCAGGTCAGGGTCCAATTCGCCGGTCCGGTTTACCCTGCCGTCCAATTTCCCCGAGATCCTACAGGAAGCAGGCAACAGGCCGCGGACCTTTGCCTCAATGAAGGGCTGCCCTTCCTCAATGACCAGTACCTCCTGAGCCTCTTCACAGAGCCTTCGTATGGAAGCCACGGGCAGGGGATAGACCGCGATGTGGAGCCGGGCCGGCTGCTTTCCCCCGCGCAGGTGCAGGAGGTCTTCCAGGTTCTCTTCGTAGTAGTTCCCCCCCAGCCCTGCGGTAATGATGCCCCAGGACCGGTCCCGGCCCTCCAGTTCCAGGGTATTCTGCGGGTGGGCCGTGGACCAGGCCAGGATGGGCCCTTGCTTCTCAATAAGGGCTGCATAGTTCTTGCGGGCAAAGCCGGGAAGGAGCATCCACTGGGTCTTATCCGGGGCCTTGCCCAAGGGGTTTTGCCCCTGGGCCTCGGTCGTGTGTATGCGGGCACGGGCGTGGGAAAGCCGGGTCGTGAGGCGCAGCAAAACCGGGACGTGAAAGCGCTCGGAAACCGCAAAGGCTTCGGCGCTCATCCGGTAGGCTTCCTGCTGGTTTCGGGGTTCCATACAGGGAAGCAGGGCAAAATCCGCATAGAACCGGGAATCCTGCTCATTCTGGGAACTGTGCATGCCCGGATCATCGGCCACGGCAATCACCAGCCCTCCTTGTATCCCCAGGATACTTCCATTTATGAAGGGGTCCGCGGCCACGTTAAGCCCCACATGCTTCATGGTAACCAGGGCCCGGCGCCCTGCAAAAGACACCCCCAGGGCGGCTTCCAAGGCGGTCTTCTCGTTGGTGCACCACCGGGCAACGGGCCCCCCTTGAGCGTGGGCCTCCAGGAGGTACTCCATGATTTCTGTGGACGGCGTCCCGGGGTAGCCGTAGGCGGCGCTCAGCCCTGCATGGAGGGCCCCCAGGGCCACAGCCTCATCTCCTAATACAATATGTTCCATACTGTTCCTTGCTATAATCTTCTCTAAATAGAATCGCTTCTATAAAAAAGCCCTTGATGGCGTTACACCCTAGAGGCGAGCCCTGCAAAGGCCCGGTCAACGATGGCGTGCTGGGGGGCTTTGCTAAAGCAGGAGACCAGGGGCACCACCGCGAAGGGCACCAGGATGGCAAAGGACGCGGCTAAGGGTGAATTGGCCGGACCCAAGAGGAAAAACAGGGCGATTTCCGTTACCAGCCCCGCCACCAGCCCTGCATAGGCCCCGGCCTTGCTGGTCCGTTTCCAATAGAGGCCGTAGATATAGGGTGCGCCAAAGGCCCCTGAAACCGCGCCCCAGCTTAGGGACATGAGGGTTACGATGAAGCTGAACTGAAAGCGGGATATAAAATACGAGATAATCACGAAGATAGCCGAAAGAAAGCGCATCATGGCTACAGACCGGTCTTTGCCGGTTTTTGCATCTATCTTGGAAGGGTACAGATCAATGGCCACTGAAGAAGAGGACACCAAGACCAAGGACGAAAGGGTGGACATGGAAGCCGAGAGGACCAGGAGCAGGATCAAGGCCATGAGCACATCCGGCAAATGTTCGATGAGCAGGGTAGGCACAATCGAGTCGTACAGTATGCCCGCGGAGTTTTGGGGCAGGGTTTCAGGGATGAAGAACACATGGGCAAAGGTACCGGTGAGGTACGCGGCAAAGCCTATGACCAGGGCGAAAACCGTGGTAACCACCGCTGCCTTAGGGATCACCTGTTCGTTCTTGATGGCGTAGAACTTCTGGGCCATTTGCGGCAGGCCCCAGGTACCGAAGCTGGTCATAAACACCAGGGAGAGAATCGTGAGGAACCTGGGCTGCTGTTCCGGGGGAATATGCCGGGGATACTGGTCTGCCACCTCCCTGAGGATCTCCACCAAGCCGCCTCTCTGGGAAGAAAGGACCGCCACCATAGCGATAGCCCCGAAGAACATGACTATGCCCTGGATGAGGTCGGTAATGGCAATGGCAAAGTAGCCGCCCAGGATAAGGTAGACTCCGGTGAAGGCGATCATGATGAGCAGGGCCATATCATAGGGGATATGAAAGACCGCTTCAAAGAGGTGGCCCAAACCCTTGAACACCGAGGCGGAGTAGGGAAGCAGGAAGAAGAAGATCACCGATGCTGCCAGGGGTTTTAGGTGCTTGGCGCCGTACCGTTCCTGGAGGTAGGCCGGCATGGTCATGGTGTCGAGGTTTTGGGTCATCCGCCGGGTGCGGCGGGCCAGTACCACCCATGCGGCTAGGGCGCCGATGAGGCCGTTTCCCAGGGCTATCCACAGGGCATTAAGGCCGAACTGCCAGCCCTGGGTCCCGGCAAAGCCGATAAACAGGACCGCCGAGAAATAGGACGTTCCATAGGCCACAGCAGAAACCCAGGGCCCCATACTTCTTCCCCCCAGGAAGAAATCCCCCAGGGTTTTCGTCTTCCGCATGCCCCAGATGCCGATACCGGTCATCAGGATCAAGAAGATCACCAGAAAAATAATACCGTACATAGCAGCTTCCTCTCCTGCCAGCGGGTTTAAGGCCCCAGACTGGCCAGGGTGGTAAGAAATCGAAGCGTCCCCGCTTCTTGCGTTGCGGTCGTCTGGACGCCCTTCCGGAGGGTTTTGGGCTTGTCCCCAATAATCTTGTCCTTCCCCGGTAATTCCATTACCCTAAACCGAAATACTGTTTTATGCAAGGAAGCACCATGAAAACCAAGGCAGTGCGTATCTACGGGGTCAGGGATCTCCGGCTTGAGGAATTTGACTTGCCGGAGATCCAGGAGCATGAAATACTGGCTCGAGTCGAGTCTGATTCGATCTGTATGTCCAGTCATAAACTGGCCATGCAGGGGGGGAAACACAAACGGGTCCGCCATGACCTTGCCCGGCATCCGGTCATCATAGGCCATGAATTCTGCGGCACCCTTATACAGGTGGGCGCCCAATGGGCAGATACCTTCAAGGCCGGTACGCGCTTTGCCATACAGCCGGCCCTGAATTACCCGGGCCCTCCCGGCCCCGATGGGAGGCCGGGAACCCTCTGGGCACCGGGCTATTCATACCCCTATACCGGGGGCGCGGCTACCTTCATCATCATTCCCTCAGAGGTGATGGAAATGGCCTGCCTCTTGGAATACCCCGGAGACAGCTTCTACCTCGGTTCCCTGGCAGAACCGGTCTCCTGTATTGTGGGGGCTTTTCATGCCCAGTACCATACCCAGGGAGGCTCCTATGTGCATCGTATGGGTATTGTGGAGGGCGGCTCCCTGGTCTTTCTGGCAGGGGCGGGGCCTATGGGACTGGGGGCCATTGATTATGCCCTGCATAATCCCCATAGGCCCTCCCGTTTGGTGGTTACCGATATTGACGAGGAAAGGCTCTGCCGGGCCCGGCAGCTGTTAAGCCCGGCAGAGGCGGCCCGGCAAGGAGTGGAACTCTTCTATAGCAATACCAAGGACATGGCAGATCCCCTGTCCCAGCTTAGGGCTCTAAACCGGGGGAGACGCTACGATGATGTGTTTGTCTTTGCCCCGGTGCAGTCCCTGATCGCATTGGGGGATGCCCTTTTAGGGCCTGACGGCTGCCTCAACTTCTTTGCCGGTCCTCCAGACCCTGCGTTTTCTGCGCCGTGCAACTTCTACCAGGTCCATTATGAAGCCCATCACCTGGTGGGGACCTCTGGGGGGAATACCGACGACATGAAAGAGGCCCTGGCCATGATGGCACGGGGTGAGCTCAACCCGGTATTCATGCTTACCCATGTAGGGGGCCTTAATGCGGTTCCTGAGACGACCCTGAGGCTGGATACCCTTCCTGGGGGCAAAAAGCTCATCTATACCCACAAAAACATGGAACTTACGACCATCAGGGATTTTGCGCATAAGGGTAAAACCGATCCCTTCTATGCCCACCTGGACAAGCTGTGCCGGGATCATCAGGGGCTTTGGAACCGGGAAGCAGAGGCATATCTCCTGGAACAAGCTCCAGACATATAGGGATACCACCGGGTCCCCTTATCCCAAAGCCCATAGGGTGCGTGATAGAGGCGGTCAGGATGCCAAGGCGATCCGCTGCCATGAAGGAGGGCCGAGCCGTTTCCTCATGAATGATGCCTGTGCAGTTTGCTGCTGCAAAACGCCCTGGCGTGGGAAGCGGCCCGGTAGAGCCGCCTTACGTCGCGCCTCGACGCCGCTTTACGTCGTGCCTCGATGCTGCCTTACGTCGTGCCTGGACGCCGGGGGACGCTGAGCTTCCGGCTGTCTCCCCAACACCCCAGATTAGTGCCCTGAGGAACTGCGGGTTCACACATCCCGGCCAAAGCGTTCCGTGTAAACCCGCCGGCCGTCCCGGTGTTCGCTTTGCATCAGGCTTATGCGCCGTATGGGGACTTCCACCTGCACGGGAAAGGGCGGGACTTCCCGGTTTAGCCGCAGTTCCCGGCCCAGGGTGATGTGGGCCTTCAAGGGCCGCCTGTCAAAGGAAAGGCCCCCTGCGCCCGCAGGAACGCCCAAGGACGCGGACCGCGGCGGCGCAAGCTCTTCGAGGCCTTCCACCAGCTTGGCCCGCAGTTCCAAAAGCCGTTCCATGCCCGGGCTGCCGGGAGCCGCGCCTATGTACCAGAGTTCCTTTCCCCTGCGGCGGAAACAGCCGGCTCGGCTGAAATGCAGCGTAAAGGCCCCGGAGCAGGGGAGCGCGGCGATACGGTCCCGGATGGCCGGAACCAGGCCCTCGCCGGTTTCGCCCAGGAAGACAAGGGTAAGGTGGAACCCGCGGGGAAAATTCCCCCGGCACGCCGCCGCGCGCAGCCTTTCCTGTAGTGCAAGGAGGCGGCCGGTACATTCCTGGTCAACCATAGCAGCAATAAAGAGTCGCATGGTTCTAGTATACCGCATTGCCCCGTCATCGCGGCGGAGCCCCGCCCCGTCATTCTAAACTTGACCCGCAAAAATGGTAAGCCGTATGTGGAGACCCATTGCTTCGCAGATGCTCATGTTCCAAGCAAGCAGGGTAAAGCAACCGCGCCGCTCCATCCCTACTACATTCCATGAGACCATTACGTTCACTCAAACAAGGGGTATGGTATGAAATCCGTACCCGTATCAACAACCGGGAACCCCTCTTCCGCAGCCATAGGGCACTGGGGATGTTTGCACAGGTC
>JAITEL010000008.1 GCA_031282065.1 Treponema sp.
AATTTTACACTACTTTGCAACTTCCCTTGATTTTCTTACAGTATCTTTGGTACTTGCCTCAAAGACTGTACTATCTTCAATAAAGAAATCAGGTACAATTTCCACAGAAATACTTGGAAAACTGCAAGATCCAAAATCGGCATTTGAATTAAATTCCAAAATAGTCTCGGATAGGGATGTCATTAAAATTCTTGATAGTTCAATTTTTTCTGTATTACGGAGACTCAGAAAAAGAAACAAGAACATGTTTGAAATATTTGATAGTTTTGTTTACCATTTAACCGCTTTTCTGAAACAAAATTCTAAATGAATATAAGATAAAAAACCTGCCAGGAAACTTTCTGAAAATAATTGAATAAGACGATATCGCAAGAAATTCTGCATTAATCAAAATGATCAGAACAGTATTAATACATTAAAAATCGATTGCTGGTATGAATGAAATATCGAAGAACTAAGGATATTGCATCTTACTTATGGTACCACTCTTCCATCAAGATACTAACCAACGATAGTATGCATGCCTAAAATTTCTATCAATGGTTATTTTTTCTGCCGGAAACTAACAGGTATAGAGCGTTATGCTCGGGAAATTACCCAACGACTTGCCGCATTCAGTAAACATCACGAGATGGTGATTATTATTCCGTCAAATGCGCCGGATATTCCTTGACACGTTATCCTCCTGTGGATAGACTGTAATAACTACATAAGGAGATTCTGTATGCTGATACGCGCTAAAGCACCTCTGCGGCTTGGTTTGGCAGGAGGAGGTACTGATATTGCCACTTACTATAATTTGTATGGAGGCTATGTCCTTAATGCCACGGTTGATATGTATGCCTATTGCATCTTGGAACCTCAAGAAAACGGGAACGTCCTATTCAAGGCAGCGGATCTCGAAAAGGAGGAAACCTATCCTGCGGAAAGCCGGCTTCCCCATACCCACACCCTGCCCCTTCATATCGGTATCTACAATAGAATCGTGGCCGATTATAACCAGGGGAGGCCCTTATCCTTCGTGATGACCACCTATTCCGACGCTCCTGCAGGGTCTGGGTTGGGGTCCTCCTCAACCATGGTAGTGGCGATCATTAAGGCTTACACCGAATGGCTCAACCTGCCCTTGGGGGAATATGATATTGCGTCCTTAGCCTATAGGATAGAGCGGGAAGATCTACACCTGGCGGGAGGAAAACAGGATCAGTACGCAGCCACCTTCGGGGGCTTCAATTTTATGGAGTTCTATCACGATGAGCGGGTTATTGTGAACCCTTTACGTTTAAAACGCTGGATTCGTAACGAACTGGAGGCGTCCCTTATTTTGTATTATACCGGTGTATCCCGGGAAAGTGCTGCTATCATACAAAAACAGATTGAGTATACGGAAAAGGGGAATACCCGGAGTATTGAAAGTATGCACGAACTCAAAAAACAAGCGGTATTTATGAAAGAGGCTCTCTTGAAGGGAGATTTTAAAAACTTTTCCGCTTGTTTGCTCCATGGCTGGCTTGCCAAAAAGAATGCCGCAGAATCTATCTCCAATCCATTCCTGGATGCCTTGTACCAATACGTACTGGATAAGGGTGCAGAATCCGCAAAAATATCAGGAGCCGGCGGAGGCGGTTTTATGATGATCTACTGTAATCCCCGTAATCGGATATCCTTGATTAAAGCCTTGAAACAACGAGAGGGTCTCGTGTTAACCCCCAGTTTTACGGAAATAGGAACCCAGGCATGGACTATCTACAACACCTAATCGAGCGGTACCCTTCGTTGTGTGGCATCAAAGAGGAGATTTTCAAGGCATATACCCTTCTGCTTACGGCATTTGAGGGAGGCGGAAAAGTACTGGTAGCAGGCAATGGGGGTAGTGCCGCTGACGCAGAACATATAGTGGGAGAGTTGATGAAAGGCTTTGTCAAAAAACGCCCTCTTCCTACGGCTTTTCGGTCAAACCTACAGCAGATCAACGCTGATGCAGCGGATTATATCGGCTCTGCCCTTCAGCAGGGTCTTCCTGCCATAGCCTTATCGAGTCATACCGCTTTGACGAGCGCCTGCATAAATGATATAGATGGCAATAGTATCTATGCCCAGCAGGTGTATGGATACGGAGTAGCAGGAGACGTGTTCTTGGGTATTTCTACTTCAGGGAACGCAAAGAATGTGTGGTACGCCATGATAACCGCAAAGGCAAAGGGCTTATCCGCCATAGCCCTCAGCGGCGGTTCCGGAGGTGCACTGGTTCAGATTGCAGATGTGTCGATTATTGTCCCTGAAACAGAAACCTATAAGATACAAGAACTGCATCTGCCCATCTATCATACCTTGTGCCTCATGGTGGAGGATCATTTCTTTACATGAAAACGGTGATTATGGCAGGAGGCAGGGGAACACGCATTGCCTCACTTGCTCCAGATGTTCCCAAACCCATGATCAGGGTTTGCGGAAAACCGATTTTGGAACATCAGATTGCTTGTCTTAAACAAAATAATTTGACCGATATACTCATTATTACCGGACATTTAGGTAAGGTGATTCAGGATTATTGTGGTGATGGAAGCAGATTCGGCTGTACCCTCTCGTATTATGCCGAGACTGAAGCCTTGGGAACCGCAGGGGCTTTATTCAAGATAGGAGATAAACTGGGTAGTGATTTTATCCTTATAAACGGTGATATTATTTTTGATATGGATTTTTCCCGGTTTATCACCTTTTACCGGCAGAAACAGGCGGACGCAGCATTGGTAGTCCACCCCAATAGTCACCCTTTTGACAGTGCCCTCTTAATAAGCGATAGAGAGAACCGGGTAATACACTGGCTCAATAAAGAAGACCCCCGACTCCATTATAAAAACCAGGTCAATGCAGGGGTACATATACTATCGCAAAACATTCTTTCTGCAATTCGTCCTGGATCGGAGAAGATAGACCTGGACCGGGAAATCCTTAAACCCCAGTTATCCACATGCCGTATTTTTGCCTATCCTACGCCTGAATATATCAAGGATGTGGGTACTCCTGAACGGTATGCCCAGGTTACTACGGATATGGAAAAGGGACTGGTACGCCGGCGGAATTTAAGTCAACGGCAAAAGGCGGTGTTTCTTGACCGGGACGGTACGATTAATACCTTTAAAGGGTTTATCACCAAGCCAGAAGATTTTGAGCTTCTTGAAGGTGCGACAGAGGCCATAAGGGAGATAAACCATTCAGGTTATCTTGCCATCGTCATTACCAATCAGCCGGTCATTGCCCGCGGAGACATTTCGTTTGAGGAATTAGCAAGCATTCATAACAAGATGGAAACAGAACTGGGGAAAAAAGGCGCCTATCTAGACGACATATTTTTTTGTCCGCACCACCCGGATAAAGGGTTTCCGGGAGAAAGACCGGCGTATAAAATTGACTGCGAATGTCGCAAGCCCAAGCCCGGTATGCTTTTGAAGGCTGCAGAAAAGTACCACATTGATTTAGCGGCGTCGTATATGGTGGGGGATAGTATGCGTGATGTAGAGGCAGGACGTGCAGCAGGGTGCAGGACGGTACTACTGAACAGGAACGCCGATGCCGATACAGAACAAGCAGGAAAGATCATGGTCTTTTCAAAATTACAAGACTTCACCCAAACCATTATATCCAGGGATCAACCATAGTAATATACCGTTATTATGTATCCTCTGGTACAAATTATCGAATTAGTCTTTATGCTTACCGGGAAAGTGTTCAAGCATACTGGTCTGTCGATTATCAGCGCCGGTATGGCGGTGAGCGTATTTGAAAAAAGAAAAAATGTATGATAATACCAGAATCATCTTTCTAAATCCTAAAGGTACTTTCATTGTTGATTGATTGACATATAGAACGAAAGGGATATACATTACATGTTAAACATACTTTATACCATTGTTATTTATCCGCTTACCCAGATCATTGAATTTGTGTTTGTGTTTTCTGAAAAAGTTTTTAAGGAAACCGGCATTTCAGTGTGCGCCATAAGCGCGGCAATCAGTGTGCTTACCTTGCCGCTCTACATGGTAGCGGAAAAGTGGCAGCGGATTGAGCGGGACACGCAAAAACGGATCAAGCCCAAGATCGACAAAATTAAGGCGGTATTCAAGGGTGATGAGCAGTACATGATTTTGTCAACCTACTACCGCCAAAACCACTATCACCCGATATACGCGCTGCGGAGTACCTTCGGGCTGCTGATCTAGATTCCATTTTTTATCGCCGCCTATTCATATCTGTCGCAGCTTGATGCCTTAAAAGGAGCGTCTTTCTTTTTTATCAATGATTTAGGCACTCCCGATACTCTTATTCCACTAGGGGGGGGGGGGGGGGGGTAAACCTTCTTCCGATTTTAATGACCCTCATAAACGGTGTTTCCGGGGCAATATACACCAGGGGATTTCCCTTTAAAGACAAGGCGCAGCTATATGGAATGGCGGCGATTTTTCTTGTGCTCCTGTACAACTCGCCTTCCGGTCTTGTGCTGTATTGGACGCTAAATAATGTGTTTTCACTGTTCAAGAACATCTATTACAAAACTGGCTATAAACATAAATTCGGCGTGCTGATGTTATTTTTCAGCACCGCCTGTGTTTTTTTGGCAGTATATATTATTGTCATCTACAAGGGCAATCTTAATCTGCGGTTATTACTAACCGGGATGTTTTTAGCGGTAGGCTGCATTCCCTGGATAATTTCTCCGATAAAGAAAATAATTGCATTTTTTCCGAAAATAAAGCTCCCTGAAATAAAATCACCTATTGATTTTTTTATTTCTTTTTTCGCTCTTTGGATACTTACCGTTTTTTTTCTTCCTTCCAGCCTTATAGCTTCTTCTCCATCTGAATTTTCCTATATTGACGCCTATACTACCCCTCTTTATTTTATCGCAAATACGGCAACGCAATCTTTCGGTCTGTTTGTTTTTTGGGTATTATGCCTTTATTTTCTTTTCCCGCAGAAAATAAAAAATGCTTTCACCATAGGGGCTCCTATCCTTTTTATATTTGCGCTTTGCAATGTATTTCTATTTACAGGTAATTACGGGATTATTTCAGTTAATCTTGTCTATGATTCATCGATAGGCCACAACTGGCCGGAAATTATGCTCAATGTGGCGGCCTTGCTTGTAATATCGTTATTCATTCCTGTTTTGTACTTCTTTAACAAACAGAGATTCATAACGATAGGCGCTTTATTGTCCCTTATTGGCCTGTCCGCCTACAATATCTTTTCAATCCAAAAAAGCTATAGGGCATCAGAAGAATACCATACCGGCGGCGCTCCAGAATTAACGGAAGTAAGCCCTGTTTTTAACCTGTCAAGGACAGGGAAAAATACCATCGTCATTATGCTTGACCGGGCAATCAGCGTATTTCTCCCCTATATTTTTGAAGAAAGCCCCGAACTCCATTCTATCTACAAGGGTTTCATTTATTATCCGAATACGGTTTCATTTAACGGATATACCAGAATGGGCGCTCCTCCCCTTTTCGGCGGATATGAATACACTCCGCGGGAAATAAACAGCCGCAATCAGGTGCCCATTGTAACAAAACACAACGAAGCGCTGTTAATGCTTCCCCGTATTTTTTTCGAAGCCGGTTATCTGGTAACGGTGACCGATCCTCCCTATCCCAACTACAGTTACAGGGAAGATTTACGCATCTACGATCAATACCCCGGAATAAAGGCGCTTATTACCGATTCTGTTTACACCAAGCTATGGATAAAGGAACACGATCTTGATTTCCCCTCAACAGGCGATATTTTGAAACGCAATCTCTTGTGGTATAGTATGTTCAAAATTTCCCCGCTGGCCTTTAGACAGGGTATATATCTTCAGGGGGATTGGTGCGCTCCGGCATCATCCCAAAAAATGACGTTAACTCTTAACGGCTATTCGGTACTGGATTACCTGCCCAAACTTACCGGAATTGTCGATGATTCAATAAATACCGCCCTTATTATGGTCAACAATACTACTCATGAAACCTCTTTTCTCCAGGCGCCTGAATACCGGCCCGCGTTGCATATAACCAATTATGGAAGCAGTCCATTCGGAAAAGAGATGGCCTATCATATCAATGCCGCTGCCATTAAACGGCTTGCCGAATGGTTCGAATATTTAAAAGAGCAGAATCTTTACGATAATTCACGTATTATATTGGTTTCCGATCATGGGCCCCTGCCGAATTTTGTCGTAAAAACCGGGCTTCCCTTTAATGTGGAGCAATTCAATCCCTTGTTACTGGTAAAAGATTTTAACGCTGAGGGAAATTTGCGGACCGATAGGGCTTTTATGTCCAATGCCGATGTACCGTACCTTGCCTTAAAAGATCAGATCGAAAAGCCCATAAATCCTTTTACCGGTAAAGAGATCAACATAGAAGCAAAAAAATCGCCCTTGTATATAGCGGTATCAGGAAGTATACAGATGGAAGATCCGATGGCAAGCACCTTCACGCTGAATCCCCAAAAAGATTATTATGTCCTGGACAACATCTTCGATCCCGCGAACTGGAAAAAGGCGGAAAAGTGAAGGGTTCCCTGGGGCGCTCACTAAAGATCAGGGCGCTGCTGCTTTACCATTCGGATACCCGAATACCTTATTTTGGTACCCGAATGCCTCATTCAGGCGGGCCTAAGCCTCAGGTACCGCTGCGCATACCAGGGCGATAAGCCTCGCCGGCTCCTCCCCTGCACGGGCACAGAGCCGCTGTCCCCCGCGGCTTTCCCTTCAAGCCTTACCTCAAACCCATCCTCCACAACCCCTTGCCTCAAGCCTTCTAGATCCCGCGGATGCATACCGGCCCGCCTCCGCTACTCACGTATTGTCTTCAGGTCTTTCCCCCCTTCCTTCCCCTCCCATGCCCCTGTTCTTCATCGGTTACCCATATATCCTCAGGCAAGTCCCGAATCTCTCCCGTTTTAAGCCCTGCAAGAGGCAACGCGTCTACTTGTAGAAACACCCCGCGCTAGAGTATGATAGCGCTTTACAGTATGAGGAGTGTTATGCAAAACCTACAGCAGCAGTTTGTGAACTTAGGCATTGCCGTCCCTGAGATACTGCTTCCCCGGCAAGGAACGGATTTAGAAAAGTGGGCGGTGATCGCCTGTGATCAATTTACCCAGGATAAGGCATACTGGGCCCAGATAGCGGATAGGGTTGGACCGGCTCCTTCTACGCTGCACCTGATTTTTCCTGAAATGTATATTGAATATCCTGGACGAGCAGAGCGGATTCAGAAGATACATAGGACTATGAACGCCTACCTGTCAGAGGGTATCCTTTCCCCGCTGAAAAAGGGCTTGGTTTACCTGGAACGGAGCACTCCCTATCACCAGTGCAGACGGGGACTCATGCTTGCCGTGGATCTGGAGCAGTACGACTGGAAAGCCCATGCCTGTTCCCTTATCAGGGCAACCGAGGGAACCATAGCAGAACGGCTGCCTCCTCGGATGGAGGTCCGCCGGGGAGCGGCTTTAGAGAGTCCCCATGTGATCCTCCTTATTGATGATGAAGCGGATACGCTGCTTCCTGGTTTGGGAGCACAGGCAAAAAAGGCCGGCCCGCCTCTGTACCATACCCCGCTGCAGGGGGGGGCTCTTTCCGGTTGGTTGCTGGACGAGGAAAGCGCTTGGGCATATCTTGCTGAGGGCCTGTACGCGCTGGCCCAGAAAGGTCAGCGCTGCTATGGCAGCCCAGAGGAAGCTTCTTTCCTCTATGCCGTGGGGGATGGGAATCATTCCTTGGCAAGTGCCAAGGCAATCTGGGAAGAATACAAGATCGCCCATGCAGGGGAGCCGGGACTCATGGCTCACCCTGCACGGTGGGCCCTGGTAGAGCTAGAAAATCTCTATGATCCAGGCATAGGGTTTGAGCCCATTCACCGCCTTATGTTTGGGGCGGATCTGGAGGCCCTGCTCCAGCTTCTCTCAGGTTTGCCGGGCTTTATCAGCCGGCCGGTGGCAGGGTTTGGGGAATTGTCCGCTTTGGTGGGAGACGAAGGGGCCTTGCAAAGCCGGCTTGGCCTCATAGCCGGTACCCGGTTCGTTCTGGCAGAAGTCGAGGCCTCAGGGCTGGCTACGGATTATCTTCAGCCGCTGCTGGATGCTTTTATGATGCAGAGTCCAGGTACTTCCCTGGATTATATTCATGAGGAAGCAGAGCTATTCAAAGGCGCCCATGCTTCGGGCACTGCTTCAGTCGGCATTCTCCTGCCGCCGGTTAAAAAAAGCGGCCTTTTCAAAACCGTTGCCCGCCGGGGGCCTCTTCCGCGAAAGAGTTTTTCCATGGGAAAAGCTCTTGAAAAACGATTTTATTTTGAATGCCGGAGGCTTTTCTGACTTGCCTTGGGCAGCCTTTTCTGCTATAGTAAAAGACATCGTACAGTATGGAGGTATTCCAAAAATCCATAGGGTACTCCCTACGTTGCCGGCGTGGTGAAATGGCAGACACGGTAGACTCAAAATCTACTGAGGGCAACCTCGTGAGAGTTCAAGTCTCTCCGCCGGCATGCTTCTACTTTCCAATACGATGAATTAGGTCATAAAGGGCTTTCCGAAAGGGCCCTATTTTTTTGGGGCATCCCCTTGTTTGGACAGACGGTACACCAGCAAGAGACTTTTATAATACAGGTAGGGAAATAGCTTGAATACCCTGATAGGTTTCTGCAAACAAAAGCCTATCCACTCAAGGCCATGATCAAAGGAATACCGGGACGGGTGCTTTCGCTGTTCTGCAAATATCTCAAACAGATCGCTGCACCACAAACGAAGTCCCGCAGGAAGATGGTCGTCATGTTTAGCGAGCCACTGTTCCCCTCCGGTAATGCCTTTTCCCACCAATAAGAGTGAAGGCGATGCCTTTCTGATGGCCTCAAGGATACTTTTCTCTTGGACTTTCTTAAAAGACCCTACATAACGGCCAACGATACGCAGACGCGGAAAGGTTTGGCGTATATTTTTTTCGGCCTTTCTCAGGGTCCGCAACTTTCCACCCAACAGGTACAGGGATAATTCCCGTTCTTCCAGACTGGTAAGGAGCTTTACGACAAATTCAAAGGGCATATACCGAGGAAGCTGTTTATCAATGACAAACCTGGCTCCGCCTACAAGACTTTTTGATATGGGAATAACCAAGGCAGCACTGAGTATATAAGCCCGGTACGCTTTGTTTCTTCGGGCTCGCAGGAGATCCCACAGGGAAAGCAGGACGATATTTTTACCGCCCCCTGAGTCCAGCATGGTACGAATAATATCCCCCAGCTGGTCCAGGGCAATGATATCCAAGGGAACCTTCAATAGGTTTAAGCGTTCTCTCAGAACCTCAGGTTCTTGAACAGGATGCTCAGTATCCACGGCGTGAACTCCAAAGGTATGATGCGTCTAGCCCTTGAGCAGTATACCGGACTTGAATCATAGAAAGTCCAAGGGCATCCTAAGATGCTAGGGGAAAATCTTCCAAGACCGCCTCGTCCTGCAATACCTTGAGGGTCTTGGTAGTCTGCATCAGGGCGCCGTAGGTCCCTCCCTGCAAAATTTTGATCGCTTCCTGAAGCTGCACATCGTATTCTAAATCATATACCGGCGCTTGGGTGGTTCGGTACTGCTCATTTCTGATAAGCCTGCGGAGCAAAAGGGTATCCAGGAGGTATTCCGTATGGAGCTGCCCGGCAAAGGCGGCTATCTCCACGCCGGTGGCTTGAGGATGGGCTTTAATAAAATCAGGGATCCGGTTCGTCTTGATAAGGGCGGCGAGTTTTTCCGCATCTGCTTCGGTAAATTCCGGGAACTTTACCTCTAAATCAGGAGGGATACCGATTTTATCGATGTTTACATCACTGGGGGTATAATACCGGGCGGTGGTAATCTTGAAGCCCGACTTATCCAGGGGATACACCTGTTGCACCGACCCTTTTCCAAAGGACTTCTCCCCTACTAAGTATGCCCGGCCCCGGTCTTTCAGGGCTCCTGCCACAATTTCCGAAGCCGATGCCGAACCCCGGTTGATAAGCACGATGACCGGTATATCCTGGGGAATTGAGGTTTGCTTTCGGGCATTAAACACCATATTTTCCGAAGGGATCCGGGACTTGGTACTTACCACCACGCCCTCTTCAAGGAACAGATCGCTAATCCCCACGGCAGATTGCAAGAGTCCTCCGTAATTGTTGCGCAGATCCAGGATGATGCTCCGGTAGTGGTTCGCCTTAAAGGATTCAATCGCTTCTTTCGCCCGGTCCAAGGTCCTCGGGGTGAAGGTGAGGAGCTTTAAGTAGCCCACATCGTTTATCATGGCGTATTTGGTGGTGGGCACCTCAATAAGCGCCCGGATCAAGGTAACGGGGAACTCAAGCTTTTCGTTCCGCCGGATGAGCAGCTTGACTTCGCCTCCCGGCTCTCCTCGAAGACGGGCAAGGACATCGTCCATGCTCAGGCCATCGGTGGACTCCCCGTTTATTTCTACGATCAAATCTCCCGGATTGATCCCTGCCCGCCAGCCTGGGGTGTCCTCGATAGGAGCCGCCACTTCTACATAGGCGCCTTTGCCGTCGGCTCGTTCAGGCTTGGAAATATAGAGGCCCACCCCACCGAAATTGCCTTGGGTGGTTTCGTTCAGGTCCATCATATCCCGTTCTGCAAGGAATGAGGAATAGGGATCCCCCAGGGCATTAAACATCCCCTTCATAGCCCCTTCATAGAGCAGCTTAGGGTCCACGGCCTCTACATAATGTTTTTGAATAAAATCAAAGACATTCTGAATAATCGAAGTATATTGCCAGGTTTGCTGACTCCCCTCTTTCCCTTGGGCTTCAGCCCGGGGCACCGATGCAAGGGTAAACAGCGCACATAAAATAAACGTAGCCCCTATCCATAACACCGGTAGGGATAGAGGCCGTTTGTCGTGAAGGTTTTCTCGGGGAATAGGAAAAAGATGTTCGTTCATAGTATCGTATACTCCTCTTTAATTATACACTACGGCAGGGCGCGTGGTGAGATACCAGGAGAATACTACCAAAATTCCCCGGATGATGCAATCCCGCGCATTGCCTCATGTAAAAGCTAAGCATAAGGCTGACTATCGCTCAAAAAAGACTTCCGCGGATATAAGGGATTCCTGCTCCGGGAAGATAAGAAAAGGCGAGAAAAAGCGCCATCCTCACTGAGTTTTGCAACCATACAGGGTACAAGTGCACCCTGCCTGGGAGGAGGGCCACCCCTACCTCGGTGCTAAACTTGACCTATATTTGACCTTGCCTGTTTCAGAACAGACCTTTCCCCAGAGAGTTTTCTCACGGAGACGAACAGAGGGACCGCTACGGAACATCGGGCGAATGGGCGCCCCTTATCCGGGTGCCGGGACAAGGGGAAGCGGGAAGAGGAACAGAAAAGCGGTAGGGGTCTGCGTTTTCCTATAAGTGGGTCTGACCCTTATGTCCTGCTCCCCCACACGCTCCGCTTCAGGCGGCTCCCCTTCGAGTATCCGAGACCAATACCGGTCTCCCCAGATATGCCCTTCCCTCCCCTGGGCACGGTTGTACCGCTGGGCAAATACCTGTTTCAGCCATTTC
>JAITEL010000172.1 GCA_031282065.1 Treponema sp.
TCTAAAAATGTCATATCCCTTCCTTGAGCTTTGAAGGTCATGTAAGCTACTGTTTGGAAGGTTCAAACGGGTTTTTGGGAGTAAAAGTTCTAGGTTTACACGAGGGTATAATTGCGAAATATTATACGGAAGAGAATATAAAACAGTTTGAAGAACTCATAGAAAAATTGCCTTTAATGCCGGAAAGTATACATAAACTCAAAGAAAGATATTTAAAGACAGAATTACCAAAAATACAATCAGCATGGGAACGCTATACGCATCCTACAGAAGATTACAGGAGAGCAGCAGAACAGTTAAAAGAAGTATTTAAGCGGGGGGAAAAATAGCATACGGTAAAACTGCGCCTGACGAGGCTGCAGGAAACGTCAATCCTGGCGGACCGGGTTCACCTTAAAGCTCTTCCGCTGTATGGGAGAAGGCCCATAACGGGCTATCTGTTCCCTGTGCTCCCTGGTGGGATAGCCCTTATGTTTTTCATAGCCGTATTCGGGGTACATGAGGGCATACTGTTCCATGAGCGCATCCCGGGCGGTTTTGGCCAGGATAGAAGCGGCCATCACTTCCGGGACAAGACTGTCCGCCCTGACCAGGGCACGGCAGGGGATGGGAAGATCCGGAACGTACAAGCCGTCCGCCACCGCTTCGGTAAGCCTCAATGCCTGGGGCCATTGCGCTGCCATAGCTTCAAAGGCCCGCTTCATGGCCAGGAGACTGGCCTGCAGGATATTGAGGGCGTCAATTTCCGTCTCCGATGCCCAGCCAATACCCCAGCCCAGGGCTCCCTCACGAATACGCACCCCTGCCTTTTCACGCCGGGCAGGGGACAGTTTTTTTGAATCCCCTAAGCACTGCAAGGGAAAGTCCTCAGGGAGTACCACCGCGGCGGCACACACCGGGCCTGCCAGGGGGCCCCGGCCGGCCTCATCCAGTCCGCAGATCACCGGGACTCAGGCTGCAGCAGAGCCAGGACTTCCCGCAGTTCCTGATCCTGGGCAAAATAGTAGGTTTCCAGTTCATCCCGGGTTAAGCCTACCAGTTCATGGCTGAGGTAATGGATCCACTGCTCTTCATCTTTGACCGATACCTCATGCTTACGGCACCAGTAATCAGGCTGAATAGGGAGCTGTTCGGGGTTATCATACCAATATTTATAGTCATGCACGGCCACCTTAAAGTCATGCCGGGGTATCCCCTTGGCCAGAATGATCTCCGCCAGGTAGTTGATGGTACGGCCGGAATCAAAAATATCATCCACCAAGAGGACCTTATCCCCAACCCGCAGATGTTCCGGTGCATAGGTCCAGCCCTCAACCATGATCTTTTCCGACTTCCGCACATCCGTATAGGAGCGGGCCACCACCGCAGCGTAATACACCGGCGGTTTCCCCTTACGGAGCACCTTGAAATATTCACTTATCAGGTTCCCCAGATAGGCTCCTCCCCGCAGGGAGACATAGATAACATTCGGGGTAAAGCCCTCTTGAGAAATCCGGTGGGCTAATTTTAAGCCGTTATTCCGTACCGTATCGTAGGAAAGAAATTCCTTAATCATAGCATTGAGTATAGCTAAGAGGGGGAATTCAGGACAAGCAGGCAGGGCTCATGCCTTCGAGGCGGGTGTCTTAAAGAAACCGAAGAGGCTGCCGCAAAATCCTCCGATGATATGGGCAAATTCCGAAATAGAGTTTGCCGCCAAGGAGTTGACCAGTTCCCTCCCCAGATACAATACCACGATGAGGACGAAGGTGAGGGGGATTTCTCCTTTTTTGAAATTCGTGAAGGAAGCCAACAGGATCATCATGAAGGCTACCCCGGAGGCTCCCAGCAGGCCCTTAGAGAACAAAAAGACGTTAAGCACCCCGGTAACCAGGGCGGTGAGGAAGATCATTTCCAAGAGGGACCGGGAACCGTAGCGTTCTTCCAGAATAGGCCCGATAAGGAGGATCAAGGAGAAATTCGCAATCAGGTGGGTCCAGTTGGCGTGGCCTATCACATGGCTTACTAGGCTTACCCAGTTCTGTATTCGGGAAGGCGCAAAACCGCCCTTACCGGGAACCATAAACCAGGATTCAGTCAAGAAGGGCAACAGGGTACTCGAAAGAATCAGCACCAGAGCACTGATAAAGGTAAAGGTCAATATGACCGGGGCGTTGTATTTAATCCGCATAACGGGTGCTCAACTCCCCTGTATCCCGCCGGGACGGAGCAGGCTATTGACCTCATCCAGGGAAAAATAGTCCGGATCAAAGTCTCTGAGCCAGGCAAGCCATTCTGGTAATTGCTGCTTATGGCCTGCGGAGGCCTTGAGGGTCTCCAGCAGTTCCTCATACCCATAGGGGCCCCCTGAGTCCTCCGGCGGACAGGCCCTTTTCCCGCTGAGACAAAGGGCATACTGCGTATCTATGGCGGAACATCCTGCTGCGGGGATGATTTTGGATACCAGAATCTTGTGCTGCCAGGTATCCCCAAAGTCATAGGTATACTGAAAACGCTGTTTTTCCCGCAGCCCCAGATCGTCCAGGGTATATTCATCCTCATCGTTCATATCCAAATCCTCCATCAAAGCTACCGGACCGTACCGCATCGTATGCAGAGTAAAGGCATGGAGATGATCATCATCCCAGCCCATACCGTCTTGAATAACCCTGTGGAGATCTCCCAAGCTAAAAGACCCCGGTACTTGGACACGCCTCCATATTTGCGGGCTGATATCCTCAAGGCTTACCCGCAGGACAAACAGGGATTTCGCTTCTTTCCTCGGATGAGGCTCTACTTTCTGCATCTTAGGTCCTCCTAAACTAAGGGTATTGGTACTGAGGGCGTTCTATCTCAGGCCCCCTTGAGGTCAAGCTCCAGGACTACCGGGCAGTGATCCGAACCGGCTACATCAGGCCATATAGCTGCGCCTCGTACCTGGGGCATAAACAGGGGATCCACACAATGGTAATCGATCCGCCATCCGACGTTCCGCTTACGGGCCCCTGAGCGGTAGGACCACCAGCTATAGTGGCCTGTTTCGCCGGGGTGAAAATGACGGAAGGTATCCACATAACCGGCCTGGGTAAAGGTATCCATCCAGGCCCGCTCTTCCGGCATATATCCCGGATTACCTTCGTTCTCTTTGGGCCGGGCTAGATCCAGGGGCGTATGGGCTATGTTGTAGTCCCCGCAGAGTACCAGATGACGGCCTTGGGATGCCAGGGTATCGCAGTGTTCCTGTATGGCCCTACAGAAAGCCAGTTTATAATCCAGCCGGGCTCCTGCTTCCTGGGTATTAGGAAAATACGCACAGATAAGCACAAAATCCTTAAAGTCCGCGGTCAATACCCGCCCTTCAGCATCGAATTCTTCTATACCCAGGGGCTGCACCTCCAGGTCTTGACGGGTACTGTATATGGCAACCCCGGAATACCCGGGCTTTTTTGCACGAGCCCAGTATGAAGTATACACCTTGCCGTCCGCAGCTACAGGGCTGAGTAATTGCGGGGAGAGCTGTTCTGGATAGGCCTTGGTTTCTTGAAGACACAGTATATCTGGAGATACCTCTTGTATCCATTGCACTAAGCCCCGCTTCTCCATTGCCCGTATACCATTGACGTTCCAGGATACTATATTTTCCACAGCCATGAGGAAAATATACTGCTCCATAGGAACCGGGGCAAGAGAGGGGGCTTATCAAAGCCGTATCATCATCAATTCGATTTTACTTGACGCCGATCTTGGGTATCAGGGAAGAGAGCCCTGCCATGCAAACCGTTTCATTGCGGTAAAGGGAAGCAAGAACCAGCAGCTAAGCAGACGGGAAAAGGCATATAACCAGGGGCTTTCGCACAGGCGTAAAAAAGGGGAATGCTCTGTATAGTCGCCGGCGTTTATAGCGCCGTTACAATCAAGGGTATGGATACATAAATGGTGAACGGTTTACGGTTCAGGTTTATATCCAGCATGTTTCTCATCCTCATCGTAAGTGTTGAGTTTTGATTGGATGGATGCGTTTTCAAGGCGCTTACCCATAAGACAATAAAAACATACCTTGATTAGGCTCAAAGCCATACAGTTCATTCCCCCAGGATACACTAGTATCGAGTCTCTATTTAAACTGTGGATATAGGCGTTTCAGTTTAATGCGGGCGTCAGCTGTGGTAAACCGCCAGTTGATTTTACGCGCTTCTTGGTTGCGCCTTCTATTCCA
>JAITEL010000037.1 GCA_031282065.1 Treponema sp.
TGTCTATTTTTACATGCCCTCGCTGCTTCGGTAACAGGGGAGTTACCTGTTTGAATTGTTTTTGGCTGAGTTCCATGTCTCCAGTATATCATATTTCATTAGTGTGAACACGCCCTAGCAACCACAGGCGGTTCCAACTATATACTCGTGAACAATCTTTCATCCGGGATATGAGAGCATAAGGGATACTCAAGAAACAGCTCCAATATGACGAAAATTATACCAATTATGGATCGTTTTCACCTAACGGGTATGTTGAAAGCGGTTTTGGAAAAAGCGGGGTTATAGATCGCTTTTTCTTAGTATCTCAGAAAGGGCTGTTTCAAAAGTAAACCTTTTGAAACAGCCTCATGTAAAAAAACAAACATCCGTAGATTACTAAAGGAGCACTGATCCTATGAAAAGAGCGTCGAAAGCAGCATGTATATGCTTATGGGGTATCTTCGTATCCCTTACGCTTGAAGCACAAGCCAAGCCGGCTCTCACTATCCTGCCTTTTACCGGTACCATGGGGGGTGAGGAGGAAATCATTACCTTGTTATTGGCGAATCAAGGGGATATCCGTACTGCTTTTACGGTGCTCCCTGGTACCGGCAATTTTAAGGCTATTACCGAGGAGATCGTCTTTCCTGATTCGGCCAAAAGCCAGGAGGAGCTTATTGAAGTAGTCCGTAGCCAGCTTAAAACAGACTTTACCGTGATAGTACGCACTGAAACCATAGGAACCGGGCATTTGGCACTCATCTCCCTTATAGAGATGAAAACCCTCCGTCAACTCGGGGGAGCGTACAGGCAATACCGCAATCTGAGCGAGTTTCGTTCTTTTGTGCCGGATATAGCCGCCACCCTGATACAGACCGTCCAGAGGCTCCCTAATCCCTTACCCCGGTTAACGGTTTTGCCCTTTTATACCCCAAGCCAAGGAGTACACTCCTGGGAAGCGGATATAGCCGTACAACTGCTCACCATTGCATTGGCAAACAGCAACACCTATGCGGTGCTGCCCTGGGCCTTAGCCATGGAAAGTTGGATCCGGAACTTACCCATCCCTTATGTGGGTATCATTGATCCTGAGCGTATCAAAACCATAGGCATCATAAGCCATATCCCTTATGTCCTTACCGGAGATGTACTCAACCTGGGAAAGACCAATCTGTTCATGGCTTCTATCGTGGATACGGAAGATGCAAACCTGGTAGCCGGAGGAGATACGGAATACCCCAGGGAGGAGGTCCCCTCCCTGGCCGAACTGGTAGCCTCCCTAACCGGAACCGCCTTTGAGGAACCCGCGGTTCCTCAGGAAATCCCAGAACCCCTGCAAGCGGAAGCCCCGGCCCCTGTGGTGAAAGAGCCGTTTCCCGCCGAACGCTTGGTCAGCATACCCGGAGGCATAGGCTTCTTGGGGAGCCCCCCGTCAGAACCTGCCCGGGACGCGGATGAAGTCGGACACTGGGTGAGATTCTCTGGTTTTTATATGGGGAAATATGAGCTCAGTCAGCAGGAATATGCGGCGGTGATGGGGACGAATCCCAGCTATTTCAAAGGGGATAGCTTCCCGGTGGAGCGGGTAACCTGGTTTGACGCAGTCCAGTACTGCAATGCCCGCAGCATCCAGGAAGGCTTAACGCCTGCATACGGTATTGAGGGAGAAAAGATACTCTGGAACCAAAAGGCCAATGGCTACCGTTTACCCACCGAGGCGGAATGGGAATATGCCTGCCGGGCAGGGACCACCACGGCCTTTTATATGGGGGATACCATCAATACGGACCAGAGTAACTATGATGGCACCTATACCTATGCCGGTAGTTCCGTAGGGATATACCGGCAGCAGCCCGCGGCTGTAGGAAGCTTTCCCCCGAATGCCTGGGGACTTTATGATATGCACGGGAATGTGTATGAGTGGTGCTGGGATGGCTATGCAGCCTATGGTTCCGCCGATTGGATCCCCAACCGCAGGATAGTCCGAGGCGGGGCTTGGTACAGCGCCCCCCAATACCTGCGTTCCGCTAACCGGGTCCGCATGTCCCCGTATACAAAGACCAGCTACGTCGGATTTCGTGTGGTCCGGAACACCCCATAAGGCAAACCGTGTATTCCTGTCTTCATACCCATTCTACCTTCTGTGACGGCCATGATACCATTGAAACCCTCTGCCAAAGGGCCTATGAAAAGGGCCTGGCGGCTATTGGATTTAGTTCCCATGCGCCGATATACCGCAAGACCGGATTCTCTACGGATTGGCATATTCAAGAGGATCGTTTGGAAGCCTACCTGGATACGGTGAGAGCGGTCCGCCGGCAGTGGGAAGGGAAGCTGCAGGTCTTTCTGGGTCTGGAGATTGATTATATCCCGGGCCTCATGGGGCCGAAAGACCGGGACTATCAAGACCTGGGCTTGGATTACTGTATCGGTTCGGTGCATTATGTGATTCCTCCCCAGGGCGCCCCCTTTGCCGTGGATGACAGCCCTGACGTATTTGCAGCAGGAATCCGTGACGGCTTTGCCCAGGACCCGGAAGCCGTAGTGGAAACCTATTGGGATACGGTGGAAGGGATGATCCGAGAGGGTGGCTTTGATATCCTGGGACATGTGGATCTGATAAAGAAGAACCCCTGCATCCTGCAACAGAAAAAGTGGTTTTCTTTGGAAAGTCCCCGGTATGAGCGCCGCCTGAGGGGTCTTGCCGATACTATTGGGGCGTTCCCGGTGGCGGTAGAGGTAAATACCGGGGGGCTTACCCGCTATAAGATCCCGGAGCCCTACCCTTCCTATGCCCTGTTACGTCTCTTACAGGCAAAACAGCTACCGGTTATCATCACCGCCGACGCCCACAGCGCAGAAGACCTGGACGCTCATTATGATGAAGCCCGGAAAACCCTGCTTCAGGCAGGGTACACTCATGCGGTTTTATTCGGGGGAAAGAAAGACGGGCTTCCCCAATGGAAGGAAGAACCCTTGGGGCACGCAGAAGCCAATGGGTGAAACCCTCGCTTCCGCTTGCTGGTGTGAAGCAGGACCGGGCGAACTTCCCGTAGGCCCGGCTGGAGAGGAAAAGCTTGACGCCATGCTGACGAGCAAGCGGGAACCGGCCGCCATGACCGTATCCTCCGGGGAATCCTGGCTCGCCCGCATGAGCCAGGAGGAACTCAGCTCCCTCTTTGCTTGATGAGCCGGTTTCACCAACATACGGCATCGCGGCGGTACGCTGGTTTAATGACGGAGAGGAACCGGATAGGAGGGAGATTGAATGGCATACAAAATGGTCATAAGCAGGGGGCGTGAATTGTGGCGCTTTGAAACAGAACATCCCTTTGATGCTGAAGCCAGACAAATGTTTCGTGATATATTCAGTTTTCGTAACGAGCTTCACTGGATCGGTCCTGAATTAGATGCTTTTTTAAGGACCAGCGGCAATATGATTAGCATCTGTTTTACGCAGCCCTTGCCATTGGGAGAAGATTCCATACACCTGCCCGCCCTGCTTACCGGCAGATACGCTGAAAAAATAGAAAAAATCATTGTTTGCCTATACGGCTATCGGCTGCTTCTTGTTGAGGCTGACCGCATTTTAAAAAGTATAGCAGCACATGTACCCGAAAAAGCTGAGACTCTCATGGCGCTGTTTCGTGAAAAGGAATCAGCTTCGGATACGCAGGTAAAAGTGTATGGTGAAGATGAGGACGAAGTCATAAGCGGCGGATTTACGCCCCCCGATGATGCGGTAGTGGTGAAATTACTGGCCGTATACCGTGATTGAAGCGGTATGTATACTAACCTAGGGCGTGTTCACACGACGTAAAGTGATAACTGTGAGCGCCACATAAATAACCGCAGTGAACATGATGTCAAGTTTGTCATAACGGGTACAAACCCGGCGGTATCCCTTTATAC
>JAITEL010000096.1 GCA_031282065.1 Treponema sp.
TACGATTCTCACGGGCAGCAAGACCGTCTATTTGTACCTCACCATCACCCCCTTCTAGTTGTCGGTCTTTCGCTTTTCGATCGTTCTCCTATGGGTTTACACGAGGGTATAATTGCGAAAGATTTTATCGCCTTTGCCGCTTTTGTTTCGTTCTTTCCGCAGTTGGTCGCGGGCCCCATTGAACGGGCGGCTAATCTTTTGCCTCAGTTTTATGTAAAAAGGCTGTTTTCTTATGATAATGCCGTTGATGGCTGTAAACAAATGCTCTGGGGCCTTTTCAAGAAAATGGTTGTTGCGGATAATTGCGCTCTATACGTTAATGAAGCATGGAAGAACTACCATTTAAATGATTATTCAGGAAGCACACTTTTTTTAGCGGCAATTTTATTTGCGATCCAAATATACTGTGATTTTTCAGGTTACTCGGACATTGCCATCGGTACGTCAAAGCTGTTCGGATTCAGGCTGATGAAAAATTTCTTATATCCGTATTTTTCCCGGGATATGGCGGAATTCTGGCGAAGATGGCATATATCATTAACAACATGGTTTCGTGATTATATTTATTTCCCGCTGGGCGGAAGCAGAAACGGGCTGGCGGCGACAGTCAGAAATACGTTTGTTATATTTCTGGTCAGCGGTTTCTGGCATGGATCCAACTGGACGTTTGTAATATGGGGAATCATCAATGCGCTTTATTTTATGCCGTTGTTGTTACTAGAAAGAAACAGAACAAATCTTGAAATAGTCGCAAAAGGCAAAGTATTTCCAAATATAAAAGAATTATTTTCAATGGGCGCTACCTTTCTGCTTGCGGTATTCGCTTTTATTTTCTTCAGGGCAGAAAGCATCGGTGATGCGCTGCTATATATCAGGAAAATATTTTCCTGTTCATTGTTCACGGTACCAAAGATAGAAAGTGTGAGCAGAATAGCTATTGGAAGCATACCACTATCAATACTTATTCTGACAATTTGTGAATGGGTAAACAGAAGAGAGGAATACGGATTTAAGAAGCAAAGCAAGCATAAATTTGTAAGATGGCTCGCTTACACAATCATTACAATGATGATACTGGAACTTGCGGGACAAGGGCAAGGATTTATTTACTTTCAGTTTTAGGGGTATTCTATGAAGAATTTTTTATTGTGTATTTTTAAATTCTTTTGTCTCAACTTGGCTATAGTAACAGTTACGGTTACCGCTGTTTATTTTATTCTTTCCAAAGCGTCCTTTGCTATACCAAAAGACAGAACTATACTCGTTATAGGCGATTCACATACTGAATGTGCGATTGATGATTCCATTTTTACACATTCATTTAACATATCACACAGCGGAACAGTATATTTATATTCATATATAAAACTGCGGAAAATTCTTATCGAAAACCCCCATATAGATACTGTACTTGTATCTTTTCACGGTGGATCAATACAAAAATCCATGGATGAATGGACTGTTGGAGATAAATATATCTTAGGACTTGTCCCAAATTATGTTTCTTTGTTACAGAGAGAAGAATTGCCGGTATTTATAAATAATCCAACTTTCTATTCCGCCATTATTAAAGTGCCGGTAAAATGCATAAGGGCCGTATTAAAGTTTATGGTCAAACATACTCTGACTTATAAGGATTTATACATTGGAGGATACTTAAAACTTGACAGATATAGATTGCAGCAGGAAATAGAACAGGTTGAAAATAATACAGTTTTAGCAACTGAATATTCAGATTATCAGATCGACTATTTGTTAAAAATTGTTGCTTTATGCGCTGAAAAAAATGTTACATTAATTTTGTTCAACACGCCAACATACGATGTCGAAAAATATGGTAATTTAAAGGCGTTACATAATTTTTACAATACATATCTTCCAGGAACAAAGTATTTAGACTATTCGAATTTTATTTTACCTGATTATGGATATGGCGACATAGGACATCTCAATTTCAAAGGGGCAGAAATATTTAGCACCTATTTGGCAAGTAATTATGAAGCTATTTTTAATAAGTGATATTCCATTCCTCCGTCCTTGGAGGAATGGAAGTCAGCAAATAGGGCTTAAAAAACATCGCATAACGGGACTGCCGGAAAAGTCAATGTTGGTAATTTTTAAGCCTACTCACTTATGGTTATACATAGATTTCCGTAGAGAACAGGAGGCTTTTTTGGCGGAAGGGACAGCCTGAGCTCTCTATGCCATAGGCAGCATAAGGGGAAAAAGCCGCTCGTGCCGTCCGGCTCAGCATACGGCGGTACCGGTCCCTCCCTCAGGGTTCAGAAATCCTCTGGGCTTTATCCATAGGGTAAACCCTTGCATTTTGCAGGAAAATTGCTTAGATCAACATATAGATACTATAACATACAGGGGGGTATCCCATGAGACTGGTAACTCGATCGGATTTTGATGGGTTGGCATGTAGCGCGCTGCTGAAATATTTAGGACTCGTGGATGAATGGAAGTTTGTTCATCCCAAGGATATACAAGATGGCTTGGTGGAAGTCAACGACCAAGATATCTTGGTTAATGTACCCTATACCAAAGGATGCAAACTCTGGTTTGACCATCACTCCAGTGAATCGGAGCGCCTGAAAGGGGTCTATTTTGAGGGAGTCGCCCGGCTTGCACCCAGCTGCGCCCGGGTGGTCTATGATTACTATGGGGGCTATAAGAAACTGGGCCGCTTTGAGCAGATGCTCTACTATGTGGATAAGGTGGACTCGGGCAACCTTACCAGGGATGAAATCCTCGACCCCAAAGGCTGGGTCCTCCTGGGCTTCATTATGGACCCCCGCACCGGCCTTGGCCGCTTTAAGGACTTTACCATTAGTAACTATGATCTTATGAAAATGCTCGCCCAAGCCTGTGTGGATAAGGATATTGATGAAATCCTTGCCCTGCCGGATGTTCAAGAGCGCATCGCTCGCTACTTTGAACAGGACAAGCTCTTCCGGGACATGATTCACCAGTACGCCCGCATAGAGGATAACGTGGTGGTGGTGGACTTGCGAAACACCGACCCCATCTACGCGGGAAACCGTTTCATCTTGTATACCCTTTTCCCCAATCAGAACATCTCCCTTTGGATCGTACACGGTAAAAACAAGGCTAACTGCGTCATTACCGTGGGTTACAGCATACTCAAGAAAGACGCCACCGTGGATGTGGGGAATATGCTCCTGTCTTACGGCGGCGGCGGCCATCGTAAGGTGGGAACCTGCCAAGTCCCCTATGAAGAGGCAGACCGCGCCATTACCGAAATCGTGGAAAAATGTAAGACTAAGGCCTCATAGCTCGGTAAAAGCCAAATCCCCCAAGTCCCGGGCAAAGGCACTTATGTCCACCGGAGAAAAAGACCCTAAGCCAAGACTGCGGCGGAACACCAGGGTCCCCCGGTTTTGGTCAAAGAGTTCACAGGCAGCCCTTGGGCCCTGTACCTGTATGCTCAGGAGGAAACGCCGGGGCCGCCTATCTTCTTGGGAAGGAGAAGCCGCCCCCTTAGCCAGGTCAAAACCCGCAGCCTGTATAGCCCGGCCTAGGGACCTTTCGATGTGCTTAAGCCCCAGGCTTTTAAGCAAGGGGACTTCGGAAAGGTCCAGGCTCAGTTCCACGGGCAATCGGATTCCATGCTGCCGTAAGGCCCCCTGGTTAAGGCTGTACAGCCGCTCTGCGGCATCCTGGGCAAGGGCCCTCCTTCGCCTTCCCCCTTTCAGCCGGGCCAGTTCAGTATAGGTCTTCGCGATCATGTCCCGCTCCCAGACCGGATCAAAGCGGTCTAGGGATTCCCAAAGCAGGGCCTCATCCTTAAGCAGCCGGCCTTCCTCAAAGGCATAGGATGCGGCTGCTTCGGGTATGAGGGACAGCTCAAAGTCCCGGGACTTATGCAGGTAGGTGAGCGCCCGCCGCGGATAGGGCTCAAACGCGTTGTAGTACTGGATGAGGGCATCTAAGCGGGGCTCCTGGGCCGAAGCCCCTTGCTTTGCCCCTTCATATGCCTTGGCCGTAAGGAAGCTGTATTTCCAAAAGAGCCTGCGATGCACCGATGCCTTGGACCGGTAGGAGATCCCCCGGAACATACGGCGTATCCATTCCTGCCAGGTCCCCACCGGGAGCAGGTACTCGGTTTGTTCAAGACCAGCATAGACATTCGAGAGTATCTCGTGGAGATCCCGTTTGTACCGGATGGGGTCAATACCGTAGTTGAGCATCCAGGAGAGATCCCCTTCCTTGAGACAGTCCTCTGCATACAGCCGGGCCTCTTCCAGGCGTCCTGCAATCTGATAGGATTGGGCCAGATTGACCTTGGAAAGGGGAGAGGTATCCATCTCATAGGCTCCCTGATAATCGGAAAAGGCCTGTTTGAATTCCAGGCGCCGCAGAAAGAGTTCCCCCCGGGCCAGCCGGCCGGAGGCCCGGTTCTGCGCCATAAGGGAGGCATTGGTCCGTTCCAGGGCTCGGGCAAAATGGTAGAACCGGGTCTCCAGTATGGACAAGTTATAGTTGGCTACTGCGGTAAAGAGATCCGCTCCCAGGGCCTCAGAGCCGGCAATGGCCTCAAGGTACCATCGCTTGGCCTCCTCATAGCGGAACATATCAGAATAGATGGTTCCCAAGGTCATGGAAAAATCCGGGTTAGGCCCAAAGCGGTCTAGGGCAGAGAGCAGGAGCAAGCGGCCTTCTTCCAAGCGGTGCAGCTTATAGTACATCCAGCCCAGGTTCCCAATGGCTTCCTTGTTTTCTGGATCCAAGTCCAGGATCCGCTCCAGGTAGACCACGGATACGCGGTCGTCATTCAGATAGCCTGCGGTCCGGGAAAGCTGGTAGAGCACCTCTGTATCATCCGGTAAGAGCGCCTCTACCTTACGGTACTGCTCCCAGGCAAGCCCATAAAGCTGTCGTTTATAGTAGAGGTTCCCCAAAGCCCAGGGGAAACTGGATACCTCAGGGAAGAGCTCTGAGCCTTGGGTGTACAGCTCAATGGCCCGTTCCCAGTGTTCCGCTCTGTGCGCTTCCAGGGCCTGTGCATAGAGGGCCTCTGGAGACCTATACTCCAGGGCGTCTTGGGCTTGCCCCTGCTCTCCCAGGAGCAGCAGGCACAGGAAAAGCCCAAGGAGCGCTCCTTTCCGCGGGCCCCGGCCCTGAGCGCTGGGTATGGGCTTAAGGAGCAGCGCCAGGTGGGGCAGGACCCATGCGAGTATACGCCTCCAGGAGGGCAGGGCTTCTGCATAGGCCTGGGAAAAGCCGGTATAGGCCTGGGTAAGAGCCCTCAGGTCTTCCTGGGTATATACCGGCGCATAGCGGGCCGCGGCGGTCTTTGCATACAAGGCGTAGACTCCCCGGATATGCCCATCCATGCTTTTGGCCCATTCACTCTCAGCCTCATCGCTCCGTTGCCGGTAGCCCCCGAGCCTGAGTCGCCGCCGTACCTGGGCCCACAGGTGCTTGGCCTTTTTTCGGGGCTCCCGGCTCAGGTGAGCTGCCAGCAGGTGCTGGGTACGGATCTTCAGACAATCCAGAACAAGGAGTATGCCGAGCAGCAGGGCCCAGTACCGTTTGAGCAAACCCAGGCCAGCCGAGGCAGCGAAGGGCCGCTTTCCGGTATCTCCCCCGGCTGTACCCTGCTTGGGGCGTAAGCGGGAATGGTTATCCAGGATTTCCTTCATGAGCCGTTCAAAGAGCTCGGGAGAGACCCCCGGGGAGAAGCGGAATTCCTCTCCTTCTGCAAGCTGGTCTGTGGTGGGATCGTATTCAATCCACCCATACTCAGGGAAGAGGACCTCTACCCAGGCATGGGCCATATCAGAGCGGACCGGGTAGTAATCAAAGGTATTGGTTTCCGGTTGAATGAAGAAGCCCGCGGCCACCCTGGCGGGGATACCCAGGGAACGGAGAAGCAGGGCCATAGAAAAGGCATAATAGGAACAGTAGCCCTTCTTTGACTGAAACAGGAAAAAGCCCAACTGATCCCCATCCGGGGCTATACCTGGTTTGAGGCTATACCGGTAATCGCCGTACTTCAGATACTCATAAATGATCTGGACCTTATCCCAGTAATTTTCCAGCCCCAGGCTTATTTCATTCGCCAAGGCCCGGATCCGTTCATCCCCCCCATATTCGGTATACAAGGCATAGGCTTCAGGGCTCAATCCCACTGCCGCTGCGCTGAGGGGCCCTTGGACCGCATCAAGCAGTTCAAAGGGCAGGGCTTCGCTGGTGTGGCTTTGGACCCCGTAGGCCGCACTGAAAGAAGAGGCGTCCCAGCTTTCAAAGGGGGTAATCAGGACCGGTTCGTTCATGCCGATGAAGGCCCCCGCATCAAAATTAACCAGGTAATACTCTTGATTGGTAACACGGTAGGCCTTGAGGGGTTCCTGCTTGGACAGCACGGTCGGTCCTTCAGGGAGTTTTTGGGGATGCGCCTTTTCATCGGTGGTGTCAACGCGGAAGAAGCCCTGTTTACCGGTATACCCGGAAAGGACATAGCGGCGCAGCAGGATATGGGTGTCTTCAGGATCTTTCTTGACGATAAATACCAGATCGTCGTTCATGCTGATTTCGCTTTCCAGGTGCAGGAACTGCGAGAAATCAAAGCTGAAGAGCTTAGGTTCAAGCAGTCCGCCTCCCCGCTCTACCGCCCGTTCCTGGGAAGGCCTCAGGAAGAGGAGGCCGCTCAGGAGTACCAAGATACAGAAGGCACCCGATGCTTCCACTGCCTCGGCTTTTCGCAGCTTGCATTGCGGGGGGGTAGAGAGGATCAGAGCGAGGATCTGGAGCAGGAGTATGCAGGTAAAGAGGGCGATCATGAAGACAGGCCAGCGGTAGACCCCAATGTCTGCGGTATGGGCAATACTAAAGATGACCAAAAGCAGGGTATCCGAAAGGATGATATCTGCCCGTAAGAATGTCCGTGAACGGCTTGAAAAATACGTGGAGAGTCCGGCCCAGTAGAAAGGAAGGAGGGAGACAAAATCATTACGGGATAGGTTGAGGAGCAGCGAATCCAGGCTTACTGCGGTATCCGGGAAAAAGATGCGGGGTAAGGCGATGATGAAGCGGGTGGTCCAGGGGATGAGCGCGATGATAAGCACCCCTTGCCAGGGGTGGAGCTTTTTCCGGGCCAGGATCCAGGAGGCGATAAACGCGATAAGCAGGGTGCTGATAAAGACCGGCGTATCTGCCAGGTCTTTAGCGAGCAGTCTAAGCTGCAGGAGGATCAGCGCTAAGGCAAGGGAACGGAGCAGCAGGGCGGATAGCCGGGAAGAAGAAGGAATGGGATCCATTTCAAGATGGTAGCACTAATTAAAAGTACTTGTAAATGCGAAGGATCCGCTGTCTCTTCCTGGGGGCTTCTTGACCGGGAGGTATAAGTGTTCTATGCTTCTGCCATGCTGAAGGCGGTCTTTCCCGGATCCTTTGATCCTCCGACCCTGGGCCATCTGAATATCATTGAACGGGCCGGTTCCCTCTTTGACGAACTGCTGGTGGTGGTGGCGGAAAATCCCCAAAAAAAGTACCTTTTCTCTGTAGAAGAACGGCTTGGGTTGATGCAGGAACTGCTCAGGCATCAGAAAAAGGTAGCGGTGTTCATCTGGAATTCCTTGATCGTGGAATTCATGAAACCGAGGGACCTGCATATCATCATCCGGGGAGTGCGGGGAACCGATGACTTCTCCTATGAATTTGAGCTTTCTCTGTTCAATAAAGCCCTGGATGCACACATAGAAACCCTCTTCATGACTGCGGATCCCCGGTATTTTGTGCTCCGTGCTTCAGCGGTTAAGGAATTGGCCTTTTTCCACGGCGATGTGTCCGGTATGGTTCCTCCTCTGGTGGCAGAGGCCTTAAAGAAGAAATACCCCGGGTAATCTTCATACAGCCCTGAAACGTTCACAGGCCTCAAGAAACCTATCCATCTCCGCATCGGTTCCTATACTCACCCTCAGGAAATCCGCAATCCGCGGCTTGGGGAAGTGCCGTACCAGTATGCCCTGTTCCCGCAAGAAGCTCAAAAACTGAGGGCCGCTCTTTTGGAGAGAGCGGATACAGATAAAATTCCCCTGGGAAGGGATCACCTCGTAACCCAGGGCACGGAGGCTTGAGGAGACCCGGTCCCTGGTGGCAATGACTTTCTGATTCACCTCTTCATAATAGGGGGCATCCAGCAGAGCCGCTACTGCCCCGGCTTGGGCAAGCCTGTCCACGGTATAGGAATTGAAAGAATCCCGCACCCGGCAGAGCCCCTCAATGAGTTCCTGGTTCCCAATGGCAAAGCCCACCCTAAGCCCTGCAAGGGAAGCGGCCTTGGAAAGGGTGTGTACCGTGAGGAGGTTCGGATGCTCATGGATGAGGGGCGCCACTTCCAGGTCCTTTCCAAAGGCAGCGTAGGCCTCATCCACAAGCACCACTGATGAGCCTTCCCCGTCCTGTGCATGGAAGCGGAAGAGGGAGACCAGGGCTGAAGGGGAAAGGGCCTGTCCGGTGGGTGCATTGGGATTAGGAATGACCACCCCCCCGGAGCGCTGCTTATAATCAGTGCAAGTAATAGAGAAATCTGCCGCCAGAGGAAGGGGGGTAAAGGGTATATCCCATAGCTGCGCATAGACCGGGTAAAAGCTGTAGGTGATGTCCGGGAACAGGACGGGCAGGGCCTTTTGCTTCCCGGCAGCAGACTCAAAGAACGCGCCAAAGGCGAAGGCCAGGACCTCGTCCGAACCGTTTCCGGCAAATACCTGTTCCGGCATAACCGCGTACCTGCGGGCAATGACGCTACGCAATTCCGTACAGGCCGGGTCGGGATAGCGCCGGAGCTCATCCCCGGCAGCCTTTTGAATGGCTTCGATGACCTTGGGGGAAGGGGGATAGGGGTTTTCATTGGTGTTGAGCTTGATAAGGCCCCCCTGCCGGGGCTGTTCACCGGGAATGTAGGGAGACAGGTTCTTGACACGATGATTCCAGTATATGCTCATAGGTTCTCCGGGTTTATGAAACCCCTCCTTCAGTAAGAATAATGTTACGCCTTACTCTATCATCGGTCATGGCTGGTACCTCCTCAACGGTTTTCAAACTTGCCCGAAGGAGCACCATAATACGCATCCCAGGTGAAGAGAGTGTCCCCCTTTCCAAGCCCCCGGAAGGCTCTGCCGCTATTGCCGTATGGTTGGTGCAGGCTGGCCTGCCCCTCAAAAAACAGGCTTTCACGCAACAGCGCAAAAGCCCGTCCTCATTACCTATTCCCTGCCCCGCCCGTCATTGCGAGCCACCCCGTCATTGCGAGCGTAGCGAAGCAATCCACCGGGACTGTCCTGTCTGGATTGCTTCGTCGCTCCGCTCCTCGCAATGACGACCGCCTTCCGTCCGCCCCCGACTAACAGGGACGCTAAACCCACCG
>JAITEL010000029.1 GCA_031282065.1 Treponema sp.
GATAAGCCTTCGCAGCCTCCTGCGATAAGCCTCCGCAGCTTCTTGCGCTCACCCTTCGTAGCTTCTTGCGATAAGCCTCCGCAACCTCCTGCGATAAGCCTTCGCAGCCTCCTGCGATAAGCCTTCGCAGCCTCCTATGATAAGCCTCCGCAGCTTCTTGCGTTCACCCTTCGTAGCTTCCTGCGATAAGCCTTCGCAGCTTCCTGTACTCACCCTTCGCAGCCTCCTGCGCTTAGCCTTCACAGCTCCCTGCGCTCAGCCTTCGCAGCCCCCTGCGCTCACCCTTCGCAGCCTCCTGCACTCAGCCTTCGTAGCTTCTTGCGCTCACCCTCCGCAGCTTCTTGCGCTCACCCTCCGCAGCCTCCTGCGCTCATTCTTCGCAGCCCCTTGCCCTCAGCCTTCTCAGCGTCCTGCGATAAGCCTTCGCAGCCTCCTGCGATAAGCCTTCGCAGCCTCCTGCGATAAGCCTCCGCAGCCTCCTGTGATAAGCCTTCGCAGCCTCCTGTGATAAGCCTTCGCAGCTTCCTGCGCTCACTAAGTCACCGATTATCCGCAGCAGGGCTTTGACATCACGGCCACCCTCGGCACGGTAGGTCATACCAATATCTTTGCAGTACATCTCAACCGCTTCGTCCGGTTTCCACAGGCTGCGGTTTGTAGTATCACTCGTGCCGTTCATCTTGCAGCGATTTTGCAATAATGGTGCCCAGCTGAAAAAGCAGGGGAAATACCTGAAAGAGCGCCAAAGAGTACACAAACTATCTGTAAAAGATACAAAAACGTAAACTGCTGGATACTTTGGGTGCATTTATGTATGTTGCATGGTAGACCAAGGGATAGGGATGTCCGCTTGCTCCTTTGTTCTTTCCCGCCTGAATGACGCCGTCCTCTCCCAGGAGCATAGGGGTGTACACCGCCCCCATAAGCGGTTATTTTTATAGTTATGGATACTAAACAAGCTGCCCACCTTATACGGAATCCCCGCCTTGAGTGGAACGAAGAAGCTCGCCGGGAAGTTTTCGCCTGTCCTATCTTTTCGATCCAGGAAAGGACCTGCCGCTCCCCGGATAAGGAACTGCGCACCTTTACCGTCCTTGATGCCTCTGATTGGGCCATCGTAGTACCGGTGCTTACCACCCCCCAGGGTAAAGCATTCGTCATGGTCCGGCAATGGCGTCATGGGGCCCAGGAATTGAGCCTGGAATTTCCCGGCGGGGTCTTTGAAAAAGGCGAGGATGCCCGTGCCGCGGCGGCCCGGGAATTGCGGGAAGAAACCGCCTATGAAGCAGGAAGTATCAGAAGTCTGGGCGTATGCAGTCCCAATCCGGCGATTATGGCAAACCGGGTTCACTTCTTTCTGGCCGAAGACCTGAAACCTTTAGAAGCTCAGGATTTGGACGAAGATGAATATGTGGAGGTGGAAGTCCTTCCTATCCAAGCGGTGTTTCAAGGCATGGGGCAGCCTCCCTATATCCATGCCCTCATGGGATCAGCCCTTGCCTTGTTCTGCAAAGTGAGTTCCCTGTCCGAACTATGAAGCCTCGCTTGGAAGGAGGGGAGGAACCTTCACCCTAGGAACGGCAGGGGGGTTCATGCATTGACCGGTAATACTCAGGGTGCAGACAGAAAAAGATGGTCATGTAAGGCTTTGGCTGGTATACTAGATACTAAGAGGGAAAGTATACGGGTAAAGGTAATACAAAGGCTAGTCTCCCCCACAGGTACAGGTCCGACAGGGCCCTCTATGGTATGCTTTTCCTCTGGATATGCTGTCTTGCTGCATGTAGCGGAGGAATGGATATGGTGCTTCCCAGTGGCGGGACGTACCAGGTGAATGCCTATATCAACGACTATTCCCTGGATGAATGTTCGATCATAAAAGCGAATGACACGATACGTCCGTATTTTGTTAATTCCGTGGTGCATGATCCGGATGTTCGGGGCCTGGTGGTTTTTTTACAGGACGATTTAGGGCAAGATGCAGGGAAGAAGATCTGGTATACCCTCGGTACAGGGCTCACGAGTTCTCCAGAGACGATAGAGAAACCGGTAATCCCTGAACCGGCCCCGGTCGCTCCAAGTCCGCAAACAAGCCCTCCTGTGCCGGTGATACCTGCCGTGGACGTACCGGCGGAACCAGAAGACAGCCCCGCGCTCATCGAATCCCCGGCGCCTGAAGAACCGGAAACGCCGGGTAAAGCGAAACCCACACCCTCGCTACCAAAGGACGTGGACATGATCGAGGAATTGCCGAGCCCTACGCCGGTAGCTGAACCGGTAGTACCGGAGACCCCTGAAATTGATATACCGAAAGGAGCCGAAAGCAGAAACTATGCCCTTATGAGTCCCGGGAAGAGGGACCAGGTGATTAGGGTGGCTCGTTTGGATCAGGTGCTTCCCGCATATAAACTCACCGACTCTTTGGAACTGGGCCGGTATACCCTCATGTTCCAGGTCCTTGGGGAAAAAACCGTACTGGCTGCTATTGAGCGGCCGGTTTATTTCCTCGGTGATGCTACCTTAACCTTCGATGATATTCAGCGCTATCTCCCTGGTTTTTCTAAGACTGCCCAGTTCGTACCGCCGGGGGTCAATGTACTTATTGAAGCTCAGGTCATTGCCGATACCCGCCTGGATCCCTATGTGATCTGGTATAGCGGGAACAAACGTATCGACGAAGGGAAGCTATCCGAAAACGCGGGGTCCCTGTTCTGGAAAGCCCCGGACCGGACCGGATTCTACACCATAAAAGCGGTCCTTTTTCCCTTCAAGCCTCCTAACAATACGCCCCTGTATGGAAAATCCAAGGAACTATCCCTGCCCGTATCGGTTAAGAGTGAAATGCCGGAGTATTTTTCTGACCGGGCGGATCAGTTCATTCATTGGTATCAATTCCAGAACAACCTCCTGGATGCACAAGATCCCAAGGATCCGAACAGAAGTCTCCGTCCCAAGACCCAGCTGCAAGCCCGCTGGGTGCCCCATGGAAGTATTTACGGGCTTTCCATAGGGCCTGAGGATGTATATCTCTTGCCCAGCGCACCGTTTCTCCTCGCCGATAACGAGCAAGGGAACGCTCAGATCTTTTTTCGGAGTTTACTCCTTGCTCAAGGAAGCATTTTTAAGATGGTCTTTAGACGGGCTGATACCTCCGCAGCAGCCCTGGATGGAGACCTTGTCTTTAACGGGGAAACCCTGCTCCTCCGTATCTCCGCAGGAGCGGCATCTTACGAAACAGCGCTGCTTCCTTCTTCTGAAGAGGATGAATCCGCAGTTACGCCCAGCCCTATCCTGCAAACCGGGGATTTCGTTGCTTTTAGTCTGAGCTTTACGATCCAGCACGACCGGTTTACTGCCCGGATATACCTGGAAGAGCGGGATATGCAATCTAAGCCCTGTACCCTTACCCTGGCCGCCCCCATAAGCGGGGAAGGGACCTTCCAATTCGGCTCGGAACTACCCCTTATCGGAAGTATACCGGAGGCCAAGACGCCCTCTGCGGTGGCGCTCTTCGATGAGGTGGGCATCAGCTTTACCAAGACACCGATCCCGCTTATACCCTCCCGGCAAAACGAAGCCCTTCCTGAGCTGCGCTAGACCCATGAGTACGCCCCTACAAAAGAAACTGCTGCCGGTGGGCCTGCTCAGCGGAGCAATCCTTGCCGGCTGTGCGGGGGAGCCTCCTGAACTGCCTGTCCCCTGGATCCCGCCGCAGCCTGCCGGAGTAATCCAATTATATCAAGTTCTAGACTACAAGACCCAAGCCTTAGGAAAGGATATCCCCGAATGGGTGAATCGGTATGAAAGCGAAGGGATACCCGGGATAGAAAAGCTCCCCCAATACGAGGATACCTATATGTTCATAAGCGAGATTGAAGGGGCCAACTTCCAAGCCTTACAGCAATGGACCTCCGGCTTCGACCTTTCCAAGGACTTCTCCCGGCTGGTGGCTTCCCGGATCCAGGACCGCATGACCAAGAGCGCTGCTTCCTATCCGGAGGCGGAATACGGCCGCTTTTTCGAGGCCCTGATAAAGGCCGCGCACAATACGATGTATACCGGCGGGTTTCAAGCAGATGATTTCTGGGTCTTAAAACAATACTTTCAGGAAGACGGCGTAACCCCGCACCGGAACGTATATAATTTTCTTATCATGGTCGGTATCCATAAAACCAACCTCCAGACTCAGATCAAGGATATCCTTGATAGCCTAGACCCTATCTCCCTTACCAAAGCCCAGGCCCTCTCGGTAAGCCGCCTCAAAGAAAGCTTCTTCGATCTTTTCTAATAGGGTTCTCCCCGCGGCTTATCTTCTTGAGCGGGCTAAGCCGTCCTGGGCTTCCTGGTAACTCGGGTTTAGCCTGAGGGCTTGTTCATATGCCTGTATGGCCGCGCTCAAGTCTTCCAGGGCTTCCCTGACCGTGCCAAGCCGGTACCACCACAGGGAGATACGGGGTTCCAACTGGACCGCGGTGGTGTACGCAATATCCGCATGGAGGTATCTCCCCTGGAGCCGGAATATCTCTCCAATGAAAAAATAGGCCACCGACGAGCGGTCTCCTTGAGGCAGGAAATTGACGTAGCGCTGCATAAACACCAGGGAACGGTCATACTCGTTAAGGTAAAAATAGGCCTCTCCCATGGTTTCAATGATACGGTAATCGGTGGGGTACAACTGAAGGGCCCGTTCACCCCAGGTAATCACATCGGCATAGCGCTTTTGACGCTGCAAGGTCCAGGTGAACACCGCATAGGTGTCTTGAGTCGCGGTATTCCCGGAGATCTCGTCTAAACAAATCTGTATGGCCTGGTTGTAATACAGCGTCGCCTCATCTATACGGTCTCTCCCTTCCATATCCCTGCCCGTACGGTAACTTTGTAAGCCGCTCATTCGAGAACCATCGGGATTGGAGAGATTAGTCTGAGCAAAAAGCGGTTGAAACACGACGAACATACTCAAAAAACACGGCAGGTATACCCGCGCAATGGCAGCGGTCAGGCCCCGCCCGGCGGCCTTTCCCCTTTTCCCTAGCTTCATGTTAATCCAGATACTCATAGACCACTAACCATCGCAGGATACTCGTTTTTGCTCTGTTTCCGTACTGCATAACAGCTTACTATACCACAGAAAACCAGGGAATGCCAGTACCAAGACAATAAGGGGCATTTCGGGTATACTGATTCAAGCGGTCTTCTACCGCATCCTATGAAAAGCGGAGTATCACTATGAACATCAATGCATTGGAAAAGATCGCCCTCAGTGTAAGGGCCCTTTCCATGGACGCCATTCAAAAGGCGAATTCAGGGCATCCCGGGCTTCCCCTGGGCGCGGCCGAGCTTGGAGCCTTCCTCTATGGAGCCCTGCTCCGGCAGGATCCTTCGGATCCCTCCTGGCCGGATCGGGACCGTTTTGTGCTATCCGCGGGCCACGGTTCCCTGTTCCTCTATTCCCTGCTGTACCTTGCCGGGTACCAGGATATGAGCCTGGAGGATATCAAGCGCTTCCGGCAGATAGGCTCCCACGCTGCCGGGCATCCTGAATACGGCCTTGCCCGGGGGATTGAAACCACCACCGGCCCCCTGGGGCAGGGTATCGCCACCGCGGCGGGCATGGCCGTGGCCGAGACTATGCTGGCCGCCCGGTTTAACACCAAGACGCGGACCATCGTGGACCATTACACCTATGTCTTGGCAGGGGACGGCTGTCTTCAGGAAGGGGTTGCCGCAGAAGCCGCTTCTCTGGCAGGCCACCTGGGTCTGGCTAAGCTCATCGTGTTCTACGATTCCAATGGGATCACCATTGACGGCAGTACGGACCTGGCCTTTACCGAAGATGTGGCCCGACGCTATGAGGCGTACGGCTGGCAGGTGCTGACAGGTTCTATGTATGATTTTGAGGCCCTGGCCCGGCTCAGCGCAGAGGCCAAAGCAGAGACCCGCAAACCCAGCCTCATCATCTTGCGTTCGGTTATCGGCAAAGGGGCCCCCCATAAGCAGAACACAGCGGAGGCCCACGGAGCGCCTTTAGGCGCAGAGGAAGTGGCCGCGGCCAAAGCTGCCTTGGGTATTCCCGGAGATTTTTACGTTGCCCCTGAGGCGGTCTCCTATTTCGCCGGGAAACGGGCCGAGTGGCAGGGGCTTCGCTCGGCGTGGCAAGGGGAATTCCAGGCCTGGTCTCAAGAGAACCCGGATAAGCGGGCCGAATGGGACCGTTTCTATGCAGGCAGGGCCAGTCTGGGGCTGCTCCCCAGGTTTGCTCCCGGGGACAGCCTGGCTACCCGTTCTGCCGGGAACAAGGCCCTGCTTGCCCTGGCAAAGGCCAATACCAACCTGGTAGGGGGTTCGGCAGATCTGAAAGGCCCCAATGCAGTGGGCATCCCCGATGTGTACAGTCCGGCCAACCGGGGAGGCCGGTACATTCACTTTGGGATCCGGGAGTTTGCTATGGCGGCGATCTCCAATGGTATCAGTCTGCATGGCGGGCTGAGGGCTTTCTGTGCCACCTTCATGGTGTTTTCCGATTATCTGAGGCCCGCGCTCAGGCTTTCGGCCTTAATGAAGCAGCCGGTCATCTATGTGTTCACCCACGACTCTATTTTCGTCGGGGAAGACGGCCCGACACACCAGCCCATAGAGCAGCTGGCTTCTTTCCGCATCATTCCGGGGCTCCTCACCCTGCGTCCTGCGGATGCAGAGGAGACCGCGGAGGCTTGGGCCTGGGCCCTGGAACACCAGGACGGCCCTACGGTCCTGGCCCTTTCACGGCAAAACCTCACGGTCTTTCCCAAGGAGGACCCGGATTGGAAGAACACCCTGCGGACCGGCGCCTATGTGGTGAAAAAGGGAAGCGAAGCGCCTCAGTTAGTGCTTATCGCCACAGGTTCTGAAGTTACCCTGGCCCTGGAAGCAGCCGGCCAGGTCCAAGGGAATATCCGGGTGGTGTCCATGATAAGCCGGGAACGTTTCGAAGCCCAGCCCAAGGCCGTACAGGAGGCCATTCTCCCTGCGGGCGTCCGGGTGATCTGCTGTGAGGCAGGGGTGAAGACCGGCTGGGAACGCTGGGCAAAACCGGAAGACATCTTTTCTATAGACCGTTTCGGAGAGTCCGGGCCCGCGAAGGAGGTGGCTCACTCCCTGGGCTTTACCTCCCAGGCCTTAGCCGCGCTGCTGAGGGCACGGCTCTGCTCTGCATGAAGCCTTTTGCGGGAGCCTTGGAGGCCCCCGCAGGCCGGATGTTGGAAAGGCCCCGCTATCCCCTCCCGGCAGAACCAGGCGGGGAGTACCCTGCCTTTGCTCTTTACGGGTAACTGCGGAAGCGCCGTCATTCGGTGAAATAGGTTTATATCAGGAGAGCATGGTGATGGCCGCAGATTTGAAGGAGAGTTCCCTTCCCTGTTGGAGGAGCAGGACCGGGCGTTTCGCCGGGCCTGCTTAGCGGCCGAGCCGGAATCCGAAGAAGCCGGAGCGGCTAAACGTCCGTAAGATAGCGCACGTTATACTTCGATTCCCCGCCCTCAGCGCAGACACCGCCGCCCTCAGCGCAGACACCGCCGCCCGCAGCGCAGACACCGCCGCCCTCAGCGCAGGCGCCGCCGCCCTCAGCGCAGACACCGCCGCCCTCAGCGCAGACACCGCCGCCCGCAGCGCAGTCACCGCCGCCCTCAGCGCAGGCACCGCCGCCCTCAGCGCAGACACCGCCGCCCCCAGCGCAGTCACCGCCGCCCTCAGCGCAGACACGGCCGCCCTCAGCGCAGACACCGCCGCCCACATACCGTGCACAGACCACCACATCGCCTTCACATCCCCACTCGCACAGCCCGCCGCTCTCCCCGCCGCGGGCGGCGGTGTCTGCGCTGAGGGCGGCTGTGTCTGCGCTGAGGGCGGCGGTGCCTGCGCCAGGGGCGGCGGTGCCTGCGCTGAGGG
>JAITEL010000123.1 GCA_031282065.1 Treponema sp.
GCGAAGGATGCCTTCCCTGGATTGCCTGGTCGCTCCGCTCCTCGCAATGACACGGGTGTCGTCAACGCTTTAAGGATATGTCCTTCTTCATCGAACTCACGTTAACGAGGACAAGCCCCTTGTCCTAGCTAGGACAAGCCTCTTGGCCTAACTAGGACAAGCCTCTTGGCTTAGCTAGGACAAGCCTCTTGGCTTAGCTGGGACAAGCCTCTTGGCTTAGCTAGGACAAGCCTCTTGTCCTAGCTAGGTGTACGGCGCCGCCTCACCATGACCTGTCTTCCTGAGAACAGGCTTTATTCTGAAAAGAAACGGGGACAGACCCTTGAAACCGGTAAAACAATTGAGTATATTAAAATCAGTTAAGAATAGAGAGTTGGGTTAGCGTGTATCTGGGGGTGTAGCTCAGTTGGCTAGAGCGTTTGAATGGCATTCAAGAGGTCAGGGGTTCAATTCCCCTCACCTCCAGAGACCTTCCCCAATACCCCAGGACATCCCTTCTGTTTCTTTTATCACCGTAATTACTAAACTATAGGCAATCTCCCTTTCCTTCCTATGCCTATGCCTATGCTTACCCGCCTTGTCAAGGCGCCGGATATCAAAATAAGACCCCTGGAGATCCTGTCCAGTCCCCGACCCGGGGCATTCCCATCCGCGGTGTCAAAGAATTCCAGCTTGGGGAGGTAGGGATTTACGTCCTCCGCAGAAACAAAGTCTATGTCCAATGCGCTCTTGGTGTAGGCAACCGGATCATGATGGGAAACCGGGGACATATAGCAGAAGGTGCCCTCAACCCGTACCGGCCCCCGGAAATCCGAACCCCTATCGGGAACCGGTACATCCGCCTGTATCTTATAGCCCGGCGCCACCCTTCCCTGATAGATAAGGCGAAGCTCCCCAGGAATGCCCCGGATGATGCCTTCCGGGGGAGGCGGACAGCCCCAGCCTACATCACGAACAGCGTTAGCCCCGCGCTGGGCATAGTGGATAAGCAGGGCTCGGATCGTGAGCACCGATACCGCCTCTCCCCCGATAACCCGTAAGCCCACCGCATAGCGAAGCAGATAGGGCGCGGCAAAACTGATTCCCGTCTGCGGGAACCTCGATCCGCGGCTTAGGGGAAGCGCCGTTGTTACCCCCTGCCACGGTTATGAAGAGGTTTTCTTTCCAGGCAAGCTCATCCAGGACTACGGTCCATGCATGGACCTCCGTATCCTCAGTGCTTACCTGGGGACCCACGCTGATATTGACAAACTCATAGCTGCCCCCCGTAAGGACCTCCCGGATATACCCCAGGGCCCGGTACAGGTTGAGATCATCCTTATCATTCTGGTCCCCGTCAACCAGGCGGAACACCTCTACCGGTGCGTAAGGCCGCTCTATCCCGCCGCTTGCAGGCAAGGGGCCGAATAAAAAGGCCGAACTCACCCCAAGCCCATGTCCCTCTCCCCCGGGCAGACTCCCCGCGTCAGGGTTCAGGGGGACATACCGGGTAATAAAATGATCAATCGGGTGAGCCCCCGGCAGGCCCCCGTCAAAGATTGCCACCCGGGGCTCCCGTGAAAAAGGCTCCCCCCGGGGCAGTTGTAAATCTTTCTGGACTTCACCGGGATGCGGCAGAAAAGGGCGCAGCCGGGGAACCTTTTGTATTTGCCGGATAAAGGTAAACTGCGCAAGGTCCGGCAGCTTTTCCCAGGGCCCCCGGACAGGCACAAACAGGAGCTTCTGCGTAAGAAAGCGATGTTCCTGCCTTACCCTGAAGCCTAAACCCTGGGCATAGGCGGAAAAGGCATCCAGGGGAAACACCGGCGGCTCCTCGGAATAGAGGTGGAGGGCTATCTCAAAATGGCCGGTGCCGGAAGTCCCTCCTTCAGCCTGCAGGTTTCTCAGCCGGTGTTGAGCACTTATCAGATCCATAGCCACCAGACCCTCAAGGAAACGGTCTGTATCAGGGCTTGCGGTCCGTACCTTTGCAGCCAGCACCGGGAGATCCTGCTTTTGCATGGCCATATAGGAGTTGCCGCTCTTGCCCCCGGAGCGCCGGCCCCGGGCCGAGCCGGGAAGGACGGCTCCCCAAGACCCGCACATGGGGTAAGCAGGGAGCAAGCACATCCGTACTCCCCGCTGCTTCACGCAGGACCAGGACCAGCACCACATAGTCCCCAGGACAGGCCCCGGCAGGCAGCTTGGCTATGGCTTGTTCTATGGTTTCAATACCTTGGAGCAGGCTCTTGCGGGCCTCCTCAAGGGTATAGCTCTTTTCGCTATGCCGGGGCTCGGGCTCGATCCTGCCGGCTTGGGGCTGGAGCTGGGGTTTCCGCTCAACCAGAGGATCCTCGACGATTCGGGCTTGGGCAAAAAGAATACGGTTACGCACAGGGCTGCCTCCAACAAATCAAAACTACGAGTCGGCGCTAATGGGTCATGGAATAATCAAAGGGTAAACCGGTCTCTGAGGAGACCTCCCCCAGGGATCCGGCATACATATTCACCGCGGTCTGTACCTTGACAAAGTCAATGTACGCCAAGGCTGCGGCAGAGCCGTCTGCCTGGATGGCATCGGAAATCTTAAAGTAAGGATCGCCCTCATTATCCACATAGCTCCAGGGAAAACCGGGATTGGTGATGATAGTGCCGTTCTCCAGGGTCTGGGGCAGCCGGGTACCGATGAAGGTAAGCCTATCTCCGCTTACCGAATGAGGATAGCCCTGGACCTCCCCATAGTAGTTCTTCGCCGAAAGACTGCCCAGGGTGTGCATGTTGTCTATCCACAAAAGTTCATGGATCCCATCGGGCTTATAATAGGTAAGCCCATAGCGCTGTTTGGCAGCGGCCTTCCCGGTTTCACTGCCTTTCAGTTCATACCAGGTATCGTCAGGCTGGCCGTTGCCGTTCTCGTCCTGCATCACCCACACCGTACCCGGCTCACTCCAGCCTCCGAGGGGATTCCCATGAATCTCCAGATCATAGCCCCCGCTCTTGAGCACGCTGTGATCAAAGCCGGTAACCACGTAGCCTCCCCAGGCCCCCAGGGACCACACATAATGGGTGCTGCCCGTGTTGCTGTCCACCGCGGCCTGGGCCTCAGCGCGTACCGATGCTTCCGTGGCCGCGGGGCTTATGGACACGAACTGTCCGGGGGCAGGGGTGAACTCAAAACAGGTGCTCACCCGAGCCTTACTGGTACCGGTTTTATTTCGCAGGTACGTCCCCTCTGGAGCCACACACTCCACCGTGGTTTGTGCGGTAATCCCTTCGGCACTTACGGTAATGGTATAGGTTTTCTGTTCAGTAGGGGTAAAGGAGAAGTATTCCCCGGCAGCAGCCTGAGTCGCCCCGTCCACCTGCCAGGTATAGGATGCGTTATCGCTTATATACCAGCGCACCGGAGCCAGGAGCAGGGTACGGCCCGCCGGTACGCTATACCGGCCCACTCCCGCGGACTCCTCAGGGCTGTGGCGCCGGCCATAATCAAAGTACAGGGCAGGATCCATCACGGCTATAGAAAAAGCCGTGCTGCGTCCCTGGAGGCTCACGGTTACGGTCTTTATACCCGGAGTGTTCGTATCCACCGCGCTCAGGGTGTACCCGGTCTCCCGCTTCACGGAATGATCCGTATAGGTCCCGCTTACCTCAAGCCCGGCAGCATCAAAGGCCGTCCCCCGTTTATAGACCGTCTTGACCGGCGCCTTGCTTACCCCGATGGAGGCCAAAAGCGCAGGATTCACGGTTATCGTAAAAGTCGTACTCTTAGCCCTAAGGCTCACCCGGACCTCCTTTTGCCCGGTACTCTGCATATCTACAGCCCCAAGGGTATAGCCGGTTTCTTCTTTAGTCGTACCATTCGTATAGGTCCCGGTTATTTTAAGCCCCGTAGGATCAAAGGCTTCTCCCTTGGTGTACACGGTCTTATCCGGCAGGCGGCTTACGGCAATAGACGCCAAGGCCGCTTCCCCCACGGTAATGGTAAAGCGGGCGGTAAAGCCCTTGAGGGTGAGGCTTACGGTTTTCCTGCCGGTACTGGAGGTATCCACGCTGCTCAGGGTATAGCCGGTTTCCTCCTTGCTGGTCTTGTCCGTATAGGTCCCGATTACCCGTAATCCGGCGGGGTCAAAGGCCTCCCCTTGCGCATAGTTCAGCTTGTTCGGCAGCTTGCTTATGGTTATAGACACTAAGACCGGTTCGGTAACGGTGATGGTAAAGCTCGCGGTAAGCTTATTCAGGCTTACGGTTACGGTCTTTTCCCCCAGGGTATCCGTAAGGTCCCGCGTCAGGCTATAGGACTCTTCACTATGGGTGGTGCCGTCCCCGTATCGTCCCTCTACCACCAGCCCCGTACGATCAAAGTCCTCTCCCTTGGTGTACTGAAGCTTAGCAGGAAGGCTGCGTATGCTGATCGAGACCAAGGCGGTAGACTCCACCCGGATTGTGAATGTGGCTTCGAGCAGCCCGGCCTTCCCCCCCTGAAGGCTCACGGTTGTCCGTGTATATCCCCGTTACCACCAGCCCCGTAGGATCGAAGTCCTCTCCCTTGGCGTAGACCAGCTTATTCGGGGGATGGCTTATGGCGATAGCTACCAGGCTGATCTCGCTATTCTCTTGAGGATCCTGACCTGGATCCGGATCAGGTGCTGAGGGACTAGGACAGGCCCCTAGGCAGAGCGCCAGGACGAGCAAGGCCAGTGCGTTTTTTACCGATTCCATAGGTTTCCTCCTGAGTATAGGCAAGGGAGGCCCTCCAGTCCTGGTATGCCGAAAGCAGGCTGCACCCGGCATGGTTCCTCTTCTCTCTTCGTATTCACCCATGATCGACTCCTTTCATAACAACATCAGTGCCCCTCATGCACTAAGCGGTATCCCTGCCGGCTTTCAGTATACAGCCTTGAACACCCCGGGCGGTGGTTTGCGCACCCTCAGGGTTTAGGAACCAGGGCCATGTGGAGCAATCGGGAACTCAGCTTCCTGAGGGTATGCTCCGTCAGCGTGAGCTCCAAGGGATGATCCTCATCCACCGTGATGGTGCCCTGGGTCTTACCCGTGGCGGTGTTCGTAACCAGCCCTGTATAAGCCCCCGGGTGCTTCTCCCCCAGGATATGCACCTTCACCGGCTGCTCCAGGCCGCGCAGATCCCGGGCGGGGCTGAGGTCCACAGTTATCCGCTGGCCGGCAGGGTCAAAGGGCTGGACCGTACCTATCCGGTACCCTGAAATCCTCAAGGCTGCCCTCATACACCAATCCTGTATCCTCAGGGTTTCGTCCCACACTGCCAGTATGTTCTTGATGGTTTCAAGCCGGAGTAGCTCTAAACGCGCTTGCACGATCTTGACCAGGATGCCCTGGTTGCGCAGGGTTTCCTCCAGGGTGGAGACCTCGGTTACCAAATCGTTCTCTCCGTCCTTGACAGGGGGGGTATTGGCTTTCCCTGTTGATTCTTCTGCCATGCTACACTTCCTTACCATGAAGATGAGTTCCAGGGGCATACGCTCCTGGTGTTTCAGAAACCACCGAAGGCATTACCATATCCGGGGTTTGAACTCTGGGGGTACGACTATCTTCACGGTCTCTCCTGAGGGGATAATCACGTACAAGCCCTTGCTGAGCGCATACTTTGTCACGTCATCGTTCACTACCACTCCCGCCACGGCTCCCAGGTATTTTCGCGTATCCTCATGGGCATCCGCCCACTGCCGCACGATCTCCATCCGTTTCAGGTGCTTATCCACATCCTCTGTCATAAGGTGGGTCTTTACCTCCACTGCTATGGCATACTCGCCGTTTTCAACAAGCACGTCTAGTTCGGCCACTTGATTATTCGCCGCATCCCTTAGTTTGCGATTTCGCCTGCTCTTAGTGAAAGAGAAGCCGAGTTCTCGAAACTTTTCATGGAGTTTGGGGGACATGAGGTGCTCCGCCACATCCCCCAGACGGATACCCAGTTTTCCCAGACGCCGGTCGATTTTTTTCTGCTGCTGGGCGATTTCTTCCTGCAAGCGGTCGGTCTTCGCACCTAAGTCCTGAATAAACTGGGCGGTCTCTTTATACTTCTGGTTGACTTCTGCCCGCTGCCGAGCTTCTTCTGCCCGTCGCCGGGCGGCCTCTGCCTCTCGCCGCTCGGCCTCCGCCCGCTGCCGAACTTCTTCTTCTGCCCGTCGCCGGGCGGCCTCTGCCTCTCGCCGCTCTGCCTCCGCCCGCCACCGCTCTGCCTCTGCCCGCCACCGCTCGGCTTCTTCCCATCGCCGCTCGGCTTCTTCCCACCGCCGCTCGGTCGCTTCCTGCCACCGCTCGGCCGCTTCCTGCTGCCGCTCAGCTGCTTCCTGCCACCGCTCGGCCGCTTCCTGCTGTCGGTCGATCTTTTCGCCTAAGTGCTGAATCAGCAATCCGGTCTCCCGGATTACGGCCCAGACGTCTTCGAGACTTGCCCCTCGGGGCGGCGCCATCATGTCTGCCATAGGTTCCTCCTCACCGGTAATCCCCAAGCCTTTACTGCGGAACTGGGGTTCCTCTCCCAGTGTACCCGTGGGATACCTTTAAAGTACATGCCGGGGATGCGGCTTTGGGGCTGATTTTGGCAGTACGGCTCCGGGCTTGCTTATATCTCATATCGCTTCTTTGAGGAACGGCGCTTCTTCTTGGGGTTCCCTGGTTTATCATTGGGGTTCGGGATTATGATTCTGGAGCTTGGGCTTGGTTCTTTAGACTGCGGGGCCGGTTCATGGTTCCGAGGTTTGTCATTGGGGGCAGGGGCTTGTTCTTGAGGGCGCAGCACTTGTTCGGTGAAGTTCAGGAAGGTTTCATGGGGTCTTGGTTCTTTGGGGCTCAGGAGTTTTTCTTTGATGTTTTGGATTCTTTTTTTGAGGCTGAGGACAGGTTGTTTAGGTTCCATAGTTTACTCCTTAATTCGTAAAAAATCTGCGAAACCGGGGCTTTCCCCAGGGCAAACTCATTTACCTCTTTTTGAGGGAAGGCTAGAATAGTATCTGTCCCAATGGGAGGAGATAGATATGGAAATAGACGCGCGAAGCATCGAAAAACTGGAAAAGAGCTTTGAA
>JAITEL010000138.1 GCA_031282065.1 Treponema sp.
CGGAAGACTGGCGTCCCGGAAAAACGGTTTGGGATCAGCCGCAAAATGCTCAGAGCTACCCTCAGCGACGATTTCCTGCATGATGTTTTGTTCGGCAAAGTTAAATGACGTTGCCCTGAAAGACGGGCAGGGCTAGGCTTGGCTCATGCCTGGGGTTTTACCAAAAAACCTTTCCCTAAACCTTCGCAGTCCTCTATTCCCTGGCAATGGCTTTCACGACTTGAATCACCCGCTCAACCTGGGCATCCTGCATCTTAGGCCATATCGGAAGGGAAATAACCCGCTGAAAACTGCGCATGGACTCGGGGAGATCCCCTTCGGTAAGGCCATAACGCTGCCGGTAATAGGGCATACTATGAAGGGGGATGAAATGCACGGAAACCCCCACGCCCGCAGCCTGGATCTTCTCGATAAAGGCATCCCGGCTCAGGGAGAGCCGTTCCAGGTTGAGCCGTAAGGGGTACAGGTGCCGGGCATCCCCGGGCCCTGTGGGAGGCAGGGAAAAGAAGTCCTCCTCCTGAAAGGCCGCATCATACAGAGCGGCGATCTTCCTTCGCATATCCAGCAATTCCCCTGCCCGGGCGAGCTGCACCCTGCCCAAGGCGGCTAAAAGGTCCGGCATGTTGTATTTATACCCCGCAGCCACGACCTCATAGTACCAGGAAGCCCGGGTATCGGTGTAACGGTTCCACACGCTCCGGTCTATGCCGTGGGAGCGCATGAGGGCTATCCTGCGGGCCAGCTCCTGATCACGGCTTACCACCATGCCCCCTTCTGCGGTGGTCAGGGTTTTGGTGGCGTAAAAGGAGAATACCCCCAGGTCGCCTATGGTCCCTGCCCAAACGCCCCTGCTCAGCTGCGAGGGAAAGGCGTGGGCAGCATCTTCAATCACCTTGAGGCCGTACTTACGGGCAATGGCCATGATGGCGTCCATTGCACAGGGAAGACCGCCGTAATGAACCGGGATCACCGCCTTAGGGACGCCCCGGGGGCCGAAGCTCCCCGCCCCATGCGCGTGAGCATAGGCAGGCTCCCCCCTGCCGAGCCGTTCCAAGGTGGCTTCCAGGGCCTTGGGGTCTATATGAAAGGTTCCCGGAGCCGTATCCACAAAGACCACTTCCCCGTGGAGGTAGCGGACCACTTCCGCAGTGGAAACAAAGGTATAGGAGGGGACCAGGACCAGTTCCCCGGGGCTTAGCCCGCAGGCTTCCAGTGCCAGGTGCAGGCCGCTGGTGGCAGAATTGACCGTAAGACTATGCAGCGGCGGGAGTCCTGCTTCAGGGTCTTCAAGAAACCGGGTGAATTCCGCTTCAAAGGCAAGGGCTTCCCGGCCTGTGGTGAGCCAGCCGGATCTGAGGACCCGCAGCAGGGCCGCTTCTTCTTCATGGCCTATAAAGGGCCGGGCAAAAGGAATATCCTGATTACTATACATAACTGGGAATCGCCTCCTTGAGGATATGCCGCATCTGCTGAAGGTCCCGGTAGACCCTGGGGTTTGCCGGATCAAAACAGCAGACAGGCCGCAGCCGATCAAGCAGTTCCTGCATATCCCCTTCCCAGGGCTTTTTCCGTTCCACCTTAAGGATGCGGTTAAATGCGGTATGCCGAGGCACTTCAGCATCCCCCCAGAGTTTCTCCCCCAGCCGTTCTCCAGGACGAAGCCCTATATATTCGATCTTGATGTCTTCTTCCGGCTCAAAACCGTAGAAGCGGATAAGCTGCTCTGCCATATCCCGGATCCGCACGGGCTCCCCCATGTCCAGGAGGTAGAGGTTCCCGTTTTCTCCCACACCCCCGGCCTTGAGGACCAGGGAACAGGCTTCAGGGATGGTCATAAACCAGCGGCGCACCTCCGGGTGGGTTACGGTTACCGGCCCTCCCTTTTCGATCTGCTGCTGGAAAAGGGGCAGGATGGAACCCCGGGAACCGAGCACATTGCCGAATCTGACCACCATGAAATGCAGAGGCGCCGCATCAGAAGGCCCCCTGGGGGAGGCGCTTTCTTGGGCCGCTTCAGAAAGCACCAGCTGTTCGCACAGGTACTTGGAGACCCCGTAGATCGATACGGGGTCCACTGCCTTGTCGGTGGTGATGTGGACAAAGCGCTGTACCCGCTGCCTGCGGGCTGCGGCTATGAGGTGGGCCGTCCCAAAGAGGTTATTCTCAATGGCTGCCACGGGGTTTTCTTCCATCATAGGGACGTGCTTATACGCGGCGGTGTGGAAAATCACATCCACCTTGAGTCGTTCCAGGATGTACTCCATATACGCCTTGTCCTTGAGTTCTCCGATGATGGGTATCAGGGTGGCCTTTTCTCCTACACCCTCTTCTTGGAGGAGCCTGAGTTCCCGGTCAATCTCATAAATGGCGTTTTCCCCGTGGCCGAAGAGGTAGAGCCGGGCCGCACCTCCGGAAAGAAGCTGCCTGCACAGCTCGCTTCCAATGGAGCCTCCTGCGCCGGTAACCAGGACCCGTTTCCCCCGGAGATAGGCCAGGCTTTCTTTCAGGTTTACCGTTACCGGGGTGCGGCCCAAGAGGTCCTGGGGATCGATGGAACGGGTCTGGATGAGGTGGGCATCTCCTTCGAGGATCTGGGAAATCCCCGGCAAGATACGGATACGCTGGAAACCGGCCTGTTTGAGGGTATGGTAGATCTCCTTAAGGTATTCCCGGGAAGCGCTGGGAATGGCTATGATGGCTTCGTCTGCTCCCTTCATCCGCAAGAGCCGGGCCACATCCCGGATAGGTCCCAGCACCGGGATGCCGTCGATTTTTCGGCCTATCTTTTCCGGATCGTCATCCAGGAAAGCCACCACTTCACCGAAGACAGCCTTCGTCTTGATTTCATGGGCCAGGGTCTGTCCTGCAAAACCTGCTCCGATGATGTATAAGCGCTCTGATGGTAATGGAATTCTGTGTTTTTTTGTCATAGGGTATGCTTACAGGGCTCTTTTATGGGGTTTTTGGGATATCCGCAGCATCCAGCATTTCAAACGCCAAATCAATCGCAAAGGAATCCTCATAGAGATCCAGTTTAATTTTTGCCCTCCTTTTTCTCTTATCGACTTTTATGATCTTTCCCTCAAGTCCCATGAGGGGTCCTTCGGTAACCACAATCCGGGAATGTTCGTCGAAATAGACTTTGGATTTTCCTGCCATGGGGCCGACTTTCTTGATGAAATGGAGGACCACTTCCAGGTCTTTACCTGAGAGGGCGGTGATATTTTGATTGGATCGCAAGAAGCGGTAAAAGCCGTCGGTTTTGCGGAAGGCCCAGTGATAGGTGAGGATATTCTCTTCCTCGGCTAGCTCAACGAAAATATAGCCGGGGAAAATGGCGGCATGAGAATGAATGAGCACTCCCTGCCGGCGAATATCGAGTTTTCGCTGGGGGAAATAGATGGGCATAGTCAGCTCTGGATGGAGGGCTTTCAAGAGCTTTATGTATTTCTCTTCGGATCGGGTTTTAATTTGCAGTGCATAGTAATTCATAGGGTAAAAGTATAGGGGAACCCCCCAGGGGGTTTAAAGCCCATAACGGGCCCCGCCGGGGGCTTTCGTCATTGCGAGGGGGAAGCCCGAAGCAATCCAGACCGGGCAGTCAGCGCGGTGGATTGCTTCGCTGCGCTCGCAATGACGAGGCGTGGCCCCCTTCATATAAACAAGCCGAAGGCCCCAAGATATGTCCGACTCGTTCCGCCCGCCAGGGGGTTTAAAGCCCATAACGGGCCCCGCCGGGGGCTTTCGTCATTGCGAGGGCGAAGTCCGAAGCAATCCAGACATGGCAGTCCCCGCAGAGGATTGCTTCGCTACGCTGGCAATGACGTGGTGGGGTTCCCTTCATATAAAAAAGTCGAAGGCCCCAAGATATGTCCGGCTCGTTCCGCCCGCCAGGGGTTTTAACGCCCCTAGAGGGCAATGGTGATAAGGGGGCAGATTCGGGGGTGGCGTGGGCTTTCGTCATTGCGAGGGCGAAGCCTGAAGCAATCCAGACATGGCAGTGCCCGCAGAGGATTGCTTCGCTACGCTCGCGATGACGTGGTGGGGTTCTCTGGCGATGACGTGGTGGGGTTCCCTTCATATAAAAAAGTCGAAGGCCCCAAGATATATCCGGCTCGTTCCGCACGCCAGGGGGGTTAACGCCCATGACGGGCAGTAGTGCTAAGAAAAAAAAGTATTTTTTGCTTGACATTCTTTGTGTAAGTATTTAGACTGCTTTCATGCTTTTGAAACCGGCAGGCAACAAGACGGCTCACGGCTGATTCCCCCCTTTCGTATGCGGACAAACCGCAGCTTGATTCTAATCCCCCAAACATAAGTCAAATCCCCCCATTCGGCCCCGCCGCTCACCCGACCGGTATACCGGACATGTCAGCCGTTAAAACTGTAGAGTCGCCCGTTAAAACTGTGGAGTTAAAAGTTGTAACTGTAGACTCGCCAGTTAAAACTTCTTGGTCATTAGTTAAAACTTCTTGGTCATTAGTTAAAACTTCTGGGTCATTAGTTTCAACTTCTGGGTCATTAGTTAAAACTTCTGAGTCATTAGTTAAAACTTTTGAGTCATTAGTTTCAACTTCTGAGTCATTAGTTAAAACTTTTCGGTCATTCGCTTCAACGAATGAATCATCCGTTACAACCCATAGAGGAGAGAACTATGGCAAAGAGTTCTGATTGGATGCCGGGTTCCCGCACGGGGATTCTGGCAATGTGCCTGAGCTGGATTCTGTACCTGACCGAGGCAAGGCGGACCGCCTGGGGCATACCCGAAGCGGAGTGTACGGAACTGGGAACTCTCTGGTCCACGGCGCAGGCCCTGTTACAGAAGGCGCAAAACGATGCGGAGCGAACCCGCGTCATTACCGTGGAGTGCTAGGAGGCGTTTAAGGCGCTGGAGGCAAAGATGCGTTTCTTCCGGGACCGGTACTTCAAGATACCGCCCCTTTCCGAAGGGGGCTGGGCTGCCCTGGGCTTCCTTCCTCAGCTCAGTTGCTCCAGGCTTCCGTGGAAGCCGTATAGTGTTGACCAGGTTTTGTTTTGAGGCATTGCGATGGCGCGGTTACCCAGTTCCGAGCTTCGATTATCCAGCTCCGAACAGCATGTATTCACCTAAACCCATATATATTGAAGCCTTGGAACAGCCTCAGATGGTTGATTGCGTAATGGTATTATATCTTAATCACCGCAGGCTTGCGGCAAGGGACGCTTCGACGGCAAACCGCTACTGCCCGTCATGGGCTTTAAACCCGCCGGCGCTCGAAGTTGCAACCTGAGCCTTACGGCGAAATGTGCTTATCCTCCTCATAACCAAGAGCCCCCTTCACCGCAGAGGGCCCTTGGTTATGAACTCAATGCAGCCACCACACCCAAGGGGGCGGGTAGATCATGCTAGATTCTGGCCCAGTTCTTTTTTTTCGGTATCTGTAGTACCCAAGAGCTTTTTCTGGGTTTCCAGCAGGTCCCGGGCTAAACTTACCAAGGCCTGTTGGGTTTCAGGCATCAGATCCTGGAAAATAGCAAAAAATTCACTTTCATAAGGGGACGCGTTAAACATATCCCCAAATCCAGTCCGCAGCCACTGTTCATTGACATTAAAGGTCATGCAAATGAGCTTAATGTTCTTATCGGTCAGGGTATTGTTCCCTACCTCAATCATCGAAAGGGCAGAACTTTTCATTCCTAGCCGCTTCGCAAATTCGTATTGATTTAATCTCAGGGCTTTACGAAGCGCTTGTATTCGATTTTTCATTTTCTTCCTTAAAAAATATATGATTTTTGTTCATTGTATGGTATCGAATCGACCGGGAAAGCACAAGAAAATTCCATTCAATGTATTTTCTTATTGACGAAAAGCATCAAATGCTCTATAATAAACATTAAATGGAGCTTTGAGATGGACAAACAGAAAGAGGTAGCAGCCATATTCAAGGAACTCAGTCTCGAAAACCAGGGGACCTTACTGGTATATGCCCGTTTATCCCAGGTTGCGGAACAAGCGGTCAAGCGGGAACTGACTCATCAGCAAAGGCAGGAATACCCGATGCAGGGAGCGCCTCAATGCGAAAAAATCCGGTAAAGGAAGGACAGGAGACCCTGGACCTAGGAGATGCTGCGTGGCTGTATGGGTATATCAAGATAGCCCGGTTCGACCATTGGGTAAAGCAGCTTTTTATTGTTCCGGGAATTCTCTTTGCCCTGTTCCTGATTGAGCAGACCCTAACCTCTACGCTCCACCTGGCCCTGGGGTTTTTGGCAACCTGCTGTATAGCATCGGCCAATTATATCATTAACGAATGGCTTGATGCGGAATTTGATCGGTTTCACCCCACTAAGAAAGACCGGCCCGTGGTATCCGCCCACTTGAAGAGCCAGTACATCATCGTGGAATATATGTTTTTTTCCCTGAGCGGCTTGTACTGCGGGTATCTGGTGAACCGCCTGGTTTTTCTCATGGTAGTGCTGCTGTGGATCATGGGTATTATGTACAATGTCCGGCCCTTTCGTTCAAAGGAAATTCCCTATATTGATGTACTGTCCGAGTCCTTGAATAACCCAATCCGTTTACTCATCGGCTGGTTCATGGTAACGCCGCGGTTTCTGCCTCCTATCAGCATCGTGTTCGGCTACTGGATGGGTGGGGCCTTTCTCATGGCAACGAAGCGTTTTGCAGAGTACCGGATGATTAACAACAAGACCCAGGCGGGATTGTACCGTAAATCCTTTAAGTGCTACACCGAACAATCCCTGCTGCTTTCGGCCTTCTTTTATGCCCTGCTTTCGGTATTTTTTTGCGGTATTTTCATGATAAAATACCGGATAGAACTGCTCTTGGCTATTCCGTTTTTATGCGGCTTATTCTGTGTCTACCTGCATATCTGCTATAAATACGATTCATCGGCACAGAAACCGGAGAAACTGTTTAAAGAAAAATGGCTCATGTTGTACATGCTGCTTTTTGTGCTCTTACTCTGTTTCCTGGTCCTTATTCCATTACCTTCTTTGCACTTATTTTTGCAGCGATCCTTTATAGGAATATAATATGGTTTGTTGGGTATGCGGATCCAGTAAGGTAACTTTACTGCGTACTGGTGTTTCAGAGCTTCAGCCTGATGATTTTAAGATTACCGACAGTCGTTATGGGACGACATTACCCTTATTTCGCTGTACATCCTGCGGATTTCTGCAGGCTGATACGGGCAGGTACACCATTGAAAAGTTCTATACCGAGCTGGAAGACCAGGCATATATTGAAAGTGCTGTCCAGAGGGAAAAACAATGTTACCATTTGCTCATGCAAACCAGAAAGTATATGAGCATCCCAAAACCAAAGATACTGGATATAGGCGCCGGTGCGGGCTTGTTAGTAAAAGAAGCGGCCAAGCTGGGCTGGGATGTTCAGGGGATTGATCCGTCCGTGTATTTATCGGAGAAAGCAAAGAAAGCGGGTCTTCCGGTTGTACAGGGAATCTTTCCTCATGCGGCCTGTCCCGGGCCCTATGATGCTATCTTTTTAATTGATGTCATTGAACACATGGAACATCCTCTTGATCTGCTCAGCGCCCTTTCAGGGTATCTGGATAAAGCGGGTATCATTGTCCTGGTTACACCGAATGTCAGTTCCCTCATGGCAAAACTGATGGGGAAAAAGTGGTGGCATTATCGGATTGCCCATATAGGGTATTACAATAAGAAAACCCTGACGATCCTTATGAAGCGCTCAGGATTTTCACCGGTCAGATTTACTTTATCGCCATGGTATTTTAGCGGTGATTATATCTTACAAAGACTTGTACGATATATCCCTGTTAGTATACCCCCCCCCCCCCCCCCCAGAGGGAGAAACCATAACATGACTGCATATCTCAAACGGATGATACTACCGATTAATTTTTTTGATTCCCTGACGGCTGTTTTCAGCAATAGGAATAGAGATAGAACATGAAAAATATATGTTTAATTCTAGCAGGTGTATTGTTCAATGCCGGTGCACAACTATTAATGCGTAAAGGTATGTTGGACATAGGAACTATATCGCTCCATTCGTCTGTAAAAGATATGCTTCCTAAGATGATTACCGCGGGGTATTTATGGTTATCCATTGCCTGTTATGGAATAAGCGCGCTGTTATGGATGGTAATTCTTTCCAGAGTTGAAGTGAGTTTTGCCTATGCGTTTTTGAGCTTAGGTTTTGTTATTGTTGCCCTTATGGGCTATCTCATCTTCAATGAACATATTACCCGTATTCGTATTGCAGGGATGGTTTTTATTGGTACGGGGGTTTTGCTCGTATCCAGGAGCTGATATGCTGCGTATGAAACAGGTGTTACATAAGAAACTGCACGAGTATCGAGCTGTAATCCTTGATATGGATGGGACCTTGTATTATCAGATACCCTTACGGATCTGTATGTTTTTTGAATTGCTCTGCTATTATGGGGCGCATATAAAGAACCTGAGCTCCTTATGCACCCTTAGGGAGTATAGAAAGGCCTATGAAAGAGGCCGGCTTGGAGAAAGGAACCGGCTTATTGATTTTTGGATGCAGGAAAAGCCCATCCCGTATATCCGCCTGTTCCGGGATAAGAAATTGTTGGTCTTTATGCAGGCGCTTAAACATAAGGGTACTAAAATTGTGCTCTATTCCGACTATCCCCTTGAACAAAAAATAAAAGCCCTTTCTCCCTTTCACGCGGATTATTACTTCTGCGCTTCTGATGAACCGATTCAGTGCCTTAAACCTGATACTCAGGGGATAAGACACATCATAGCCATACTGCATATACCGGTTGAGAACATGGTATTTATCGGTGACCGGTATGACAAAGATGGAAAATGCGCCGAAGCGGTAGGTATGGATTACATTATTCTGGACAGCATCCCCTTATTACGAAGTCGGTTATACAAGAAGGAGTTTGTATTATGAAGAAAATAGTTCTAAAGAATAAAGGCATTATGCTTGTTTGCGCGGTATATTGCGCCGTTTCATTCCTGCTGTTTTTTTTAATGATAGGCGGTAAAGCTATTATGGGACCGGATTCACCCAGTTATAGAGCGCCTGCAGAGCATCTTCTTACAGATACTTTTTTCAGCAGCGATGGGGTTAAACCGGAATATTACCGGACACCGGGGTATCCGCTCTTTCTTGCGCTTATCTATTGGTTTGGAGGTAACGATACCGCGATAGTCATCGTACAAATTGTACTGTTAACCGTTAAGGTGTATCTTTCATACCGTATTCTGCTCCTCTTACATACTCCCCAAAGGCTTGCCCTTATGGGTGCTGTATTATTGTTGTTTAACATACAATCATACGGATATTCCTTTGCAATCCAGACCGAACCCCTGTTTGGTTTTTTTCTTGTAGTTTCGCTTTATTTTCTGGTAAAATATCTTTACCACGGTAAAAATCATTGGAACTTTCTCGCATTTTCCATCGCATGTAACTATGCGCTCCTTATCCGTCCAATACTGATGTACTTTAATATGCTGACGATTATTGCCCTTCTGATATTTTTTGTTCTAAAAAGAATACCCTTCCGTTGTTTTTCGCTGTTTTCACTGTGTTTTATCCTTATTTTTTGCGGCTGGTCGTATAGAAATTATAAACATTCTTCAGTCTTTATATTTTCCACGATTCCAAAAGACAGCATGCAGCGATATTATGCGCCTATTGTAACTGCACATATTAACCATATCAAAGCCGATGTCAGAGGATACATTGAAGGCGCAACAGACTATCATGAAAAGATGTTCTTACGGGAATATCCTGAAGCCCTTGATCCGAGCCTGAATGAAGCCCAGGTAGCTATGCTCCGCGGCAAGTATGGTACTTCTTTTATCAAAGCACATTTTAAAGAGTATATGTGGGTGAATATAACCGGTCTAGTAAACATGCTGTTTACACCATTTCAAACCACCCTTCTGCTTAAAGCATCAGCGCTGTCTCCTAAGTTGTTTCTATTGAAATTAGTACAATGGTTTCATCTGCTCTATATCTGTCTGATATATGCAGTATATATTGCAGGATTAGTCAAAAATAATACAAAATACCGGGCTGTGCAGATAAGCATATTTCTCGTAAGCGGCTATTTAGCAGCGGCAGCGGCAATTTTTGCTACAAACCGCTACAGGGATCCCTTCTTTCCACTGCTGATTCTGAGTGCTTTCAGCAACAGCGATACGCTTCTCCGGTTAACCGGTGATAACATACCGGTATTGAAACACCTGAAGCACTCTTTGTTACAAGAATGATTCCTCAGAGGGTCTGTATATAGACAACCAGACTTTGGTTATGGACAACCGAACCCTGGACTCCCTCAGAAATACCGCCGGATAATTGGTAGGCGGGGCCTCTGGATATACCCTCCTGGATAATAGGGGTATGCTCCATAGTGTAGATAAGTATTATTATAGAGCCATATCCATCCCAAAGGTTCAAACAAAAAGACTGCAAAGGAACTGTTCCCCCCTTCTGAGGAAGCATCCTCCTCTGCCTTGAGCGGATAGAGCGGCAGGAGCCCCATGAAGCGACTTTACCCAAACTCATGAACCCAGTATACTTTCCCCATCCCCTGTTAGCAAGGACGTATTGCCCATGAAGCAAGCCAAAATAAGCCTCATCCTGATCCTTGTGGTAGCCATCAGTATCTTCTGCGGACTGCCTTTGCTCAAAGCCTCAGATACCCAGGTCTATGTTACCAATTCAGGAAGCAAGTACCATCGGGAGACCTGTAGGGCCCTCAGCCGCTCAAAGATCGCCCTATCCCTGGAAGATGCGCTCACCTCAGGTTATGAAGCCTGTACTATCTGTAAACCTCCGCTCCCTTCCCCGGGCACTATCGTGCCCGGAAAAACAAGTCCTCCTCAGTCAAGTCTCTACCGGCTCAATAAGACCGATCTCACCAAGAGCAGTCCAGGGAACCTCTCCCTGATGCTTCCTGCTGAAGTGGTCGGTCATGTGGACGGCGACACCCTTAGGGTGCGCATCTCCAATCCTCCCTCTGAGTTAAAGGCCATAGAGACCATCCGTATGCTGGGGGTGGATACTCCTGAAACCGTTCACCCTCATAAGCCGGTGGAACGCTTCGGCAAGGAGGCCAGTGATTTTACCAAGGCAGCGCTTATGGGCACGCAGGTGTATCTTGCCTTTGATTGGGAACTGCGGGATCGGTATGGCCGGCTGCTCGCGTACCTCTATACTCCTCAAGGCCGCTGCTTTAACGCGGCCTTGATTGAGGAAGGCTATGGTCATGCCTATGTCTCATATCCCTTTCACTTTATGGAAGAATTCAGAGACCTGGAACAGGCTGCCCGGAAAAGTAAGCGGGGCTTGTGGACGGACTCCTAAGGTTCCAGCGCGTCCCGGTTCCTTGATCCCTTTATACTCCTGGCCCGGATGATCCCTTCTACCGCGAGGATCTGCTCAAGGGTAACCAGGGGTATCTCTTGTTCCGTATCAATGATGTTATAGGCATATTCGCCCTGGTGATGGTTAATCAGGTCCATGATGTTGATCCCCTCTTTGGCGAGGATGGTGGTAATTTGACCTACCATGTTGGGGATATTCCGGTTTGCCACCAGCAGCCGGTGAGGAGCGCGCCGGTCCAAGTGGCACCGGGGAAAATTGACCGAATTCTTGATGGTCCCGGTTTCCAGGAAGTCCATGAGCTCTCGCACTGCCATGACCGCGCAGTTATCCTCTGCTTCTGGGGTAGAAGCGCCCAGATGGGGAATACAGATGGCCTTTGGACAGGCAAGGAGTTCTGCAGAGGGAAAGTCTGTTACATAGAGGGCTATTTTTTTTGCCTGTAAGGCGGCGATGATGTCCCCTTCATTGACCAGGCCTCCTCGTGCAAGGTTGATGATCCTGGCCCCTTGCTTCATATACCGGATCTTTTCCGCGTTAAAAAATCCCCGGGTCGTATCAGTCAAGGGGAGGTGGAGGCTCACGTAATCGGATTTGGCAAGGAGTCCTTCCAGGGTATCTGCCCTGCTTACCTGCCGGGAGAGATTCCAGGCAGCATCCACCGATATGTAGGGATCATAGCCTATCACCTCCATACCCAGGGCGAGGGCGTCGTTGGCGGCCATCACCCCGATGGCCCCAAGACCGACCACTCCCAGGATCTTGCCACGGATTTCCGGCCCTGCAAACCGGGCCTTTCCCTGTTCAATCAGATCCGGTACTGCATCAGCCTTATCCGCCAAGGCGGCAGCCCAGGCTGTTCCTTGGAGTATATTCCGTGAGGCAAGGAACAGCGCGGCTAAGGTGAGCTCTTTTACGGCATTGGCATTTCCGCCGGGGGTCGTAAAGACCACCACCCCCCGCTTACTGCACGCCTCAAGGGGAATGTTATTATACCCTGCACCGGCTCTGGCTATGGCCTTAACCGTATCGGGGATCTTGAGTTCGTGCAGATCCGCGCTGCGCACCAGAATAGCATCAGGATGGGGAAGCTCGCCTGCCACTTCGTACCGGTCACGGGGAAACAGTTCAAGTCCTCGGGGAGAAATCTTATTCATGGTTTGTATGCGAAACACGGACTCCTCCTCTTTCCTTTTTCTCAAAGTCTTCCATAAACCGGATAAGCGCCTTGACTCCTTCCAGGGGCATGGCATTGTACAGGCTCGCCCGCATACCCCCCACCAGGCGGTGCCCTGCGAGATTCACCAGCCCCTGGGCAGCCGCTTCCTGGATAAAACGCCGCTCCAGATTCGCCCGTTCCCCGCTCTCCGCCATTCTTGGCACAAAGGTGATGTTCATGAGGCTGCGGAAGGCCGGTTCCACCGGCGAGCGGAACAGCCGGGACTGCTCAAGATACCCATAGAACAAGGCCGCCTTCTGCCGGTTTAGTTCTGCTATAGCGGGAACTCCTCCCAGGTCCTTGAGCCATTCCAGCACTAAGCCGATGATGTAGATTCCATAACAGGGTGGGGTGTTGTACAGAGACGCCTCCTGTGCATGGATATCGTAACGGAGCAGGAGCGGAGTCCAACTAGGGGCTTTACCGATTAGGTCTTCCCGGATGATCACCACCGTGGTTCCTGCAGGTCCCAGGTTCTTCTGGGCTCCTGCATAGAGCACTCCGAAGCGGGAAACCTCCAGCGGTTCTGAAAGGATGGCGCTGGAAATATCTGCCACCAAGGGGACCGGGCCGGTTTGGGGCAGTTCGGTCCAGCGGGTACCCACGATGGTATTGTTCAAGGTGATGTGATAATAGGCATCCTCAGGATTCGCAGCCGGGGGGCTTGGGATGTAGGTATAGAGCCGGTCTTTGGAGGAGGCCCTCACGCAGATATCCACGTATTTAGCCCCTTCTTCAGCAGCCTTTTTTGCCCAGATACCGGTCTCCACATAGCTTGCCTTTTTCTTTGGGGCCCCGGCTTCTGTCCCTGCCAGGTTGAGGGGGATCATGGAAAACTGAAGTGAAGCCCCTCCCTGCAGAAACAGGACCCGGTAGTTTGCGGGTATTCCCATGAGGGAACGCAGTAAGGCTTCCGTGTTTTCGATGATGGGCTTGAAATCGCCGGACCTATGGCTCATCTCCATAGCCGATTGCCCTGAGCCCCGGACATCGGTCATTTCCGCTGCGGCCTGTTCCAGTACCGGTAAGGGCAGCATCGAAGGCCCCGCGGAAAAGTTGTATACTCGTTTCATAGTTCTCCTCTGTTTACTTCTTTTGGTTTTTCAGTGAAATATTTCACAATAATTTAGAATATCTGTCAATGGACCATCCAGGATACACGCATAGAAGATCACTCTCATCTGGAGGCTTTTGAGGTGTCAGAGACGGTGTGTCAACCGAGTGGTTCCGGGCGTGAGACGGTGGTGAGAAGGGAATTCACATGGTGTCAGACATATACACAAGCAAAAGCCATTCTCAGAGCCTTTATTATAAGCTATGAGACCTTTAAGAAAACTTAAGGACGGAGCTATCTATCACGTTACCTCGGAAATTAACCGCAACGAGATGGACCTAAAGTCGCCACACATCAAGACTATGTTCTTGACCTTCATCAAAAAAGCTAAACAAAAGTACCCGTTTCAGCTTTTAGACTTCTCTGTTATGGATAACCATATCCACCTGCTCATCAAACCGGAGCAAGGGCAATCCCTTTCCAGAATAATGCAATGGATCAAGGGTAACTTCGCCAAATACTGGAACAAAGCGCATCATAAGCAGGGGGGCCATCTGTGGGGAAAGCGGTTTTTCTCGAAGATTATTGATGATGTAAGACAGTTTGTGCGGGTATTTGACTATATAGATAATAATCCCAAACAGGCGGGCATGGTTGAACGGGCTGAGGACTGGGAGTTCGGAGGTTTATACCACTATCTGCACGGAAGGATGGATATAGTAGATATACCGCGGACAGCCATTCTGGAGCTATGCTTCCCGGTCAAGGTCTGAAAGGGATCAGACATTGCAAAGGGTGATGCGTTGAATTGCTGAGTGTCATTGAGTCGATCTAGGCTAGGAAGATGTTATCTGGGTGTCAGAGACAGTGGTTGAACTTGAACTGGACCCACGGATTCACATGAGATACTCCCGGTGGGCCATTACTGGGCGCTCTCTTCGGCCCTCCCAATCTTCCCAGATACGCTATCCAAACATCACAGAACAGGGCAATTCAGGTGTCAGCGCCCCTATATAGGTCATGTTCAGGATCATTACAGCGATAAGTGAGTACATTAGGATAAGCGCCGTTGTTTTCAGCGCAAGTTTATTGCCGCTCAGGAGCATGCTTTTGGCCGGCTTGCCGCTCAAGAGCCGGACTGTGGATTTTCGAATGTATCCGGTCAGCCGGATACATTCGTCCAGCAGCGTTGACTTCGCTTTTTTTTCTGCTTTGTGATACGGGGTTTTATATACCCGTGTTACCGCCTGTTTTTCTTTCATGTTTAACTCCATTGGGACGCCCTCCTGTAAGCGTCCTTAGTGTAATTTGGGTACCATTTTTCGTGAGGCAGCAATTCCAAATTCAAAAAAAGATGCCTAAAATAAGGCATGGGACGGAGAATACTTAAACCCTTTATCGGGTATCTTGATAAGGCGGCGGAGAAACTGCCTGAGTGTCGGGAGGCC
>JAITEL010000146.1 GCA_031282065.1 Treponema sp.
CGATACACACCTTTGTGCATATCGCTTCCTCCCCTTCCCTCTATTACCAAATATCACTGAAGAATAACCCTCCCGAGTTAAGCTTCATTAGGTGTTTTGAACTTACTCATTCCTCACCCTCTTCGTCAAGAGGCTATACCCACTTTTTTAAAATTATTTTTATATGAGCCTATTCCAAAACCCTTAAAGAAATAATCGGACATACGCTTGTTAGGCTCATAGGCCCCCTCGTGAATTTCACCTTCCCATTTGAGCGTTTTGAAAACACTTTCAGCCTGTTTCGCCGGTCGTTTTAAGTAAACCATCACTAAGGCCATAATTCATGAGGGGGGTTATGAATACCATTGATTTGTCCAACCGCATGGGGGACAAGCGGCTGGGAAAAAGGGGACGCTGTTGCTTGGCTTCAGCCGCTTCAGAGGCGGGTAGTCATGCAACAGACAGACGCATGGAGCGGGCTAATCTCGTATTACCGATGTGTCAACCACGAGAACGTGATCGAGGAGGCGCTGAATGAGTGAGCGACGGAGCATAATCGGGAAGCACACGGGGAACGGGATAAGGAGGGGCATACGCGTATCGGCTGGAGGTGGCAGGGGAGCAACGTGGCCGGAAGAAGCAGGAAAGGGTACCGGAGCCTGCGCCGCCTCAGGGTGATTACCGGGCACAGGCGGCCTCTCCCCTTTCTTCCTGTTAAGTACCCCTGCTCTCATGTATTGCCTGCTTACCCTATACCCCAAGCCCGTTTCACACCCCCGCCCTTCCGCTCAAGCTTCCTCCTCGTGCTTTGGCCATCTTTGTAATCTTGTACTGTCCTGGATAATGCTGCATACAGGTACACCGCTACCGGGATGCTCTCTTCACTACACGAAAACCAGCGATAGCCTAGAGCGATCCTATGACCCTTAGGATACAGCAGGAGCGATTGGTATAAGGATACTGAGCTATGAAAACAAGCTTACTGCATCCTTGGCATGAAGATGCGGGGGCCCGTTTTGCCCTATTCGCAGGTTTTGATACGCCTATCCAATACCCCAGCGGCGCCGTGGAAGCGCATCGGCTTTGCCGCCGTTCAGTAGGCTTGTTTGCTATTGATCCCATGGGTCAAGTGATTATATCAGGCAAAGGAGCCGCAGAAGCCCTGTCCAAACTCGTATCCGCGGCTATCCTGGATACGAAGCCCCAGGAAGCCCGCTACGCCTTGCTGCTCAATGAAGCAGGGGGCGTTATAGACGACCTGTTCATATACCGTACCGATTATACCGCTATTCATGGGGATGCCTGGATGGTCGTGGTAAATGCGGGGAACCGGGAAAAGGATGTGGCCTGCTTCCAGGAACAGCTCCCTGCTGAGGTTTCGATTGAGGCTATTTCCGAGGAAACCTACATGATCGCGGTCCAGAGCCCCCGGGCGGTAGAACTCCTGGATGCCCTTACCGGCAAGGCGGTTTCAGCCCTTCCGCTTACGCATATACAGGCTACCACTATCCAGGGTATACCCGTGCTCATCGCACGGACCGGGTATACCGGCGAAGGCGGGGTTACGTGCTTACCCTCTCTGCCCGGGAACAGCATATACGCCGGGAAAAGGCGGTCTCCAATAGCTGTTCTAACCAAGGGCTGGCCCTGACCGGAAACCAGGGGCTCAAGACCATAGGCGGACTGTGTTGGCATAAGAGCCACTATGCCGCTTCGCAGATCGCCGCACTCAAAGGGTTTCAGGTGGCGGCGGGCACCTTTTTCATAGACGGCCAATGCTGCCCCTTAGGTTCCTGTACCATGAAGTACAACCCCAAGGTGCACGAAGAGGCGGCCCGGCTTCGGGGCTTTACCCGGGCCCATCCCTTGCTGCCGCTCTCCCAAGCCCAAGGCGCGCTCAAGCTCATGTACCGCCTCCAGGAGGCCCTTAAAGCCGCCTGCGCAGGGAAAAATGCCGAGACCCTGGCAGGGCTTATGATCACCAATCCCGGAACCCTGGGGCTTGGTCTATGGAGACGGGGCCCTGGGAGCAGGCCCCCGCCTGGCGGACTACCTGCCGGGTCCCATGAGCACCTTGCGGGGTGATACCTATACCCTCACGAGACCTCCCCCACTCCTTTTGGAGCGGACCGGCCCCGCATCGCCTTAGCCGATTCTCCTGACATAGACTGAAGCCGTACTCAGATATAGCCTGTGTCAACGCTTAGACATAGGCTATGTCAATATGCAGACATATCCTATGTCAGCATACCGACTGATACTATGTATTCTCCGCCGTCTAGGGCCATGTGGGTTCGAGAGTGAAGGCGGGAGCCCGGCGGGATACAGGAAGGCGGGGGACGCCCATTGAGGCGAGGCGGCTACGCGCTTGCCGTGAATGTGCCGGGGCTTCCTCCTTATGGTGAAGGAAACCCCGGACGCCTTTGCCGCAGCGCTCATCAGCATTGACCAAGAGGCCAAAACCCAGCCGGAACCGCTCAAAACCGCGCCCCATACTACGCCGGTGGGACGCCTTGACGTGAGGGGCTGTCCCTAAAGCCCGGGCGCGGGGCACTGACTCCCCGCGTCCTGCAAGGTTTCTAGCGGCCCTGGGTGGCGGCTTCCTCTAGAGGGCTAAACCGGTAGCCTGCCCCGTCGGGGCTGACCCTGCCTACGGCGGGATAGCGGAGGTGCATCCCTGCAACGGGTATCCTGTTTTCAGCAGCGTAGGCCAGAACCTGTTTTCGCACGGCCCCGGCAGCCTGGGGATCCGTATCATAGCTTACCGAAACCGCGGGCAGGGGAAACTGGATATCCTGGACATGCATCAGATCCCCCCAAATCAAGAGCTTCTGTCCCTGGGATTCTACCTGGTAAAGGGTATGACCCGGGGTATGCCCAAAAGCGGCAACGGCCCGCACCCCGGGAAGCAGTTCCTCCGCAGCCTCGATGGATTTGGGTGAAAAGGTACGGACCCTTGCCCCATAAGGGGCAAGGGCCGCTACTGCCCCATGATGAGCCGCGGTTTCGGTCCAATAGGCTTTTTCCTGCCGGGACAGGTAGAGGGAAGCCCGGGGAAACAGGGCCTTCCCCTCTCTTTGAAGGCCCCCTATATGGTCCGGGTGCATGTGGGTGAGCAGCACTGCATCCACCTGAGCAGGCTCAAGCCCTAAGGTTTTCAGGTGCTCGAAGAGCCTGCCGCCGAAGCCGGTATCCACCAGGAGTACCCGCTCAGGGCTGCGGATGAGCAGGGTATGGGTCTGTGCCTGATAGGTCCCGCCGGGCAGGTACCGCCGGAGGTCCGCTTCAGAGGCCCCTAAAAGGACGGAGCTCTTACCCTGACCCGTATATTCCACCAGGAGGTGGACCTCCAGATCCCCCACCCGGCAGGTGAAGATATTCGTATCCCCTGCCAAGCTCTGCACCGCCACCACACCGCATAGCATACCGTAGATAATGTGCCCTTTCATATTGTATCCTCCAATACATTCACGTAAGGATCGTATCCTTATCTCAAGAGTATACGCGGAATTATTGAATTGATGCTATCAGTGGGATATAATACACCCTATGGTCAGTGCATGGCCGTATGGTTTGGTGGTTTTAATACCCTTTGCGGTCTTTGCACCATTTCAGTTTATTTTTTAAGGAGTAATACACCATGAGAAAAAAGGTGTGGGCTTTGTGGCGGGTTTTGCCCGTGGTTTTCCTCGCTTCCTGCGGTTTGGAAATTCCTGAGTCCTTGACGATCACGGGCAAGCCGGGGGTCTACCTGCCCCTGGGCAGCCCCTTTGGAGCAAGCGGGCAGTCGATCAACGACTATATCGGCCGGGATAAGATCCAGGAGATGATAAATCCGTCCGATAACAGCGGTACCGGTTCGGGTAATAAGGCGGCGGTTCTGTATGACTATCTGGGTAACGGTACGGCAGAACCTGAGGTCCAGACCTACCTGGTACGCTATGAGATTGCGAAGCTGAACCTGGATTTACAGCAGCATATCGAGGAGGCCGATGATATTACGGTGCCCGCTCTCGTTATTCCGTCCCTGCCGGGGGGTTCTGGAACCTTCCCGGTATATCTAACGCAGAGTGGAACTTCTCTGAGCGAGCCTTCCCAGCCCTTGTTTGAAATAAGCCTGGGGGCCATTGCAGAGTGGATGGAGAATGTACAGCTTGAGGGAGCGGGAATCACGGTACAGGGTGGAGCGAGCCTTCAGGCTGCGCTGGAACTGAGCATACCCCAGTTGGGCATTGATAAGTATACCACGGGGGAAGCGAAGGGGGAGCATTTGGTGTTTACCGGCGATACCCCCTATACCTTGCTTGATCCAAACAATAGCGACAGTGAAACCATAAAGATATACGCCAGATTGCTAGCCCCCCCGGAAGGCGGCACGTATGCCATGGAGCTTAACTTTAACTGGACAGGGGCAATCCTGTACCCCGGTGAGGATGGGGTATTCACCGGAAAATACACCTTGAATTTCGGGGAAATGCAGGACTATCTGGGGAATGCGGTCTTGAAATCCATGCCGGCCCGGGTGTTTATTTCGGGCTTACCCGTTGGAGCTGACGGCAAGCTGAGCCTGAGCATAGGGACTGAGTCCTTGGCAGATAAGGAATCCATCATCAGCAAAACTCTCGAAAACCTTAGCTTTGATGATGAGGACAGTACGGTTAGCGGAAAAATTCCCGAGCACAGTATTATCGATCCGCCTAAGATAGAGCTTGTCGACTACACGGGCAAGACGACCTTAGACTATGCCATTGCGGTAAATTCGACCCCCATAACGCCCACGACAGCGGAGGCGCTGCTTGTGGCGGAGCTGCTTATCGAAATCCCCCTGGAATTCACTGTTACCGGAGATACGCTAAGCGTTGAAGATGCTGAAGGTCTTAAACAAACGTATAGAGCATTAGATCTCAAACCCCTGCGGGGGCTCAGCGATTTAGGCAGCGATGCCGATGTGTTCGGCAGAACCGGTGAAGAGGATGATCTGCTGGCGGGCCTGGAAGAGGTGAAGCTTACTTTTTATAACTACCACAATACCCTCATTGGTGGTCTGAACTTGTTTGTGGGGAAAGATGAAGGCAGCGGCCCCTTGGAGGGTGAGCTTGTACTACTCTCACAAGGAATTGATGCTTCTCCGCCTTCGCCGATTGGGTTCACGGATGAGGATGTGGCCTATCCCTTTAACCCCCGGTTTAAAGTCCTGGTGGAGGACGGCCATACCCTTAAAATTGGCCGCCTTGCGGGGGGCAACGAACTTGACTTTTCCCTGGCCCTAGAGGCTTCTGCGGATATTGATCAAACCATTGATTTTTAAGGAGGATCCCATGAAGAAATACATAGCCTTGTGTTTGGTAGTAAGCAGCATCCTGTCCCTCCGGCTCTATGCGGAAAAACCCCGCAGGCTCGTGGAATTGGGCTTCGACGCGGGGGCGGGGCTGGCCAACAACCTGACCGGTATCCGGGATATTATGAAGAAACAGGTCTACCTCGACCTGGAGGCCTTGAGTCGCAGCATCTCACAAAACGGGATAGACCTGAATACCGATTTCGAAAGCAAGATGTTCTTTAATTTCAATCTCTCGGAACTCTGGGGCTTCGGCATATCCTCCGGGATTGAAGGTTCGATAAACGGCAATATCCCCAAGTCCTTCTTTACCCTGCTCACCGAGGGGAATATACACCAGCATACCTTTGAAGGGGATTTTACGGTCTTCGGGGGCATCTTCGCGAATACGGCCGTAGATGTGCACGGAACATTCGGGAAACTCCGGGTCGGCATTATACCGGCCCTGTATGTGCCCCTCATCTATATCCCCCGATCGGGCATAAACTATGGATTAGATACCGATACTGCGTTGAACGCCCGGGCAGAGGCGGACATCACCGTATACAGTCCCTTCTCTTTGGAAAATCCGGACTCCTCTACAGCTATGCAGGGAGCAGGCTTTGATCTCTCCCTTCAGGGGGAGTACGCCCTCTTACCCTTCCTCGATCTCGGGGGAACCCTCAGCCACATTCCCCTGGGCGGAGCAGTGCTGAAGCATCAGATGCGTGTCTATTCCGAGGAATTTACGATAGATAAAGATAATCTCCTCCAGGATCCAAATCTTGAGATTCCTGAGTTTGAGATCAAGCAGGAATATACCACCGGTTCCTACCGGGTATTCCGGCCTTTGCGCTTTGACGTATATGCCCTGTACCGGCCCCTTCTGGTGGACTTCTTCAGCATAAGGCCGAATATCGGCTTTACCCATGTATTCGGTGCAGGCATAGCTCCCTACTTTAATGCGGGCCTTGAGCTGCGTTTGAGTGTGCTGCGGCTGCTCTTTTTCCATCTGGGGACCGGTTACGAAGAATCCCTGTGGCGGCACAGGCTGGGTTTTGCCGTGAACCTCCGCTTCGTTGAGCTGGACCTGGAAGCAGGGCTGAGATCCCAGGATTTTGCGAAGAGCTTTAATCTCCAGGGCATGCATGTGAAAGTAGGCCTGCGGCTTGGTTTCTAGACACTCAGGCTTGGCTGCACTCAAGGGAGACATCTACCGGCCTCAGGCCAAAATAGGACGCTTCCTGAGTGTGCTGGCCCTTTCAGGCATCAGCTATGGCTTGTACCGGGGTGTCCAGGATAATTACCTGGCGGAAATCCTGCATATCAACGCCTTTGAACGGGGGCTGGTGGAGTTTTTCCGTGAGACCCCGGGGCTCCTGGTGGTGCTGCTCCTGGCCTGGATGCACCGGTTCACCGAAAGCCGGATCTTCAAAATCGGCATTGCCATCATGACGGCGGGCCTCATCGGTCTTTTCTTGAGCAGCGGGGGTAATCCGGGCAAAATCATCCCGGTCCTGTTCATGGTGATCTTCAGCGCCGGGGAACATATCATCATGCCGGTAAAAACCACCATCTCCCTGGACCTGGCTAGGCCCGGTACCGGCGGAGCCGCCCTGGGGATCACCGGCGCTATCAGCAATGCAGGCAATATCGCCGGGTTTCTGGTGGTTACCGCCCTGTTCTTTGGGTTCTCCCGCTTGGGCTTTGAACGGAGCGACCCGGTGCCGTTTCAGGGGGTATTTGCCCTGGCCCTGGCCCTGATGCTGGGAGCGGTGCTCATAGTCCTGGCATTACAGGAATCCACCGGTAACGTAAGCCGGCGGCGCTTTTACTTTGCCAGGAAATTCTTTAAATACTACATGCTGGAGATCTTCTACGGTTCCCGCAAGCAGATCTTCCTCACCTTCGCCCCGTATGTGCTTATCCTCCAATACGGTGCGGATACCTCCCTTATCTCCTTGCTCCTGGCCGTCTGTGCGGGATGCGGTATCCTCTTCAGCCCGCTCATGGGCAGGCTCATTGATAAAGTGGGCTACAAGTTCATCATGGTTACCGACACCCTGATCTTAATCGTGGTCTGCTTCTTCTACGGATTTGCCCACAGGCTTTTCTCCCCCCAGGTGGCCTTCATGGTTGTGTGCGTAAACTACGTGCTGGATTCCATTATTTCCCTGGCGAGCATGGCAAGTAACGTCTATGTGCAGTCCATTGCCTCATCCCAGGAAGAGATCACCGCCACCCTCTCTACGGGCATTTCGGTAAACCACCTGATCAGCATCTTCATCGCCCTCATGGGCGGGTGGATTTGGAAGCGTACCGGAATCGAGGTGCTTTTTTCGATTTCCGCCTTACTGGGGATAGCCAATTCCCTCTATGCGGCCAGCATCAAGAGGGAAGAGCCATAGCCTGGTTTCAGGCGGCTCGAAACCACAGTTTCAAAGGGCTCGAAACTACTGTTTCAGGCGGCTCGAAACTATAGTTTCAAAGGGCTCGAAACCCTGGTTTCAAAAGGCTCGAAACTACCGTTTCAGGAGGAAGCTATACCTATGAGGCTTGTATGAAAAAAGGCGTCTTTCCTTCCGGGCTTTTCCTGCATCTTACTCCAACAGCGGATTATAGCTGGGTAACTCAAAGTCGTAAGGGGCTTCTCCTCCCTCATCAAAGAGGGGGTTTGCAGGCCCTGCTCCTTCCCCGATAGACCCTTCATCAAGATCAAAGGGCAGGGTGGGCATTTTGAGGGTGCTCAATAAGGCGTCATCCTCTAGGCTCATATAGTCTCTGGCCGCCGCAGGAAGGATCCGGCTGTTCCCGTGGAGATTACAATACTGGGTAGGCTGGGTTCCCTCAAGGAAAGGCAGGCTTACCTCCCCTTCGTTACACTCAGGAGTCCGCAGCAAACCGGATTTCGCGCAGACGCTTACCTCTATAATACCCGTGGCGGGCTTGCTGAACGACCGCATGGGCAAGCCCTGGTGGATTTCCCGCATAAAGTCCCCCCAAATAGGGCCGCATAAGGTGGCTCCCGTGAGGGATAAGCCCAGGGAATTGCCGGGTTTATCAAAGCCAAACCAAATAGCGCTGGTATAGTAGGGGGTATAGCCCACAGCCCAGGCATCGGACCAGTTTTGCGTGGTTCCGGTCTTACCCGCGGCAGGCATGCGGTAGCGTTTCCCCTGCTGGTCGTTAAAGGTAAACTTCGCGCCCCATCCTGAACCTGAGGCCAGGGTGCCGATTTCCACGGTTTTCTGGAGGATACTGGTCATAATATAGGCGTTTTGAGGACTTATCACTTGCAGCTTGTTTTGCTGCCGCTGGCGTACTTCCCGTTCCTTGTCAAAGAGTATCCGGCCGTTGCGGTCTTCTACGAGCCGTATGGCTATAGGGGTGAGCTCCCGGCCCTGATTTGCAAAAACCCCAAAGGCCCGGGCCATCTGCAAGGGGGTAACGGAAATGATCCCCAAGCCCATAGGATAGACCCGGGGGAAGGTACTGCGCCGTACCGCGGGGTCTTCAATACCCAGCAGGGTCGCCGCCCGGTCTATGGCCGCGTCAAAGCCTATGCTGTCCAGGATCTTAAGGGAGGGAACGTTCATGGAATGGGCAAGCGCATTGTAGAGCAGTACCGGCCCTTTCCATTCACCCCGAAAATTGAGGGGTATATAGGGGGTGCCGTCTTCATTGTGGAAAACCATGGGAATGTCGTAAATCAAAGAAGCCGCGGTAAAGGTACGGCTGTCAATGGCCGCAGAATAGTACAGGGGCTTAAAAGAAGACCCCGGCATGATACGGCCCTGGGTCGCCCGGATGAGCTGGTTTGACAGGTCGTACTTAGAACCGCCGATGATGGCGGTGATATAGCCCGTATCGTTTTCGATAGTAATGAGGGCCCCTTCCACCACGTTCTGCTCGGTCTGGTCTTTCAGGGCTGTAAACCCCGCATGGGTGATGCTCTTGAGTTCCGGGATACCGAAGACCAGGGCAGCCATATCCACCACGGGATTAACCACCTTGATATAGCGGTTTACCGCCTTCTGTTTGGTCTGGGCATTAGTAGCCGTATGGATGCCCCCCAGGTTGAAGGTGAGGGACAGGAGTTCCACGATGGGTATATAGGTGCGCTCTGCCCGCTCAAGACGGGTTCCCCGGGAAGCGGTGTATTCCTTATTGGCCCTGGCAAGCCCCTGGGCCATGAGTCTTTCCGCGACTTCTTGGTGCTTGAGGTTCAAGGTGGTATGCACGGTATAGCCGTCCCGGTAATAATCCATAGGCCCGTACATCATATCGTCCAGTTCCCGGCGGACATATTCACTAAACCAGGGAGCCGCATCTTCCCGCTGGTAGTAGGCGGACACTGAGGCCCGGGTATAATCGTAATTCGCCCAGTACTCCTTAAAGGAAGCCTCCGCTTCTTCAGGAGTGGTATACCCGAATTCGATCATCCGCTCCAGCACTGCCTGCTGGCGGTCCATAGCGATATTCGGGTTATCCAGGGGATTGTAGCGGGCAGGGCTGGAGAACTGGATCACCAGGATCGCCGCCTCAGCCAGGCTTATCTCCCGGGCGCTATGGCCAAAATAGTACTTGCTTGCGGCCTCCACCCCGTAGGTACCGGAGCCCATATACAGGTAGTTGAGGTAGAGCTCAAGGATTTCGTCTTTGGTGTAGCGCCGTTCCATTTGCAAGGCCCACCACAGTTCCCGCAGTTTACGGGTAAGGGTCATTTCAGTGCGGTCTGTATAGAGGCTTCCGGCGATTTGCTGGGTGATGGTGGAGCCTCCGCCTAGGTTGTGCCCGCTGATTCTTCCGTAGACCGCCCGGGCTATGCCCCGAACACTAAATCCCTTATGGTTATAAAAGTCCGGGTCTTCCCGGGCCAACACCGCATTGATAAGATGCCGGGGAAGCTCCCGCAAAGACACCAGTTCCCGCTTTTCATCGGCGGAAAACTCGGTAATCACCACACCGTTACTATCAAGAATTTTAGTGGGCAGCGCAGGGGCAAATTCCTCAAAATCTCTCTGGTTTTTAATATTAGCCGTTTCCGCCAGGGATAAACCCAGACCAATACCAATTACCACCACCATAATGATAGTCAAGCCTGCCAGGATATACAGGAATACGCCTTTTATCCAAGAAATATGTGAAGGGGCCATACAATAAGCCTATGAAAGGGGGTTTGATTTGTCAATACGAGGCGTAAGGTCGATGATCTGCCTTTCCCCCAGGTACACCGGACCGCCAATCCAGATTCCCTGTATGGCGCCCTGGTGTTTACGCACCCGAACCGCAATAACGCCGCCTGGCTGGGCAAGCGGGAAAAGGCCTTCCCCTTCCCAAAGGCCCTCGGTAAGCCAGGCACCCACAGCAGCAGAGCCTGAACCGCAGCTGGATTCAAAAACCAGGGAATCCGTAGCATACACATACACTGCAGGAGTCATACGCGCCTCCTTTGGGTCATAGAACAGCACCCCGAGGGCCTGGGGGAATGAGCCGGTTCTTTCAAGCTGTGCCTTAATGGTATAAAACAGGGCCTTTCCCCGGTTTCCCGGGGAGATGCCCGACGCAATAACATGGATAATACCGGGAAAGCAATACACCGGAAACGAAACCGCAGGAAGCTCCGGAGCAAGTCCCAGAAGCAGGCTGTCTTGGGCCAGGGGTGTAGGAATGGCTACTTCGGCATTTCCTGTGGCTACCGTAACCTTTACGCTGAGGGGATCCGGCATACCGCTTATGCTTACGGGGATCTCCACGGTTCCTGAACACCCCAAGGTTCGGGCCACGAAAAGCCCGAAACTGCGGGCCGCATTAGCGCAAAATTCGCCGCCCATCATTTCAAGCCGCCATAGCCCCTGAGACCTCTGCGGGGGAATCACAAAGCCCACCTGTTCAGCTTTAAGGCCAGGAATCCCCAGGAGCAGCCGAGCAGCTTGTGTCCGGTTTTCCACCTGGTTAAGCACAAACACGGTGATATTCTTCGCTGGATCTGCGAGCACTAGTTCATATTGCATGGATACCCCTTTTCAGCATGACCGTAAACAGGGAAACAGGCAAGACCGCAGGTCCCGCCATGTACCCCTTTCAAATCGCTCATTCTATTCCGAATAGCATTCATTCACCTACACCCATATAGTTGAGGTTTGAGCCGCCCAGCAATTCCAAATTCAAAAAAAGATGCCTAAAATAAGGCATGGGACGGAGAATACTTAAACCCTTTATCGGGTATCTTGATAAGGCGGCGGAGAAACTGCCTGAGTGTCGGGAG
>JAITEL010000153.1 GCA_031282065.1 Treponema sp.
AATCACGTCCTGGAACACAAAGGCCATAAAACTCATAAGGTATTCCGGATCCAGGGTTTTTATATCAACGCCGCCGACTTTAATGGCACCGCTCTGGACATCCCAAAAACGGGCAATGAGCCGGGTCATGGTACTCTTCCCGCTGCCCGATGGCCCCACCAGGGCGGTGATGGATTTTTCCGGTATGCCCACGGTAATATCCTTAAGCACGTCCTCATCGTGGTAACGGAAGCTGACATGGTCAAATTCCACGGTGTAGTTTGGGATGGGTGTACCGGCGCTGCCTTCCATGATTGGTATGTCCTCCAATAGCCGCATACGCCGGGTAGCCTGCCGGAGGTAGAACAACTCAGGCAGCAGGGTCAGGATGATAATAAAGGGGCCGTACATACGCACCACAATAAGGAGGGAAAGGATCAGGGGTATAAGTTCTATCCTGCCGCCGCTTAAAAGGGCTGTCCCGGTAAAAATAGTAACACCGATACCTGCCTGTAGAATAAACTGGGCGCCGCATACAAACACCCCCGTCCCCAGTTCCATTTTCAGGGAGAGCCCTTTCAAGGTTCGCAAGGCCCCGTTCAGCGCGTCAAAACGTTCCCCGTCAAGGTTACAGGCCTTGATGATCCTGATGCCCTCAAGGTATTCCTGGGTCTGTTCCGCGGCCTGAAGTTTTGCCTCGATTTGTTTTTCGTTGAGCCGTTCCTGCCGCCTCCGGCTTATGAGGATAATAAAAAACGAAACCGGCAGGGTACAAAAAATGGACAGGGCTATGCGCCAGTCGAAAAAGGCCAGGAGCGCACAGATGACGGTACAGGAAATGATGTTCGCCACAAGCTGGGGCGCCACATGGCTTAAGGTATGTTCCAGTTTTTCGCAGTCCCCCATAACATTGGTAGTTAATTCCGTCAGATCCTTGGAATTGAACACATACATGGGTAGTTTTCTGATGGTTTCCGCGGCCTTGATCCGGGATTCTTCGGCGGCCAGGTAGGAGGTAACATAAGTTTTTTTATAGTCGTTTTTGCTGCAGAAAAACACGATGAGCGCGGCGGCAAGGCCAAGGGCCAGGAGCAGCCACAGTTTTTGTACGGACAGCGTCCCGCCGGTCAGGGGCTTGAGGATCTCCATGATGACCTGCATGGAAACAAGTACCGGCAGTATGAGAGAAAAGTTGGTAATGATACAGGCGGCAATCGCCTTCTTGAGGTCCCCATGGGCCTTATCGGAAAGGCCGAAGAGGGATTGTAATTTAGTCATGTGAAGTTCCTCCTTTTCCCAATCTCCACCTGAGGGTCTCCGTGTAGGTGTCCCACAGGTCATGGTAGCGGCTTTTACCCGCCAGCAATTCCCGGTGGGATCCCTCCTCAACAAGACGCCCCTTGTCCATGACCAGGATCTTGTGGGCCCCGGTTACCGTGGAAAGCCGGTGGGCTATCATGATAACGGTCTTGCCCTTCATCAGTTCCCCCAGGGCCTCCCGGATAAGCCATTCGTTTTCCGGGTCCGAAAAAGCCGTGGCCTCGTCCAGCACCAGGATGGGGGCGTTTTTTACCAGGGCCCGGGCGATGGCGACGCGCTGCATTTCGCCCCCCGAAAGGTGGACCCCCCTCCTGCCGAATACGGTCCCGTAGCCCTCGGGCAGGGATTCGATAAAGTCATGACACCGGGCCGCCTTTGCCGCGGCAACGATCTCATCATCAGAGGCCCCCGGTTTTCCCATGCGGATATTTTCCATGATGCTTTGTTTGAATATCCAGGTATCCTGGAACACAAAACTCACCGTGTCCATCAGGTCCGCCATCGCCATATCCCGTATATCCACGCCGCCGATTTTGACCACCCCTTTATCCACGTCGTAAAACCGGGGAATGAGGTGGGCGATGGTACTCTTGCCGCCGCCGGAGGGGCCGACAATGGCGGTGGTTTCCCCCTGCTTCGCGGTAAAGGAAACACCGTCCAGGGCAGAGTCTTCGGGTTTTTTACTGTAGGAAAAGGAGACGTTTTCAAAGCTGACATCGTATCTGGATACGCCATATTCCGCGCTTACGCCCTGTCCGTAAGCCCTCTGCGGGTGCTCCGCGACGGGAATTACCTTTTCCCGCAGCACCTCATCCATCCGTTCCACATTACCCGCAACCTGCATTGAAATCGAGGAAGTATACATGATCTTCATCAGTATGGAGGCAATGGCCGGAACGAACACCAGGTAAAAGAGAAAATCCCCGGCAAAGGCGGCGTAATCGGCGGTCCCGCCGGCGATAAAAATACCCACGGGGATAAGGAAAAGGTAGATGTTGTTGGTAAGGGTGATGTAGCCCGACATGGCGTTTTCCCAGTTCAGGGTGTAGGAAATAACAATCCGGGTATAGGCGGTAATGGCGTCATGGAGCCGCTTAAAAGAATACACGGTTTGATGAAAAGCCTTGACCACGGCTATGCCCCGGATATATTCCACCGTGGCAACGGACATGGCTTCCAGGGTACTCTGGTATTCCTTCATCCGGGCTTTTTGTTTTTCCCCGCCGTAAGCCACTGCCTGAATCATAAAGGCGCTGAGTACCCCGGCCAGAGCAGCCAGTCCGTAGCGCCAGTCCACGGTGAAGAGCATCACGAGCATGATCACCGGCGCGGTAGAAGCCGCGATCATGTCGGGCAGCTTGTGGGCGACGAAGGACTCGACGCTTTCAATGTTTTCGTCCATGATCTTCCGCAGCCCCCCGCTTCCGGTCCCTATATGAAAGCCCAGGGGCAGGCGGCTTATGTGGGCGACAAAATTGATTTTAAGTTCATACACGGTTCCGTAGGCCGCGATATGCGAAAGAGCCAGGGCAGCGAAATAGAGCAGCACCGTGGCGAATACCCCGATGAGCGCCAATACGCCGCAGCTCATCACCCTCGCGGCGTCCAGACGAGCGAAATCGGGAAACACCCCTATAAGTTCCCTGATAAGAACATAGACGGCCAGGTAGGGAACAAATGACGCCGCTGAAGAGAGAACCGCAAGAACACCGGAAAGAACGATCAGCCCCTTATGGGTTCCCGCCAGTTCAAACAAGCGGGACATACCCTTTTTCGGTATGGCTTCTGTCTTACTTTTGGGCATAACAAGAAATCTCCTTGTAGACTATTAGTTAGTTTTAACTAACTGGAATAATAGCCATCTTCTCCCGTGCCTGTCTACTCCAAGGAGTCAAAAATACTCCGCAGGGCATTGGGTTTAGAGGAGCGCGGCAAGGAGAAACACGGAAATCTTGTTATGAAGGGGGAGCGCCGCTAAAGCGGCGCTTACCAAGAGAAGCGGTACACCGGGGCTTTTTCACCAGTGAGCTGGTGAAAAAGCCCCGCGCTCAGGCGCTTATAAGCCGGATACCAGTTGCAGCATGATGCTGGACAAGATCAGCATGAAGGCCCCGCCGATACGGGAGGAGATCTGGGAAAAGGGCATGAGTTCCATACGCTGGGCTGCGGAAAGGACCGCCACATCCCCGGTTCCCCCCATGTTGGACATACAAAGCCCTGCGGTAATCGCGGATTCTATGGGGAAGAACCCTACCACCTTGCCCATGAGACCTGCGCCCAGCATGGCCCCCAGCACCGTAACCGTAACGAGCAAGAGGTACTGAGGGGTAAAGGCTTCGGCCACTTGGACCAAGTTGGTATAGGAGACCCCTATGCCCACCAGGAGCACGCCGGTGAGGTTGTTCATCACAAACTGGAACCATTGGTAGCAGCAGATTTCAAACTGCTGGGGCAAGAGGCCCAGGGATTTTACCAGGGCCACGGATAAAATCATCCAGGCATAGCCGTGAATAGCCGGAACCGCCTTGTTGATCAGGGCGCCCAGGGCAAAGAAGGTGGTGGCTATTACGAGGCCTATCCCTAAGGAGGAAAGGCTTATGGTATCCCGGTCGCGTTTGTAAGCGGGATCCAGATCAAGCTCTGATGCGGCGTCGGCGCTGCGGGTAACCAGAAGCTGGCCGTTTCCCGACAAGCCCTTCTTTGATACCTTGCCCAGCCGGTTAAGCAGGCCCCCGCAGACTATGGAAAGGGCATTACCCAAGGCCACGGCAGGGACCATTTTGGAGAGCATCTCCGCGGCATCCCGGCCAAGGCCCTCTCCAAATATTTTGGAGAGGGGAACCGCTCCTGCGCCCATACCGCCGCCCATAATGGGGATGGCGATGAAGAAGAGGGTCTCTTTCGGGTCATAGCCGATGAGGGTACCCGCCACGGTGCTCAGGGTCAGGGCCAGGACTACTCCGCCGGCTATGGCCGGCAGATAGCGTATCGCCGATTGGATGAGGAGCTTACGGTTCATCCCCATGATGGAGCCGGTGATCAATGCCGCAATATAGAAATCCAGGAAGCCCTCGGCGACCATGAAGGAGTCCATGATCGTAATGGCCGATTCGGGTAAGACCTTGAAGGTAACCAAGGCCGCGGAGCCGAAGATAATGACTATGGCCCCGCCGCCCAGAAAGGTTTTGATGATGGGAGCAGTATCACCGATTTTACCGAAGATGGCGCCGATGATAATCATCAAGGGAAAGGCGCCTATCATGCCTTTGGGCAGTTTGCCCAGATAGGCCGCCGTAAGGATAAGCAGCGCAAAAAGAGCAAAAAAATACCACGCCATACCGTATACTTGAAACTGCTTTTTCTTTGCGGATCCAGCAGTATTGGCTCTACTCATACTATTCCTCCAGAGTGTAAGATTAAGTGTAGTCCTTATATAGTATATTAGTTTCTCCAGAATTGAGGAGCAAGATTAGAGAGGGTATGCGTTGAGGCTGTTCCAAAACTTCCGCTGCCGGAACCCGCGGCTCCACGGCTGGAGCCCCCAACGCCACGGCTCAAACCCGCAAGCCCGCGGCTCAAACCCGCAACGCCACGGCTCAAACCCGCAACGCCACGGCTCAAACCCGCAAGCCCGCGGCTCAAACCCGCAACACCACGGCTCAAACCCGCAAGCCCACGGCTCAAACCCGCAACGCCGCGGCTCAAACCCGCGGCTCCACGGCTCAAACCCGCAACGCCACGGCTCAAACCCGCAGCTCCACGGCTCAAACCCGCAAGCCCACGGCTTAAACCCGCAAGCCCACGGCTCAAACCCGCAACGCCACGGCTGGAGCCCAAAGGGGCCGCTGCCTGCCGCTTATTCCCCGGGAGGACTGCGGCGCACGATGAATTCCTCCCGGTTAGTCCAGGGCCGCTCTGCGCTTTCCTGGGCCTGGCCGAGCAAGGCTGCCTGAACCCGGAAGGGCTTCTCCCCGGAGAGGGGCCGCCGCCGCCGCCACACCCCGTCGCTCCCCAGAACCCGGGCCTGGCAGTTATCCTGGAAATAGGCCTCCAGAATCCTCAGCACCTGCCGCCGCAGGTCTTCCTGCAAGACCGGAAACATGAGTTCCACCCGGCGTTCCAGATTCCGGGGCATCCAGTCCGCACTGGAAAGAAACAATTCCTCTGCCCCGCCATTGGCAAAGTAAAAAATCCGGGAATGTTCGAGGTAATGATCGATGATGCTGACCACCCGGATATGCTCGGATAAACCCGGTAAGCCCGGAACCAACATGCAGATCCCCCGGATATTGAGCAAGACCTTAACCCCCGCAGCAGAGGCCCGGTACAAAGCCTGGATTATATCTATGTCTGCCAGGGCATTCATCTTGGCCATGATCCTGCCGGGGTATTCCTGGCTTGAACGCTTGGTTTCCCGCTCAATCAGATCCAAGAGACGATGCTTCAGATTCGTAGGGGCTATCACCAGTTTCCCCATGGATTGCATCATGGAATAGCCGGTAATCATGTTAAAGAGCAGCCCCACATCAAAGGCAATTTCATCCCGGGCCGTAAAGATACCCAGGTCCTCGTAGAGCTTGGCGGTCTTATCGTTGTAGTTCCCCGTGGAAAGATGGACGTACCGTTTAACCCGGTCGTTCTCCCGCCGGATAATCAGGGAAACCTTGGCATGGACCTTGAGCCGGGACAGCCCGTAAATCACAATAACCCCGGCCTTTTCCAGCCGGTTTGCCCAGGAAATGTTTCGCTCTTCATCGAACCGGGCTTTGAGCTCCACCACGGCAGTTACCTGTTTCCCCTTGAGGGCCGCCTCTTCCAGGGCTTTCACAATGGGGGAATTCCCGCTGGTCCTATAGAGGGCGGTTTTAATGGAAAGCACCTGGGGATCATACGCGGCGGCCTGAAAGAAGCGGATCACCGGATCAAAGGACTGGTAGGGCAGGTGGAGCAGCAGGTCTTTCTGGCGTATCCTGTCCCACAGGGAGGCATCCGGGGCCACATCGGTGAAGGCGGGGTTTCCATAGATGGCCCAGGGATGTTCCCGCAGATGATCAAAGCCCGGAGTCTTCACCAGTTCCAATAAGCCCCCCAGATTCATAGGGCCCCTCACCTCATAGAGATCCTCTGCATCCAATACCAGGCGCCGGGCAAGCTCATTCCTCAGCCTCTGACTCCCCGGAGAAAATACCATACGCACCGCCATAGACTTTCCCCGGCTCTCCAAGACCTCTGCCATAGCTTCAATGAAGTCTTCGTCCCGCTTTTCATCCACTGAAAAATCCGCATCCCGGTTGATTTTGAAGAGCATCTGTTCCTTAACCCGGTACCCCGGATAGAGGGCAGCCCCAAAGCTCAAGACCAGGTCTTCCAGAAGCGCCCAGGAGCTTTTCTCAGGACCGTCCCCTTCATGGGCCTGCCTCTGCCGGGGGAGCCAGATGATACGGTCCAGGACCGGCGGAATCTGGATAATGGAGATCCGGTCCGCCTCGCTGCGGGGTTCCGGGCTTTCCTGACTTGGGGCAAGGAGAAAGGCCCCGTAGAGCCAGAAGCTTTCAATGGACGGGAGGGCTTGGGCGTCTTCAATCCGCAAGGGGGTGAGCAGGGGGTAAATCTCCTGCATAAACAAGGAATCCAGGTACTTCCAATGAGCAGGCGTATAGGCAGGGGGCCTGAGCAGTTCCATGCCGCCCCGCGCCAGGGCCGGAAAGATCTCCTCCTCCAGGCAGCTGTATTGCCGGTGCATGATAGAGCGGATCTTGGCGGCTCCTCGTTTGAGCTGCTCTTCGTAGGTCAAGCCCGCAGGATCCGGCGGGGCCCCGCCCAGGCGTCCCTGATAGGCCCGTTTCATGGCAGCGACGCGAACCATGAAGAATTCATCGAAGTTTGAGGAGACGATAGACAAATAGGTAAACCTGTCAAGGGGGAGGATGTCCTGCCTCAGCCCTTCTTCCAGGATCCGCTCGTTAAAGTCTATCCAGGAAAGTTCCCGGTTAAAATACCGGGGATTACTCAAAACCGTCTGTTCCATGTCCTTTTATGTTCCCTGGGGCTAAGCCCATCTTACCCTAACAGCACCGTATACCCAAATACATCTTGAAACAAATCTGCTTTTTCTACCAGTCCTATCAGTTCCAAGCTCAGATCCCGGTTTCCCTCGGTATGCAGCACCAGGGTTTCACTTTTCCGTTCCACTTTAAGGAGGCTTACCTGCTGGGCATGGCCTCTATCCAGGGCGTCTGCCACCCTGAGTATGGAGGCCATTTTAAGCACCAGGTTTCGGTCTTCCCGCTGGAGCGCGATATAATGGATATCCTCTTCAGACGGCGGGCTGCCCCGGTGGTACCGGATCACATTGGCGATGATCTCCAATTCATCCCGGCGCAGTCCAAAAATCTCGGAATTGACCACGATATACTGACCGTGCTTGTGGTGGCTTTCCCCGCGGATGAACATCCCAATGTCGTGGAGCAGGGCGGCCACTTCCAGCATCATGCGCTCCCGTCTATTCATGCCGTGTTCAGGGCTCAGGGTATCAAAGAGGAAGAGACACAGGTTCGCCACATGCCGGTTATGGGCTTCATCGTAATGGTACTTGCGCCCCAGGTTTGCCGCAGAAGCGATGATCTGAGAGAAGAATTCCTCCTGCAATTCCGGGTCCACCCCCAAGGCCAGGTCTATGAGGAGACCCTCCCGCAGGGACACATCAGGAACCACCACCTGGGAGGCCAGGGTCTGTTCTAAAAATTGCCGGTACACCAAGAGTCCCGGAACAAAACCTTCTGCTTCCGCATAGGGAATATGCAGCTTCTGTACACAGGTTTCGATAGAGTACTGCTGTACCTGCTGTACAAAGGCCATGAATGCCTCTCGCGGGATGATACGGCAATGCTCGTTTACTTCGGTTCCTATGAGGGCTGCGGCAATGCGGGTATCTGAACCCACCCCGACAAAGGTATTGATCCGGGCCATGTTCATTTCAGCGCTTATAAATTCCGCGGTATGCCGGATGCTTTCCTGCAGGTAGCGCTGGGCCCAGGCAGACCCTCCTGCAAGCCGGGACTGTTGTTCAATGATGAGGGTCCCCAGTCTCAGGCTATGCGCCGCGGCCATTTTGCCCCGCGCAAGGAGCATGATCTCCGTGGCTCCTCCGCCAATATCAATGATCATGGTATTGTCCTGCCAAAACTGGGGAAGGTCCTGTTTCAGGGCAAAACGGACCGCCAGATAGATGAGACGGTTCTCTTCAATCCCTTCGACTATGGCTATCCTAAACCCCGTGGCCAGGCGGACCCTATCCACAAAGACATCCCGGTTCCGGGCCGCTCTGAGCGCGCTGGTGGCAAGCACATGGACATCCCTATCCAGGATGCCCCAGCCTGTGAGTAACTCCTTGAAATGCTGTAATACCGAAAGACATTCCAACAAGGATTCCCGGGATACCTGGCCTGAGGTAAACACATCCCGTCCGAGCGTTACGGGTTTTCCGGCCTTGTCTAATACCTGCCACTGTCCCTGGGGAGCTATCTCCGCGACCAGGAGCCTTATGCTGGTAGACCCAATCGCCAGGACCGCCACCAAACGATATTTTGTTTCCATGCTCGTTAGTCTTACCCAGCCCGGATAAAATTGGTAGAGGTACGGGAGCATAAAACCGGCGGAGGGCGTACAGGCATCAGTTCCGGACCTTTCAGAACCGTGCCCTGGGGGAATACGCATCGCGGTTGACAAGGACCTGTTCCCTGTCTAGAGTCTAAGAAAGGAAAGTTCGGGTATTGTATGGCATCAAGAGGGTTCAGGAGGAGGAGTACGGTCCATGGCGTCAATGATTGGCATTAAAATCGCCAATGGAAATTTTTATCCTGTTCTTGCGGCACAGGAGGAAGGTAAAAAAAGGCTGCTCCTCACTACGGCCCATGATAATCAAGAAATCCTCCACATTGAGCTGTATAAGAGCGTACACAAGACCCTGGCACCTGCCTGCTATCTGGGTACCCTCGTGGTGAAGCCTATTAAACCTGCCCGGCAGGGAGAACCCGCCATACAGTTGGAAGTTGCTTTTAAGCCCCCCGGAGAAATATATGCGGACGCAGTAAACTTAGACCCTTCCTCAGGGTATGCAAAGTACTCCTTACGGGTGCCCCTCATCCCAGGAGACCCGGAAGGAGGAGCCCTCCGGGAACCGGTGGGGATACCGCCTCCGGGTTTATATGAAACCGAATCTGAGCGGAAAGGGCTTATCGGGCTTCTGCCGCTTCTCCTGGGCTTGTGGTTTTTTCTGTTTCGGGAGAAGTTCCCCCTACATCTCCCAGGGGCCGCCCCGGTTATCGCATCTGCCCGGTCCCCCGGGGACCCCCGTACTGGGGGCGTATCCGAAGGGCCGGTTCCCCTGGAGGCAGCACCTGCCGGTACAGAAGCAGCAGAACCCCCGGCGATCCCTGAAGCCCCTGCACCCCGCGCTGAGGTTCCGGTCATTAAGGCCCCGGCAGTGGCCCCAAACCGGAATCGGCCCAGCCCCCCGGTGGCCTCCTACAAGGTACCGGCTACTATTCCCCGCAGCGGGGTTCCTTACCGGATCCGCTGGGGAGATACTCTTTGGGATATATCGGAGGCTTTTTATCGTAACCCATGGCTTTATCCGCGTATTGCTCGGTTTAATAATATCCGCAGACCCGACCGCATTGTGGCAGGAAGGATCATCCGCATCCCCCCGCGAAACTAAGATGTTTCCCAGATATACTTTCGTATTTTTTTTCTTGTGCCTTATGCTTCCCGGTCTGGATTCCTGCAAGAGTGACCAGGTCTTAGCCTTAAGTAAAGAAGAAGCAGCCCAAAAACTTAAAAAGGGGGATATCGGCTTTATCCTGGAAGCAGATCCCCTGCGCCTGCCGGAACTGAGGAACGTGCACCCTTCAGCCCCTTTTTATGGAGGGCTCCTGGTTCAAGCCGCAGGCCGCTCCCTTTCGGGAGAGGATAGGGAAACCCGGCAGGAGCGTATGTATCAGAACGCCCAGGCGCTTTTTGAGCTTGCTCTGAATAGCCCCTCGGCGCAGGTCAGATCCGCGGCGGCCCAGGAACTGATAGTTCCGCTTTTAGAAGGAAACAACGAGGGGAAGCGTCTTGCCCGCCGTATTACCGTCCATATACCCCAGGATCATAGCTTTCCCCAGCAGGATCAGACCCGGGAAAAAACCCCGGGGCTCTCGAAAAGCCTGGGCCCCCGGGGTACTGAGTTCAGCCTGTATGGGGCAGCCTTGTATATACTGGGCCGCTTTGATGAGAGCCTTCGCCTTTTGGAAGCCCAGGAGCTTAGGTCCTCTTGGGATGAGGCCCTCCTGTTCCTTTCCCGCTGGGCTCTCCAGGATACCCAGGTCAAAGGGGAAGTTCTGGATTGGTTACTCACCAGCACCCCTGACAGGGCGTCTACCTGGGCTTTTAGGGAGATCCAAAACCGGGATCCCCGGTTCTTTACCCAGGGGCAAGCCGCGGCGATTCGGGGACGGCTTGCGGTATCCCGTTCCTCCTATGGGGAAGGGAACCGGTTCTTTCGGCTTGTCTTGCAGGATGACCCTGCATTGTTTTTTCAATACCCGGAATTAACCAGCGATTTGGGCCGCAGTTTTCAATATACCGGTTCCCAGGAAGAGGGGATATCCCTCTTCCTGGAGTGGGACTCCTTATTAGCCGCGGATATACAGGAAAGTGAGGAAGCGGCCAAACCGGAGGAATTAGCGCCAGCCAACGGGTGGATAGAAGAAAGAGAAAACAGGGAAAAAATTGATGTGCCGAATATACGGTACCGGCTGCGCTACTTTGCCGGGAGGATGGAGCGGCAGCGGGGGCGCTATGCCCAGGCAGTGGAGCAGTTCAAAGCAGCCCTGGCCTTTGTCCCGGATGCCGTACAGGAAGACGCCTGTATATGGTACATCCTCAATACCGCGATGATGAGCGATCCTGACCAGGCCCTGTCCCTGGTGGATACCTACCTGCCCCGGTGGCATGAGGACCCCTATTTTGCGGATGTCCTGGACCTATTCTGCCGTTATTTGACGGCAAACCGGCAATGGGACGGGCTCTTGCACCTTTTCTCCCTGATCCGCTTTCGCTCAGACGGGGCAAGCACGGCAAAATACGCCTATATCCTGGGCAGGGCGGTGGCAGAAGCCTATATTTCCCCAGAGCAGGCTGCTGCTGCTTTAGGGGTGACGGGCATGAGCAGCCTTGGCGCAGAGCTTAAGACCCGGGTAGCCCGGAGCTTTTTCATGATTGCCTTTAAGGAAGCAGAGGCTTCATTCTACTATCGCGCTATGAGCGCGTATCAGCTTGGGGAAAAGAGCATCCCCATACCCGGGGAAGCGCTGCAAACCGAAAGCAGCAAAGCCGGCCCTGGGTTCAAGGGTTCCTCTCCCGGAGGGAACATGGAGTTTCTCCTGGACTTCTTTGAGTTTGGCGCGGGGGGCTTTGCCTTTTCTTATCTGCAAAGGATGATGGCGGATTTGTCTATCGCAGAACTGCGGACCTTGGCGGAGACCTTTGCCGCCGCCGCATACTGGGAGGAATCCATCCGGATCATTACCCACTATATGAACCGGGAAACCTATGTATTGGACTATCAGGATATGCTTTTGTATTACCCCCGGCCTTTTAAGGACATCATTGATGCCCATGCCCAGGATTTGAGGATAGCCCCGGAACTGCTGTACGGTCTCATCCGCACGGAAAGCGCCTTTAACCCGGATATTGTCTCTCATGCCGGTGCCGTGGGCTTATCCCAGCTCATGTCCGATACTGCCCTGGAAGTGGCAAATCGTATCCACCAGGAGGGAGGGCCTCAGTATATCACGGATAATACCCTGGATCTGCGGAATCCTGCGGTGAATGTCCATATCGGCGCTTCCTATCTACGCTACCTCATGGATCGCCTGGACAGTCCCCTCCAGGCCTTACTCGCCTATAACGGCGGTATGACCCGGGTCAAGCGCTGGCGTACTGCAGATCCCTTGTTCCCGGAAGACCTGTTCCTGGAAACCCTGAGCATTACCGAAACCCGGACCTACGGCAAACGGGTCTTGGCAGCCGCCGCAGCCTATGGGTATTTGTATTTTGATCTCCCTATGGAGGCAGTGGTGATGGATATGTATAAAGGTCTTGAATAAAGTTCCTAATATGGAGAAAAGTATATATAAGCAGCTACTCCAATTCTGGTATCTAATCTCTCGGTTTCCCATAGATTTATAGCGGAGCATAGGGTAGTATTTTTTGTATCATTTGAGAGGCTGCGGCCTGGTCCGGCAGACTCAAGGCCGGGCCAAGCATACGCTCAAAAGGTAGCGAGTGCTTGTGGTAAGCCTTGTAATAAAAAAAGTGTACTTTGTTTCTGTGAGCATCCTTGCAATTGAAAGGAAGTGGCTTAAAAGGGAGAGAGACATTAAACATGTATTGCGTTTCATTTGCTTTTTATAAAGCCCTTTAGCTCAATTTGGAGGATTTCTAATCGGTGGTACTAAAAGATGGGGAATCTCCACACATGTCAAGGTTCCGTATTGCTGCAATCCTGGGAGCAGGGGTCTTGGGTTTCTCTGCATTAGGCTTAGAAATTTCCATAATCGGGGCCCTCTTTAGCGTTTCCGGGGGTTTCTTCGCCCCAGGGATCTTTTTTGTGGATGCCTATGGGATTCTGGCCTTGCTCATTCCCCTGTACCTCTTCTATGCGGCCTTGTTACTGGCGGACGTCGAGTACCGTCCGGATCGTATTTTTATGCTCATCTGCAGCCTGGTTCCTTTTATAACCCTGGCCATAGGGTTTGTCTTTATCCGGGATTTTGATTTTTGGAAGGAACAATACCGTTTCCTCGAATGGATAGGAAAAGTAGGGCTTAATTTCTTTATCATCCTGTTCACCATCCTGGAAGTTTTGCTCATCATGGTCTTTACCACCATGCTGTTTCCCCATGCCTATCACAAACAGAAATACCACTGGACCGCGGTACTCTATGGCCCTTCAACTGCTCATACCGAGGAAAGCCGGCCCCGGCCTCGCTCCCCCTGGTCTCCCTTGCGAAACCGTTCCCTAAAATCGAAATTCTCTTCGATCCTCTTGCCGCCGGCGTTTTTGCAGCCGAATCCGCCGCCTCAAGAAGACCATACCCAGGAGGAGGTGTTCTTGCAGGAATTGGAGGCTGAAGACCCGGATGGACCGGGCCTCTCCTTTCCCCGGATAAAACCCTTAGCCAGCGCCACTGCCTTGCATGAATTTGAGACTCTCCTGCACCGGGGTACAGATGGCCCGTTCCTTATGGGCCAGCCCCAGAATCCTGATACTGAGCAGAAGCCTCAGGGAGAGGCTCCGGAACGCCCGGGGCTGCACCGGTTAATGGCTTCCCGGGGGGATAGCAGGGGCCCTGGGGATGCAGCAGCGGATACGGTCCCGCGGTCCTGGGACGAAGAGCCTAGCCAGTACCGTCTTCCCAAGGCAAGCAGCCCCGGAAGGAAGCCGGTACCCCTATCCCCGTTAGCAGAATCCTATGGAATACCCCTAGAGGGTATCCTCAACCGCTATCCTGAAGGTACCTACGGCATCATCGATCAGGCTACCAGGGAAGCTGCGCTTATTCTGAGAGAGACCTTGGAGGAATTCCATATTCAAGTAGAGGTTACCGGTATCAAGAAGGGGCCGGTGATCACCCTCTTCGAGCTGCTCCCAGCCCCTGGGGTAAAACTGTCCCGGATCGTCAATCTGCAAGACAATATTGCCCTCAGACTTGCCGCAGCTTCGGTGCGGATCGTGGCCCCGATTCCGGGTAAACCAGCGGTAGGTATTGAGGTTCCCAATACGAGACGAAGCATGGTGTCCTTTGCAGAGATCATCCAAGGCTTCCTGCGGGAACTCCACCCCCAGGGAAGCGGGCCGGAGATCCCCTTGGTTTTGGGCAAGGACAGTACCGGAGCAGTTCAGGCCGTGGATCTGGTCCAGATGCCCCATCTGCTCATTGCCGGTGCTACGGGGGCGGGAAAATCGGTCTGTGTCAATACGATGATCCTTTCAATCCTGTACCAGCGTTCCCCCGCCGAATGCAGGCTCATCCTGATCGATCCGAAGATCGTGGAATTAAAAATATACAACGATATTCCCCATCTTTTGACCCCGGTGATCACCGAACCGAAGCGGGCGCTTCAGGTCTTACAGTACTGTATTTTTGAGATGGAACGGCGCTATGCCTGCCTGGATTCCCTGGGGGTCCGGGATGTGCGCAGCTATAACCGGCGTATTAAGGAACAGGGCTTAGCCGTAGAGCACATGCCCTATATGGTGGTGATGATCGATGAATTCGCGGACCTCATGGCCACCAGCGGGAAGGACCTGGAATTGGTCCTGGCGCGGCTTGCGGCCAAGAGTCGGGCCGTAGGGATACACCTGGTATTGGCGACCCAGCGGCCCTCGGTGGATGTGATTACCGGGATCATCAAGGCCAATATCCCCAGCCGCATTGCGTTCATGGTGGCCAGTAAGGTAGACAGCCGTATCATTCTGGATGCGGCAGGAGCGGAGAAACTCTTAGGCAAAGGGGATATGCTCTATGCCGGGAACACAGACCCCTTCCCCATACGCATCCAGGGCGCCTTTGTTTCCGACGAAGAGATTGAACGGGTGGTGGACTACCTGAAAACCCTGGGCCCTCCTGATTACCTGGATGAGGAGCTGCTTACGGGTGATGAAGATGAAGACGGGCTTTACTATGCCGACGGGGAGGATCCCCTGTATGACAAGGCCCTGAAAATCGTTCGGGAGCAGGGCAGGGCCAGTGCCAGCGCTATTCAAAGACGGCTCAAGATAGGGTATAACCGGGCGGCCCGGCTGGTGGAAACCATGGAAAACCGCGGGATTGTGGGGCCTGCCCAGGGTTCTAAACCGCGGGAACTCTTACAGGATTCGGACCAGGCCTAGCCCCATTCCCCGGCGTCGGGCCGATAGTGCAGGGTAGCCGTATGAAAAGCCCGCAAAAAAAAGCAAGCCTCCCGGAGGAGCGCTTCCTCCCGGAACAATGGTTTCGAGCCCCCTGAAACCAGGCTATGGCGCTGCTTCCGGCGTAACGGCAGCCGCATAGGGGGAATCCTCCGGGAGCAGCCCCTGCCCAAGGCTAAACGTAACCCGCAAAAATGGTAAGCCGTATGTGGAGACCCATTGGTTCGCAGATGCTCATGTTCCAGGCAAGCCGGGTAAAGTAACAGCGCAGTTCCATCCCTACTATATTCCATGAGACCATTACGTTCACTCAAACAAGGGGTCTGGTACGAAATCCATACCCGTATCAACAATCGGGAACCCCTCTTCCGTACCCATAGGGCATTGGGCCTGTTTGCACAGGTCTTCCATGAGACCAGAGTGCGCTT
>JAITEL010000003.1 GCA_031282065.1 Treponema sp.
CCGCCTTAAATTCCTTCGTGTACACACGTCGTCCTGTGTCCTTTTTTCCCATCTGCTTCTCCTTCTTGTTTGTAGTCCATGCTTATTTTTCTGTCTACCAGAGGGGGCTAGGTCCAGAGGCAGGATGCTGCGAAAGGTGAACGCAGGGAGCTGTGAAGGGTGAACGCCGGGAGCTGCGAAGGGTGAACGCAGGGAGCTGCGAAGGGTGAACGCCGGGAGCTGCGAAGGGTGAACGCAAGATGCTGCGAAGGGTGAGTGCAGGGAGCTGCGAAGGCTTATCGCAAGATGCTGCGAAGGGTGAGCGCAGGGAGCTGCGAAGGCTTATCGCAGGATACTGCGAAGGCTGAACGCCGGGAGCAGCGAAGGGTGAACGTAGGACGCTGCGAAGGGCGAGCGCCGGGTGAACGCAGGGGCCGTAAGCCCCCTGGGGGGGCATCACCTCTGCCCGTCGGGGGCATTAAGCCCCCTGGAGGGGCGCAGGCCTAGGCCCACAAAGAAATCCCGCTTCTCATGGAGGGCCTGATTGATACCTCCCTGAAGATAGATCCAGTTCCAGGGTTTAGCTGCCTGCGGATCAAACAAGGGATACCAGGTCAAAACCCCCCGCAAATGGGGAAGCTCCTTGGGTTTAAAGTCAAAAAGTTCCCCCGAAAGACTCAAGCAGCGCAGGGCCTGGAAATCAACACCGAATCCCGGGGTGTTTTCCAGCAAGCCCCCCCGGATAGTAAGAAAACCAAAGCGCCGGGCCAACTCCACATCCACCGCAAAGGAAAACCGGGTTTCCCTCAGGTCTTCCGAAGTGATAGTTCCATTCTGGTCAAGACTGGTCTTAATGATCCGGGACGTAAGGCCATCCGGGGCGTTCTGTATGCCTATTCGGCACCACCTATCCCCTGAAGCCGGCTCTAAACGGAGGGAGGCTCCTGCCCGAAAGCGCTCTGCCAAGAACTCATACCGGGCTTGCGTATCTATCTGTATCCCCAGGCCCGCAGCCCGGTCTAGGAGTTCTCCTGCCTGGTCAATCACCTCATGAGCAGTAAGGCTCAGGTCCTGGACCGTATCCAAGGTCATCCCCAGCTTTAAGACCGTATCTTCGGTTGTTACGGCAGTAGCCAGGAGTGCATGATAGAGGCGATCATCGTAAATCACCTGTCCCAAGTTTCCCTCACCGCTGCGGATTTCTCCGGTGACGGCCCTGATATTTTCCAAGGTCCGGCGAAGCTCCCCGGTAGAAGCCGTGATATCTCCTTCCCGCTCCGCCAGCAGCCTTTCGGTCTGGGCCGCAATCTGGACAGCGGATTCAAGGATCCAGGAGAGGCGATCCAGTTCTGCATCGGCCCGCTGATCCAGCTTCTGTGCCAGGGCATTAAAGGTCTCCAGAGACACCTGAAGCAGGGCCAGATGATTGGCCTGTACTTCCTGCAGGATACCGGAAAGCCGGCCCCCCAGGTCTTGAACCGTACCCATGAGGGCCTGCATATCTCCTGAGTTCCGCTCTGTTTTGATCTGCCCTCCAGGAGGCAGCAGCGGGGCCTGTTCGGTTCCCGGTTCCAGCGTGAGAATGGAAGTGCCGAGAATAGAGGAGGCTTTCCGGGTAACCACGGCATCACTGTGGATTTCCACCTCCTTGAGAAAGGCCACCTTGAGACGGGCTTCACTGCCTGCCAGGGTAATGGCACGGATCTTCCCCACTGCTACCCCTGCCAGGTATACCTTGGACCGGGTGGAAAGCCCGGTGGCATCCGGGAGGCTAAGCTCATACAGGGCGGTATTAAACCCGTTGAGGCCGTCGGAAGACAAGATAATATAGGTCCCTCCGCCGCTTCCTAAGAGGATAAAAAAGAGCGCCACCTTAACATACCGGGAGCTCTTCATAAACCCCGCTCCCGGGTTCTCCCCGCGAAGGAAATACGCATGAAGGCTTGCACCAAAGCATGGTCTGAACGGGCTATCTCCCCAGGGCTTCCTTCGGCAATGATGGAACCCTGATCCAGAAAGGCAATCTTATCCGCGATGCGGAAGGCCGCCGGTATATCGTGGGTTATCAGCACACAGGTAATGCCCAGTTCCCGGCGGACCCGGACCACCAGCTTGTGGATGGTCTCAGATAAAACCGGGTCCAGGCCGGTGGTGGGTTCATCAAAGAACACTACCTGCGGCCGCAGGATCAAGGCCCGGGCGACTCCCACCCGTTTTCGCATACCCCCGGACAAGGTATCGGGCCGCCTTGAGCCTATACCGGGCAGTTCAATCCAGGCAAGCAGTTCAGCTACCCGTTGGCGGATTGCTTCCCGGTCTTTAAGGCGGAGCACCTCTTTGAGGGGGAAGGCCAGGTTTTCTTCCACGGTCATGGAGTCGAACAGCGCGGCATTTTGAAAGGCATAGCCAAAGGATTTCCGTATGGCCATCAATGCGTCAGGAGAGAGGGCGCTTAATTCCGTATCTCTAAACCAGACCTTTCCCCCGTCAGGGGGGATCATACCCATAATCGTCTTAAAGAGTACACTTTTCCCGGTCCCGCTCTGACCGATGATGACGTAGATCGAGGTTTCCGGTATGTCCAGGTTTACTGCTTTTAACACCTCATGGGGTCCAAAGGCTTTATGCAGCTTCCAGGTTCGGATGATGGGCTTGCAGGAGAGATCCGGCTTCATGCGTATATAAACCGTAACATGATGGTGGTGAGCATATAATCCGCCACCAGGATAGCCGCTGAAGAAGCCACCACGGCATTAGTGGCACTGTCTCCCACCCCTTTCGCCCCGGGAGCGGCATGGAGACCGTAAAAGCAGCACAGGGTTGCCACGATAAGGCCCATCACCCCGGCCTTGATAAGCCCCACCAAAACATCCCGGGGGCTCAAGAAGCTGAACATATAATCCATATAACTGGCCGCATCAATATCAAATAAATGAATCGAAATGATATAGGCCCCAAAGACTCCCACCAGATTGGCTAAGAGGGTCAGGAAAGGAAAGACCAGGAAACAAGCGATGACCTTGGGGAGTACCAAGTACTGCACGGGGCTTATAGCCATGGATTCTAAGGCATCGATCTGTTCGGTAACCCGCATGGTCCCCAGTTCCGCGGCCATAGCAGAGCCGTTTTTCGCAATAAGCATGAGGGCGGTGATCACCGGGGCCATTTCCCTGGCTAAAGCAAGCGCCACTGCGGCGCCGGTCCCTATCTCCGCCTGAAAGGGTTGCAGGAGAGCCACCATTTGCAAGGCAAAGATCATCCCAATGGCCCCTCCTGAGAGCAGGATAATCAGTACCGAATTGACCCCCACATGCTCTATTTCAGTAAGACACCGGGAAATGTGAAGAGGTCCTTTCAGGGAAGTACGGCCTAGGGTGCCTAAGAAGACAAAGTAGCGACCTAGCCCCTCCAGTTTGTTACGGACGCGCTGCAACAGGAGGTCCTCGGTTCCTTTCATGCCTTTAGTGTAGTATACCCTCCAGGGCATCATCAAGGCGCAGGACAAATGTAAAGAAGATGGTTGCTCACGTTTAGCCAGGCATGGCGGCTGCCCTTTTTTAGCGTGGGCAGTGGGGCTGGAGGGACAGACCCCGGCTTGCGGGGACAGACCCCGGTTTGTGGGGACAGACCCCGGCTTGCGGGGACAGACCCCGGTTTGTGGGGACAGACCCCGGCTTGCGGGGACAGACCCTGGTTTGCGGGGACAGACCCCGGTTTGTGGGGACAGACCCCGGCTTGCGGGGACAGACCCTGGTTTGCGGGGACAGACCCCGGTTTGTGGGGACAGACCCGGCGCCCCCATGCCGAATGGCTCCGCTCCTGCGCTGGATGGCTCCGCTCCTGCGCTGGATGGCTCCGCTCTTGCGCCGGACGGCTCCGCTCCTGCGCTGGATGGCTCCGCTCCTGCGCTGGATGGCTCCGCTCCTGCGCGCCGGAGGGCTCCCAGAGCTCTAGGGACAAGCCCTTGCAGGTACGGGAACGATGCAGGCGTCTTTGGGAATACTTCCCGAAGCGATATAAACGCCGCCGCCCTGCCAGAAGTCCCTCCGGGGGTGATTTTTTTTACTCTTTTGCGTATGATAGGAAACCATGAATACCCAGAGTTGCATTACCGCCCTTGTTTGTCCGAAGTGTAAGAAGCGCTATGATTACCGGGAGCTTCAGAACCTCTGTCAATGCGGTTCCCCCCTGCTGGCTGAGTACGATCTGGAGCGGGCCGCGGGCATGGTGAATCCCGGGCTTTTGAAGGACCGCCCGGCGACGCTCTGGCGTTACCGGGAGCTCTTGCCGGTGCTGGATGACCGCCATATCGTCTCCCTGGGGGAAGGCTGGACGCCCCTCACGGCCCTCCCTGCCGTCGCCGCAAAGTACGGCATGGGGAACGTGTATATGAAGGACGAGGGGCTTCTTCCTACGGGGACCTTCAAGGCCCGGGGGGCGGCGGTGGGGGTATCCAAGGCCAGGGAACTGGGGGTCCGGGAACTGGCCATGCCCACCAACGGCAATGCCGGCGCCGCCTGGGCCGCCTATGCCGCCCGTGCGGGGATACAGGCCCATATCCTCATGCCCGAGGACGCGCCTCTCATCACCCGGACGGAAATCACCGTTGCCGGGGCCGACCTTCATCTGGTGCGGGGGCTTATCAGCGACTGCGGCAGGCTCCTCTCCCGGTCCATCCCGGCCAACGGCTGGTACGACGTCAGCACCTTAAAGGAGCCCTACCGCATCGAGGGCAAAAAGACCATGGGCTATGAAATCGCCGAACAGCTCCATTGGCAGCTTCCGGACCTTATCGCCTATCCCACCGGGGGCGGCGTGGGGATCATCGGGATTTACAAGGCCCTCCGGGAACTGCGCCGCCTGGGCTGGATCGCCGGCAAGCTTCCCCGGCTGGTGGCGGTGCAGGCCGAAGGCTGCGCGCCCATTGTGGAGGCCTACCGGAAGGGGGCGGCGGAAAGCGCCTTCTTCCCCGATTCCAAAACCGTCGCCTTCGGTATCAATGTCCCCAAAGCCCTGGGGGATTTTCTGATCCTGGAAGCGATCTATCAGACTGAAGGCTGCGCGGTGGCGGTGGGAGACGCTGAGATTATCACATCCCTCCGGGAGCTGGCTTCCCTGGAAGGAGCCTTTGTCTGCCCCGAGGGAGCGGCGGTCCTGGCGGGCTTGAAGAAGCTGCGGGACGCGGACTGGCTTAAAGCGGGGGAAACGGCGGTCCTCCTCAACACCGGCTCAGGGCTTAAATACCCGGATATCCTGCACGGGGGGCCATAGGGTCCCTCCGGGACCCAGGGGGATTAGAAACCCCGCGCCAGGTCGGAATCGGAGTGATTGCCGCAGCGCCGGTAATCGTCGAAATCTATCTCCAGACCATACTTCCGCCTGAGGGCCTGAAGTCCCCAGGCGAGGCGGACATAATATTCCAGGGAGGCGTTTTTCTCTTTCCCGTAAGGAGAGCCGGAGCGGGGGATCCAGATCATATTGACCGTACTCACGCCGTGGGATGCCAGATCCTCCGCTTCGCGTAAAACCGCTTCAAGGGCCTCCTCTTCGGAGGTAAAGCCGAAGGGCGGAACCAGTTCAACTCCGGAGACGATGCCGGTGCCGACCCTGTTCCAGCCGAATATGGCAACCGCGTCGATGAGACGGCGTTTCCATTCTTTATAGCCTATCCATTTCGCCTTACCCGGACAGATACTGTTAAACAGCCGTTCATTCAAAACCTCAATATCCATAGTTATGCTGGTAATGCCGGTTTCATCATAAAGGCGTTTCAACTGATCCCTGGGTAAAGCGGTACAGAGAATCTGGGAGGGGAATTTCTTTTCTTCAAAGTTTTCCCCTATGGCCTTGAGGATTTCAATGTATAGTTCCACCTCTTTATCAAAGGGCTTTTCCCCGTGAAAGTCGGACCCGGCAGTAAGAAAAACGGCAGAAAATCTGCCCGGTTCCTTGAGGGCTTCTTTGATCGTTTCGGATACATCCTGAGGGGAGAGACGGGTCTGCATTTCAATTTCCTGGCGCTGCTGTTTAAGGTTGTTTACAATATCACAGAATTTACATCCGCCGCCGTCGTTCCAAAAATGGCAGAATCGATTAGGGGTTATGTACAGCCGCTGCGGCCTGGCGGCCGCGATGTTTTGCATCAGTACGCCGGTGGAAGTTCTTTTTCCGTAATAGTCTGGTTTATCCCAGTAAAATATTTCTTCGAGTTCTTTGCCCTTATCCAGCACCATAAGCTTGCCGCCGATACGGTCAACCACATAGGGATCATTTTCCGGGGGAGTGGGGGTCGTTAGAACGGATGTTCCGTCCCGTAAAACAAACGCCTCGGGACGGCTGGTAAGTTTGCCGTCCCGGGTCCCGAAAATATGGGTTCCTCCGGTCTGATGTTTTTCCGGATCCACTGCGTCCAGGGCGTTTTGCGTATAATATACACCACGCCGGTGAATATCAATTTTAAGCATAATAAGCCGGGGAAACTCAGGGTATTTCGCCGCGGTTTCCTCAAAATTCAGTTCTTTGGTCATACCGCCCCCCTGTGGTCTTTTGCCAGCCTGTCCAGGTGCAAAAAATAAGACCGGTTCTTTGATTCTTCGGCGGTCCGTTTTTCCAGGGTTTCCTCAATGACAGTCGCAGGCTTCAAGACCCACGCAGTCGAAAGGTCGGGGCTCCCGTATTTTTCCCGGGCCAGTTCGTAATAACGCTGGAAAAGTTTCCCATTCACTATCGCCCTCACAGGCAAGGCCGTGATTTTATAGCTTCGCTCGTCAGCGCTTAAGACCAGAATGCTTACCATCCGGTCAAACCAGAGGCTTCTGATCATGTAACGATTGGTACGGGATGATTCCAGAAATTCCAGATATATGATGTGTTCCCCGTCGCTCTGCAAGGAGCTCTTAACCGCCGGATGAGGCAGGCCCGCCTCATCCAGGGTAACAAGAATCTTAACGCTGCCCTCCGCATTCAGGAGTTCCAATACCTCATGCGGATTCAAAACTTCATTCCCCATTTTACCACCGTCCTCTCTTCGATAAACTTGAATATGATGCCCTCAACCAGCACCCCGATAATAATCACGGTTAAAAGCCCCGCGAATACCAGATTCGTGTTGAGCTGATTCTTGTTTTCGTATATGAACCAGCCGATGCCGCCGCTGCCGGAACTGACGCCGAAAACCAGTTCCGCGGCGATAAGGGTTCGCCAGGAAAAGGCCCAGCCCACCTTTAATCCCGTCAGAATATGAGGGAACGCCGCGGGAATCAGTATCTTAAACACGAAAGAAAGCCCCGTGAGCCCGTAGTTCTTTCCCACCATGCGGAGCGTATTGCTTACCCCCATAAAGCCGGCGTATATGTTCAGGGCGACCGGCCACACGACAGCGTGGATAATCACGAACATAATGCTCGGATACCCCAGGCCAAACCACAAGAGCGCAAGGGGTAAAAGCGCGATGGCTGGAAGGGGGTTGAACATCGCCGTCAGAATTTCCAGTAAATCCGTTCCAATCCGGGTAGTGATGGCGAAAACCGTCAATACCCCGGCGATAAGCACGCCCCCCAGATACGCGGCAAGGATGACCCGCAGGGATGTGGCCGTGCGGAGGAGGAGATCCCCGCTCCTGATGACCTGGATAAGGCCGGTCAGGGTATCCAAAAAGGAGGGAACCATCAGGGGGTTGTCCAGGCGTACCGCGTAGATCTGCCAGAGCAGGACCATGAGGATTAAGAGGACGCTTTTTCTAAGCGCCCCGATATGGTACAGCTTCTCATAGAGCGAAAGTTTGATGGTAACTTCCGGAGGCGGGTTTGCCGCCGCATCATAGGCTTCTTTGATACGGACGAGGGGGGTGTTCTCTTCAGATAACATAGTCTAACTGATCCTTAAAGAGGATCCGGGTAATTTTCTCTTTTAAACCGGCGTATTCGGGATGGCTGTGGGAATTGATCCTTGACCAGTCAACCGGAATCTCATCAACGACTTTTCCCGGATGCGGCGAAAGCAGCACAATCCTGGACCCCAGAGTAATGGCCTCGTCGATGGAGTGGGTTACAAAAATCAGCGTAAACCTGGTTTCCCTCCACAGTTCAAGCAGATCCTCCTGCATTTTTTGACGGGTAAGGGCGTCGAGGGACGCAAAGGGCTCGTCCATTAAAATAATTTTTGATTTCAGCGCCAGGCACCGGGCAATCGCAACCCGCTGCTTCATCCCCCCGGAAAGACCGTGGGGATAAGCGTTTTCGAAACCCTCCAGGTTCACTTTTTTCAGCAGCGCCCGGGCTTCTTCCACCGCTTCCCCGCGTCCCCGCTTCCGGGTTTCCCGGATGGCAAAAACGATATTTTCAAGCGCCGTTTTCCAGGGCAAAAGCTGGTCGAATTCCTGAAAGACCATGGCCCGGTCGGCGCCCGGTTTTTTCACTTCTTCGCCGTTGAGAGAAATGCGGCCCTTCGCCGGCTTGAGGAAGCCTCCGACCGCCTTGAGGATGGTCGATTTTCCGCAGCCGGAAGGCCCCAGCAAAACGAGCCGGTCCGATTCCCGGATCTGAAAGCCGATATCCTCGGTGGCGGTCACCAGATACCGATCAGTCTTATACTGGAGGGTTAAATTCCGCACCTCCAGAAAGGGAACCGGAGGCATTGGAGCAGAAGCTTCAATGCCTCCCGCGCTCAGGCGGTCTGCCACGGCTACTCAAAAACCTTCGGGAAGAACAAATCTTCCTGCTTTTCCGGTTTGCTCGAAATGGTCCCGACGCTATACAGGAAGTCGCTGTAATAATTAATGTTAAGGGGTTTTGTGGTAAAGGTTATATCCGGATTATTGAGGATCCGTTCTATCAATTCCACCGGTTCTTTGGAATTGGTTACCGAAAGGTACAGCAGGGCTGCCTCGTGCTTGTTGGCGTTTATCCAGGCGTCGGCCTCATTCAGGGACTTGATAATGACCGAAACAAGCAGCGGATTATTAAGGTAGAACCGCTCCGATGTGGTAACCAGATTTGTCGTATGGGGGCCGCCAAAAACATCGTAGGACCTGAAGACCTGATGCACCCGGGGGTCCTGCTGTTCTATGCTTGCGAAGGGTTCATTGGTAAAATGGGCGGTAATCTCCGATCTCCCCGATGTCAGCGCGACCAGCGCGTCCGGGTGAGGCAGGGCCACGGTCCAGGGGTCAATCCGGTCGTACTGTTCCTGACCGAAGGCTTTGGCCGCCGCGATCTGGAGGGTCAGGGCCTGAATGGAAACCTTAACCGAGGGAACGGCGATTTTATCTTTTTCCGAGAAATCCCGGATGCTCTTGACCTCCGGATTGGTGCTATTGAGTATCAGAGGGGAACGGTCCAAAGCGGCCAGTAATTTTGCCGCCCCTTTTGTCTTATCCCACAGGATAAGCGCGGGCGCGACTCCTCCGGATATTAAATCCACATTGCCGGAAAGCAGCGCGTCATTTGCGGTAGCGCCGCCTCCAAAAGTAATCCACTCAACCTTGACCTCCCCCAGACCGGCTTCCGCTGCGTTCTTCTCTATCAGCTTCCGTCCTTCCAGGACGATCAAGGGCAAATAGTTTATGCCGTATTGCTTGCTTATACGAAGTTCTTTTTGCTCCGCCGGGGCCGCCGCTTCGGAGGAGACGGTCCCTTCTTTTTGAGCGCGGGCGCTCAAACCGCTTGCCACTGCTACTGCGAGCAGCAGTATAAAACCACTCTTTTTCATGGTATGCTCCTTAATGAATATGAACAGCATAGATGATGATGCGGCGGGACTGATTCCCGCCTGAAAAAAGCAGCGCCCCGTCAACACAAATAACTTCTTTGCCCTTCATTCCGCAGAATAAAACGATTTGCCGAAACCATCCCTCCGCCTCCCCTCCGGGCCTATTGCACCACGCCCCGTTCAACCACCACCGATTCGGGATCGACCGTGTTGCCGTACACGGGAAGCAGGGTGGCGCGGTAATCGTCGTGGAAGAAGGCGGCCCCGAGGCCTGAGCTGATCTCCTGGTTAAGCCAATCCAGCAGGACCTTGTTTCCCTTCCGCACCGCCGGGGCGATGGTGTCGAGGCTGCCGATGGATCCGATGCGGGTGGAGAAGCCGGGGTTCTCAATCGCCCAGGCGAAGAGCAGGGTATTGTCCTGGGACAGGGCCGCGCCCCGGCCGTCCTTTAAGGCGTTAAAGGCTTCGGAGATCTGATCGAATTTGACCAGTTCAATCTGGGGATAGTTTTCCGTAAAATAGGTTTCCGCGGTGGTCCCCTTGATGACGATGAGCTTTTTCCCCGCTAACTGGGAGATCTCCGTAATGGGGGATGAGTCCGGGGAAACGATGCCCAGGGCGACCTTCATGTAGGGCAGGGCAAAGTCTACCACCTCCGCCCGCTGGGCCGTTACGGTAAAGTTGGCCAGGATAATATCCACCTTGTCCGACTCAAGGTGTTCCACCCGGCTTGCCGGTTCCACCGTTACAAATTCTATGGCGTTCTCGTCGCCCAGGAGATCTTTGGCGATACGATGGGCAAAGTAAATATCATAGCCCTGAAATTTACCTTGGGCATCCACATAGCCGAAAGGATGCTTGTCCGCGAAAACGCCAATCCGCACTTTTCCGGCCTGCTTGATCTTCTCGATCGAATCGACCGCTTCTTTTTTCCCGCTGGCGAAGGCCGAGACCGCCGCCAGGAGAACCAAAACACCGAGCATTAATTTTTTCATAGTACCCTCCATAATTAAAATTGAAATATATTCAAAAACCGGCAGCCCCGTTCCGTTTTAGGCTTGGCGAAGAAATCTTCCGGCGGGCTGTCCTCGATGATTTCTCCTGAATCCATAAAAACGATCCGGTCTGCGGCAGCTTTTGCGAACTGCATTTCATGGGTTACGATGACCATGGTCATCCCGCTGTGGGCAAGGCCCAGCATCACATCCAGGACCTCCCGCACCATCTCCGGGTCCAGGGCCGCGGTAATCTCGTCAAAGAGCATGATTTCCGGCTCCATCACCAGGGCGCGGATAATAGCGGCCCGCTGTTTTTGCCCCCCCGATAGCTGCCGGGGGAAGGCCCCGCGCTTTTCGTATAAGCCGACCCGTTCAAGCAAGAGCTTTGCCGCCCCTTCAGCCTCCTTCCTTTGCCGCTTCTGCACCTTGAGAGGCCCCAGGAGGATGTTGTCCAGCACCGTCATGTGGGGAAAGAGCTCATAGCTCTGGAACACCATGCCTATCTTCTGCCGGATAAGCCGCCAGTCGGTCTTCTCGGTGTTCAAGACCACCCCGTCAAGCAGTATCTGCCCGGACTGAACCTGCTCCAGCCCGTTCATACAGCGCAGGAGGGTGGTCTTCCCGCAGCCTGAGGGACCGAGGACCACCACCACCTCCTGCTTGCGGATCCCCAGGGATATATCCCTGAGCGCGGGAACGCCGTCATAGTCCTTGTGCAGGTGGACGATCTCCAGCAGGGGAGAGGGGGCCGCCCCCCTCGAGTCCTGGGAGGCCGCCGTTTCCACCGCCTCCATGAGTATCCTATCCGTCATAGCGCCTCAACTCTGCCACCGCCGTTCCAGGCTTTTCGACAAGCGGGATACGGGCATACAGAGGATGAAATAAAGAAAGAAGATAAGCCCGTAGACCCAAAACGCCGCGGTGGGACTTTTCAAAAAATTTGATTCAATAATCTGCTGGCCGACCTTGAGCATCTCCACGATGCCGATGAGCACCACGAGGGAGGTGGTTTTTATCATCCGGGTGGTGAGGTTGATCGCGGCGGGCACCAGGCGGCGCACCGCCTGGGGAATGATGACATACCGGTACAACTGGGCCTCCGAAAGCCCCAGGGCATGGCCGCTCTCGTACTGGTGGGGGTTGATGCTGGTAACCGCTCCCCGCACGATGTCCCCCATTTCGGCGGTTCCCCAGAGGGTGAAAACCAGGATAGACGCCGCTTCCCCGCTGAGGTTGATATGGAAGTTCCGGGCAAGGCCGAAGTAGAAGATGAAGAGCCATACCAGCACGGGAATGATCCGCATGGCCTCCAGGTAGAGACGGCAGAGGAAGCGCAAAGCCCGGTTCCGGCGGGTCATGAGGATCCCGAAGAAGATCCCCAAGACCGTTGAAAAGGCCACGGCGCTAAAGGCGATCCGGGCGGTAACGGCGAGGCCCCGAAGGAGCCGCTGGAGGTTGACCCCTTCGACTAAAACCCTAATTCCCAAATCCCGCATAACGCAGCCTCTTTTCCGCGAAGCGGAATAAGCCCGAAAGGGGCAGGAGCAGGACCAGATAACCCGACACTAGCATCAGCAGGGCCTCGTTGGTCTTGTAGTACAGACCGATCAGGTCCTTTGCCAGGGACATCAGATCCGCCAGGGCGACGATGCTGACCACGCTGGTTTCCTTGAGCAGGAAGATCACGTTGGCCCCCAGGGCGGGAAGGGCCACCGCCAGGGCCTGGGGCAGCACCACGTACCGGATGAGTTGGGGCCGGGAGAGGCCGATGGAGAGGCCCGATTCTATCTGCCCTCGGCCGATAGCCTCAAGGCCCCCCCGGAAAGCCTCGGCCATATAACTGCCCCCGAGGAAGGAGAGGCCCGTTACCGCGCAGGTGAAGGAGTCAAAGGTAAGCCCCACCCGAGGCAGCCCAAAATATAGAAAAAAGAGCTGGATCACCAGAGGGGTATTCCGGGAGAGCTCGATATACACCCCGGTGATCTCCTTGAGCAGGGGTATACGGTAATACCGGGCTATGGCGCAGAAAAGCCCGATTACCAGGGAAAAGAACACTCCTAAGAAACATAGCTGGAGGACCAACCCCATGGCCTCAATATATAGGGGAATACATTTTACTATAAACGCCTTATCCATTAGACTCCGCATAAATCCTATAAATCATATATGATTATTAAATAATATAATATGTTTTATATGAAATAAAGGCAAGAGCCTTATCGAAAAAATCAGCAATTTTACTTTTAGCCACCTCTGGCATGAGTGATAACAAATAGCAGGAAATCGTCCCAGCTTTGAAACTCAAATGCCCAAAAGAAGGCGCGCAAAGCATTGTGGAATTCCTCCCTCCTCCCGAAATACGAACGCGCTTTCTGAAAGTTTTCATCGCACAGTATCATCAATCCGTGAACCAGAAACGCCAAAAGATTCAATATACAATATATCTCGCAGGCATGGTTCTCTCCGTGCCCGAAATTGTGTTCCAGGTGGTATCCACAATTCTTGAGGACATTGTTATGCTCATTCTCTATCTTCCACCGCGCACGGGCGCAGCTTACCAGCAGCCTGACATTCTCCTTGGTTATCAGTTTGTTCGTTATCCAACTGTTTTTGTAGACTATTTTCCCCTTCTCCCGGTTATACGTCTCAATACAGAGGTAATTTACCCGGAGTTTTTCCCCTTCAGCACGGTTTTCAATGCCGTTTATCCACCGGTACCGGTGTTCAAGATGGCTCCTCCCGTTCCATTCGCTCATAACAAGCATTTCCGCCTCGCCCCACTTGACCTGTTCTGTTATCCAGGGGTGTGATTCGTCCTTGCAGGTGAATAAAAAGCTCAATCCGCTGTCCACAATCGCCTTACCGGTGTTGTGGTTGGCGTATCAATCATCTCCAAGCAGCGTAACTTTTAGTTCCCTATAGTATTCCCCCTGTTTTCCAAGCAGCCTTTTGACCGCCTTCCGCTCACCATCCTGTTTTTGTTCCTCATAACTTTTTTCGCGGAGATATCGCCGCCGCCATGCTCTTCTCTTTCCGATGATTGAAACCATACCCCGTCCACCGCTATCAGAACTCCCCCGTCCAGAACCCGGTACTGGTCCAATACCCCATATCTGTCCGCCTGTTCTATACCCCGCTTGAAGTTTTCATCAAACCCTTCAGGCTCTACTTCATCCACCAGCCGGGTTATCTGGTTATTGCACGGTATTTCCTTCACGTTCAGGATGTTTTCCGCGTTCTTCCTCTGATTCCCACGTTCCAAGGATTCCTGATAGCCCAGCATGGACAGATGTTGAAACAGAAATATCCCGAACGCGCTTTTTATCGCATCGGCAAAGGTGTAGGTTAAATTGAACCCCTCCCGCCGCTTCCATGCCGATTTTTTTTCGGTCAGTTCCCCAATTTCGTCAAACCGGCTCAACTGTGCCGCTAATATTCCCCGTCCCATCCCTCTTTTTATCATAAATCTTGTAAAAGTAAAATTGCTGA